>VBOY01000020.1:23131-30091 GCA_005893295.1 Candidatus Eiseniibacteriota bacterium | reverse complement strand
TGTTCCTGGCGCTGCTCACGAGCACGCTCCAGGCACTGGTGTTCACGGTGTTGAGCACGATCTACTTCCTCCTCATGCTGCCGCACGAAGAGCACGGCCACGAGGAGGCGGCGCACGCCCACTAGGCAAACAGGAGGACGACGATGGATTTCCATGCGGCACTCGGGTGGGGGCTTCCGGTCGGCATCGGGCTCGCGGCGATCGGCTCCGGCATCGGCCTGGGTGGGATCGGGAGCGGCGCGATGCAGGCGATCGGCCGGCAGCCGGAGGCCACCGCCAAGATTCAGCTCGCCATGATCATCATCGCGGCCCTCGCCGAAGCGCTCACGATCTACGCGTTCGTGACCATGTTCCTGCTGCAGGGCAAGATCGGCGGCTAGCGGAGCGCCGGCCGCCCTTGGGGACGTAAGGAGCCGCCCATGAACCTGATCGACATCCGGCAGGTGCTGACCCAGATCCTGGGGTTCCTCCTCATGGTCTGGATTCTGCGCCGCTATGCGTGGGCCCCGCTGCTCGGCATGCTCGAAGCCCGCCGCCAGAAGATCGCCGGCGAGTTCAAGGAGGCCGACCGGCTCAAGGCCGAAGCCCAGGAGCTCAAGGGCCGTTACGAGCAGGAGCTGCGCGGGATCGAGGCACGGGCGCGCGAACGCCTGCTCGAGGCGGTCCACGAGGGCCAGAAAGTGGCCGGCGAGATCAAGGCGCAGGCCCAACAGGAGGCGGCGCGGCGCCTCGAACGAGCCGCCGACGAAATCGCCCGCGAGCGCGAGAAGGCCAAGGAAGTGCTCAAGGAGCAGATCATCGCGCTCTCGATGCGCTCCGCCGAGAAGATCTTGCGCGCCAAGCTCGACGACCCGACGCATCGCAAGCTGGCCTCCGAGTTCATCGACGAAGTGGGAGCCCTGGGTTGAGAGACACGACCGTCGCCGCGCGCTACGCCAAGGCCCTGTTCTTGGTGGCCGAGAAACGGGGCGAGACCGCGCGCGCGCTCGAAGAGCTGAAGGGCGGCGTCGCGGTGCTCGGCCCCAGCGCTCGGGGAGGCAGGTTTTTGGCGTCGCCCGTGGTGCGGCTCGCCGACAAACGCACCGTGCTCGAGCGGGCGCTGGGCACCCGCGCTCTGCGCCTGGTGGTCGTGTTCCTCGACCTGCTGCTGCGCAAGAAGCGGCTCCCCGAGCTGCCGACCATCGCCGACGAGTTCGAGGCGCTGGTCGAGCACTCCCTGGGCATTCGGCGCGCCCAGGTGGTGAGTGCCGTGCCGCTCGTGCCGGCCGAGCGGGAGCGGCTGCACCGCGCGCTCGAGCACACCGTGGGCGGCAACGTGAAGCTCGATGCCACGGTGGATCCCGATCTGATCGGCGGGGCGCTGGTGCGTATCGGCGACCGCGTGATCGACCGCACGGTGCGCTCGTTGCTCGATTCGATGAGCCGTCAACTCCACGAGGTCAGCGTCTGATGACCGGTCCACGAGGAACCTTCTAGTCGACCGCCCTGCGAGGTCTTGTCGATGTCATTCCGACCCGAAGAAGTGAGCGCCGTGCTGGCGCAGGAGCTGGAGCGCTACGAGGCCAAGCTCGAGACCAAGAGCGTGGGCACCGTGTTGTCCGTGGGCGATGGAATCGCGCGCCTGTGGGGGCTGGAAGACGCGATGGCGGGCGAGCTGCTGCGCTTCCCCGGCGACGTGACCGGCATGGTGCTCAACCTGGAAGAGGACAATGTCGGCGCGGTGCTGTTCGGCAGCGACAAGAACATCAAGGAAGGCGACCGGGTCGAGCGAAGCGGCCGCATCGCCTCGGTCCCGGTGGGCAAGAACATGATCGGGCGCGTGGTGAACGCGATCGGCCAGCCGGTGGACGGCAAGGGCCCGATCGGATCGGACCAGTTCCGCAACCTCGAGTTCACCGCCCCGAGCGTGGTCGAGCGCCAGCCGGTGAAGGAGCCTCTGCAAACCGGGATCAAGGCGATCGACTCGATGATTCCGATCGGGCGCGGACAGCGGGAGCTGATCATCGGTGACCGCCAGACCGGCAAGACCGCGATCGCGCTCGACACGATCATCAACCAGAAGGGGCAGGACGTGGTGTGCATCTACGTGGCGATCGGCCAAAAGGAATCGACGGTCGCCAACGTGGTCGCCACGCTCGAGCGGTTCGGCGCCATGGCCTACACGATCGTCGTCACCGCCTCGGCATCCGAGTCGGCGCCGCTCCAGTACATCGCTCCCTACGCCGGACTGGCGATGGGTGAGGAGTTCACCTACCGCGGCGGGCACGTGCTGTGCGTCTACGACGACCTGTCGAAGCACGCCCAGGCGTACCGCCAGCTCGCGCTCTTGCTGCGGCGGCCGCCGGGCCGCGAGGCCTATCCGGGCGACGTGTTCTATCTCCACTCACGGCTGCTCGAACGCGCCGTAAAGCTCTCGGACGAGAAGGGGGGTGGCTCGCTCACGGCGCTGCCGTTCATCGAAACCCAGGCCGGCGACGTCTCGGCGTACATCCCGACCAACGTCATCTCGATCACCGACGGCCAGATCTTCCTCGAGAGCGACCTTTTCTACGCCGGGGTGCGGCCGGCGATCAACGTCGGCATCTCGGTGTCCCGCGTCGGCGGCAACGCCCAGATCAAGGCGATGCGATCGGTGGCCGGGCGCCTGCGGCTCGACCTGGCGCAGTACCGCGCGCTGGCCGCGTTCGCCCAGTTCGGCTCGGACCTCGACAAGGCGACCCAGGCGCAGCTCACCCGCGGTGAGCGCATGGTGGAGCTGCTGAAGCAGGAACAGTTCGTGCCCATGCCGGTCGAGCAGCAGGTGATCGCGATCTTCTTGGGAACCCAGGGGCATCTCGACGAGCTGCCGGTCGGCGCCGTGCGGCGCTTCGAAAAGGAGTTCTTGGCCTTCGTCGAGAAGAGCTACCCCGAAGTGCCCCACAACATCCGGAGCACCAAGCAGCTCTCGGACGCCGATGGCGACCGCCTCACCGAGGCGGTGAAGCAGTGCAAGGCCTCCTTCAAGGCATGAGACCGTGAGCTCGCTCCGCGTGCTGCGCCGACGCATCCGGTCGGTCCAGAATACCCAACAGATCACCAAAGCCATGGAGATGGTCGCCGCGGCGAAGCTGCGCCGCGCGCAGACGCGCGCCCTGGCCGCTCGGCCATACGCGGCCCGCATCTCGGAGATGCTCGCGAACTTGCGCGGCGCCGCGAGCGAGCTGGATGACCCGCTGTTCAAGACCCGCGAGGTCAAGTCGACCGCGCTGCTGCTGGTGACCGCCGACCGCGGCCTGTGCGGCGCCTACAACGCGAACCTGATTCGGGCCGCCGAGCAACGGCTGCGCGGGGGAACGGCGGGCTCGATCCGGTTGGTCCTGGTGGGGCGCAAGGGACGCGACTACTTCCGCCGGCGCAAGGTCTCGGTGCTGGCCGCCCATACGCCGCTGCCGGCCGAGGCCGACCTCGAGTTCGCGCGCGCGCTCACCCGCGAGCTGATCGCGCGCTTCCTCTCGGGAGAAGTGGACCGCATCGACTTGATGTTCACCCGCTACGTGTCGGCGCTCAATCGGCGCGTCGTGGTGGAGACGTTCCTGCCGGTAGGCGCGGAACGCACCGAGGAGGCAGTGGTGTCGGCCGCTCCGATCTTCGAGCCCGACGCCGAAAGCATCTTCGCCGAGCTGCTGCCGCGCTACGCGACCGCCAAGCTGTTCGCGGCGCTCGCCGAGGCCCTCGCCTCGGAGCACTCGGCGCGCATGATCGCCATGGGATCGGCGCGCAAGAACGCGGGCGAGCTGATCGACGCGCTCGTGCTGCGGCGCAACCGACTCCGGCAAGCCGCGATCACCAAGGAGTTGCTCGACATCGTGGGCGGCGCGGAGGCGCTGAAGTAGTCGGGTCCCCAAACGTGAAAGGAGCGGGTGATGAAGCCTTCGCTGCGCGATGGGACGGTCCTTCTGGTCCTGGCGATTGCGCTGGGTGTTGTGGCGACGGTGGTCCGGGCCCAGGATCCGGTCAAGGCCCCGGACCACTCGCTGCTGTTCGAGAACGATCAGGTGCGCGTGTGCGAGTTCACGGCCAAGCCGGGCGAGACAGTGGCGTTGGACTCGCGCCCGAACCATTTCGCCTACATGCTGGCCCCGGCAAAGATGAAGTTCACGACCGCCGACGGCAAGGTGGTCGAGAGGGAATACGCGGCGGGTGACATCCGGTGGAGCGATGCGGTCACGCACACCGTGGAGAACATCGGTGATACGCAGGCCAAGGCTCTGGTCGTCGAGCTCAAGGGGCCGGCCAAGAAGCAGAAGAAGTAGGCACGCTGCCGGCCGTTCGGTGCGGGGCGAGGGCCCCCGAGCCCGGGCGAGCCGGCCCACCAGGAGTCGCGATGAACGTCGGCAAGATCGTGCAGGTGATCGGCCCCACGGTGGACGTGGTGTTCGATCCCGACCAGCTTCCCAAGATCCTCAACGCGGTCCGGATCGAGGATCCGTCGCGCGGTATCAAGCTCACGGTGGAGGCCGCGCTCCACATCGGCGACAACATCGTGCGTTGCGTGGCGATGAGCTCGACCGATGGCCTGGTGCGCGGCATGCCCGCCACCGACACGGGCGCTCCGATCTCGGTGCCCGTGGGTGAGGTGGGCCTGGGTCGAATCTTCAACCTGCTCGGCGAGCCGATCGACGGCAAGGGCCCGGTGAAGGCCGAGAAGTCGTATCCGATCCATCGGCCGCCGCCCTCGTTCGAGGAGCAGGAGACCGCGATCCAGATCTTCGAGACCGGGATCAAGGTGGTGGACCTGCTGGCTCCGTACCAGAAGGGCGGCAAGGTGGGTCTGTTCGGCGGCGCTGGCGTGGGCAAGACCGTCATCCTCCAGGAACTGATCCGCAACATCGCCACCGAGCACGGCGGCTATTCGGTGTTCGCCGGCGTGGGAGAGCGGACGCGCGAGGGCAACGACCTCTACCTCGAGATGACGCATTCGGGCGTGATCTCGAAGACCGTAATGGTCTTCGGCCAGATGAACGAGCCGCCGGGCGCACGGCTGCGCGTCGGGCTCACCGGCGTGACGATGGCCGAGTTCTTCCGCGACGAGCGCGGCCAGGACGTGCTGCTGTTCATCGACAACATCTTCCGCTTCACCCAAGCGGGCTCCGAGGTGTCGGCGCTGCTCGGGCGGATGCCGAGCGCGGTCGGCTACCAGCCCACGCTCGGCACCGAGATGGGAGCGCTCCAGGAGCGGATCACCTCGACCAAGAAAGGGTCGATCACCTCGGTTCAGGCGATCTACGTGCCCGCCGACGACCTCACCGATCCCGCGCCGGCGACGGCGTTCGCCCACCTGGACGCCACCACCGTGCTCGACCGGGCGATCTCCGAGAAGGGCATCTACCCCGCGGTCGATCCGCTGGCGTCGACGTCGCGCATCCTGGACCCCAAGATCGTGGGCGAGGAGCACTACCAGGTGGCGCGCGGGGTGCAGAAGATCCTGCAGCGCTACAAGGATCTGCAGGACATCATCGCGATCCTCGGCATGGACGAGCTGTCCGAGGACGACAAGCTGATCGTGGCGCGGGCGCGCAGGATCGAACGCTTCCTGTCGCAGCCGTTCTTCGTCGCCGAGGCATTCACCGGCCGCGCGGGCAAGTACGTGAAGCTCGAGGACACGGTGAAGGGCTTCCAGCGCCTGGTGAGCGGCGAGCTGGACGAGCTACCCGAGCAGGCGTTCTACATGTGTGGGCCGATCGAAGAGGTGATCACCAACGCCGAGAAGATGGCCGCGACCGTGTAGCGCCGTCCGTCGTCTCGCGAGGGAAGTGATTCCATGGCGACCACGTTCCAGCTCTCGATCTTGACCCCCGATCGCACCGTGTTCGAGGGAGAAGTGGAGTACGTCCAGGTGCCGGGTAGCCAGGGCTACATGGGCGTGCTCGCCCACCATGCCGCGCTGGTCACCGTGCTCGCCCCGGGCACGCTCACCGCGCGCGCCGCCGGCGGCGCCGAGGAGCGCTGGCGAGTGAGCGGCGGGTTCTTCGAAGTGGGCAACAACCGGGCCACGGTGCTGGCGGACTCATTGGGAAAGACGGGCGCGACACCCTAGGGGTGTGGAAAAAAGTACGGGGCGGGGAGCGGGCCAAGGCTCCGGCTTCGCCCGAACTTCTGCCCTCATGGCCGGCCTAATTCGGGCCGATACCTCAAGGCGGCAGTCTGCCTGTTCGTTCGGAGAGCCCTCGCTCTTCCTGGTGGAGGTCCGCATGCCCCGGCACACGCGCGTGCCTCGAGCCGTTCTGATCCCGTTGGCCGCGTCGCTCTTCTCGCCCCCGATCGCTTGCGCCGGAATCACCCCGCAAGCACAGGTGATCGTCGATCGTTACGTCGAAGCCACCGGTGGCCAGAAGGCGCTCGAGGCAGAGGGGGGGGTTCACGTCAAAGGCCGGGTCGAGGCGGGCCGGCTCAAGGGAACCTTCGAGCAGTGGACGCAGGTTCCGGATCGCCTCGTGATGCGCCTCAGCCTGGGGCCGCTCAAGGTCCGCGCCGGGACCGACGGCCCGATCGGCTGGGAAACGGATCTGAGCTCGAAGCGCGTGCGGCTGCTCGACGGCAAGGAGCTGGAGAAGATCCAGAGCGACGCCTACTTCGAGAACGAGATGTGGGCGCGCCCGAGCCAAGGAGGCGGTGACGTCCGGCACGGCGCGTCGGCCTATCGCTCCGAGGGGACCTTCTACTCCTTGGAGGTGACGCCGCCGTCCGGGCCCTCACGCCGGCTGTGGTTCAGCGCCAAGACGGGGCTGCTTCGCAGGGTCGTGACGCGCTTCGATCAGGGCGAGTCCGACTTCTGGCTCTCGGAGTACCAAACGTTCCAGAAGCGCAAGCGTGCCACGGTGCAGGCCGCGGCCGAACGGAGCGAGACCGTCGTGCTCGGCGAGTCGGCGCCCGATCATTTCTCGGTGGACTCGGTATGGGCGAGCCCTCGGCTCGACAGCA
>VBOY01000020.1:22592-23122 GCA_005893295.1 Candidatus Eiseniibacteriota bacterium | reverse complement strand
CGGGGCGGCTCGCATCCCGTTCCGCTACGGCAGCCGACACGTGTGGATCAAGGCCTCGATCAACGGCGCCCCGCCGATGGATTTCCTGCTCGACACCGGAGCGAGCGGCACGTCGATCGACCGCGCCTACGCGGCACAGATTGGCCTCATCCGCGAAGGCAGCTTCGCGGTCCAGGGCATGGGGGGATCGGATGAGGCCGCGTTCGCGCGCGTCGGCAGCATCCGTGTGACGGCCCCGGGGAGCGGCCAGGGCGTGGAGCTGCGCGACTTCAGGGTCGGGATCGTCAACCTGGGCGAAGGACACGAGGAAGTGCTGTGGCGCAAAATGGGAGGGCTCATCGGCTACGACTTCCTGAGCCGCTTCGTGGTCCAGATCGATTACGACACTCAGGTCGTGACGTTCCGCGACCCCAGGATCTTCGAGCCCCCACACGATGCCGCGGCGCTCGAAATGAAGCTGCTCTCGGGCATCCCGACCGTCACCGCCGAGCTCGATCAGGGCTGCAGCGGCCAATTCCTGGTGGACGTGG
>VBOY01000020.1:0-22447 GCA_005893295.1 Candidatus Eiseniibacteriota bacterium | reverse complement strand
CCACGCGCGGGATGGTGGGAAGCAAGGACCTCGCCGGCAACATCGGCAACCGCGTGCTCGAGCGCTTCCGCTGCACCTTCGACTACGGCCGGCGCACCCTCTACCTCGAACCGGGCAAGCGTTTCGCCGAGCGCGATCGCTATTCGCGGGCGGGCGTGATGTTCCTGCGCGAGCCGCACCGCGTGAGCGCGTGGGAGATCCTCCACGGCTCGCCGGCCGATGACGCAGGGCTCAAAGCCGACGACGAGATCGTCGCGATCGACGGTAAGCCGGCCCTCGATTACACCGCGGAGCAGATGGACCGGATGTTCGTGGACGGCGAGATCGGCACGTCGCACACGCTGACGATCGTGCACGACGGGAAGACGTCGAAGGTGACACTCACGCTCCAGGACGTCATTTAGCAGCCTGTTAGGCTGGTCCCGTCGCCGATCACTGCGTCCGGCCACAGGTGATCCCTACCGCACCGGATCAGCGATCGCGGGCGATGCGCCGGGCGCGTGAACCTCGATCACGTAATCGTCCTCGGGCACCGGGGCGGAGCCGAACGGTCCATTCAAGTCGGTGTGGGCGCGGCGTTCGCTCGCCAAGGCTTCAAGGGCCGCGCTCGAGTCCCTATCATGGGCCGCCATGGTGCGTCCTGACGAACGGCCTCGCCGTTCAAGCTCCATCGAACCCGCGGGTGCGAGTCCCGCGCGGGCAGGAACCGGACCGTCCGCTAGCAGGCCCCCGGCGCGGCGAGAGATCGTCGTGGCCGAAGCGGGGCGTCGAAAGCCTCTACGGAGGGAGCAAGAGCGCGGGCCGCAACCTCAAGTGAAGCCTGCCGCCTCGACAGATGAACAATGTGGGAGCCGAGCCGAGCATGTCACGGCGAAGGCCACGTTCGCGGTGCGGAAGTCCGGAGCGGCAACCACCGCGAGTCCCGCCGGGGTAGAGGGCGCAGCACGTGCTCAAGGCTCGATGGGGAACAGGAGAGACCCGTCTGCACGGCCCACGTCAGGGCAGCGCGGCGCGTATAAGCCGAAGGCGAAGTCGCGTCGTGTGCAGCGGGAGTCCGAGGGGACCGTAGTACCGGTGAGGGCCGCGACGAACAACGCGACCGGAGGGAAGGGTCCCTGGGGTGAGGGTGCCGTGGACGGAGGTAAGCGCGAGGGCATGGCCGGCAGGACCGGACCCAACTTCCCCCGTGGGCGCAAGCCCGTGGACAAAGTGCGAGAACTCCAACGACGGCTGTGGTCGGTGGCCAAGCGGCAACCGGGTAGGCGCTTCCATGCGCTGTACGACCGCGTGTGCAGGGGTGACGTCCTGCGCGCAGGCAGGGATCGGCCCGCTGCGGTGCGGCGCCGGTACATCCCGAAGGCCGATGGGAAGCAGCGGCCACTGGGCATCCCGACCGTGCGAGACCGCGTGGTACAGGCGGCGACGCGACTGGTGCTGGAACCGATCTTCGAGGCGGACTTCCGTCCGTGCTCGTACGGGTTCCGGCCGAAGCGCAGCGCCACCGACGCGCTGGAGGCCCTGCGGCTCAGGGGCAGTCAGCGTGGCAACCACGTGCTCGATGCGGATATCCGTGACTACTTTGGGACGATCGACCACGAGAAGCTGCTGAAGCTCGTGGCGAAGCGGATCACGGACCGGCGCGTGCTCAAGCTGCTGCGGCAGTGGCTCCGGGCCGGGGTGATGGACGAGGGCGCGGTGCACACGACGCTGGCGGGAACCCCGCAGGGCGGCGTGATCTCACCGCTGCTGTCGAACATCTACCTCCACGCCTTCGACGCGACGTGGGAGCGCCGGTACACCCCGCTGGGCACACTGGTGCGCTACGCGGACGACTTCGTGGTGATGTGTGACACGGAGTCGGCCTGCGGCGAGGCCGAGCAGCGCGTGCGGGCGATCCTCGCACGGCTGGGGCTGGAGCTGAACCCGGAGAAGACGAGGCGGGTCGATCTGAGCCGGGGACGGCAAGGCTTTGACTTCCTCGGCTGCCACCTGCACAAGCGGATGAGCGGGGTCATCTGGGAGAAGGAGCGCCGACGCGTCTACTTCCTCCAGCGCTGGCCGTCTCAGCGCAGCATGCAGCGTGTGCGGCGACGCGTGAAGGAGATGACCGGTCGCGACCGACACGGGGTGAAGGACGTGCGAGGGCTGATCGCCGACCTGAACCCGGTGCTGCGTGGCTGGGGCAACTACTTCCGCACCGGGAATGCGGCGAGCAAGTTCAACCGGATGGACACGTACGTGTGGGAGCGGCTCCACGGCTTCATGGTGAAGCGCAAGGGGCGGCATCTCCACGCGGGCGAGGCCGAAGGCTGGACGCGCGCGTTCTTCCACGACCTCGGACTCCATCGCCTGCGCGGGACCGTTCGATACCCAGGTCAGCCGCGCATGCCCTGGTCTGACACCTCATCCGTAAGCCGTGTGCCGGAAATCGGCACGCACGGTTTGAAAGGGGGTCCTACCCCGCACCGTGTGATCCACGGTGTCACGTAGGACCTACCAATGCCCGCCAACCTGCCGCCCGACTACAAGGAAGCGGAGCGCCGCTTTCGCGAGGCGTCCAGTCACGAGGAGAAGCTCGCCGCGCTGCGCGAGATGCTGGCCCTGCTCCCGAAGCACAAGGGCACCGACAAGCTCCAGGCCGACTTGCGACGCCGCGTCTCGAAGCTCGAAGAAGAGGGCGAGCAGGCACGCAAGCGCGGTGGACACCGTTTCGATCCGGGCCACGTACGTCGCGAGGGTGCGGGCCAGTGGGTCCTGGTCGGTCCGCCGAACGCCGGCAAGTCGGCCCTGGTGCGCGCGCTCACGCATGCCCACCCCGAGGTCGCCCCGTATCCCTTCACGACGCGCGCGCCGCTGCCCGGCATGATGCCGTTCGAGGACGTCCAGGTGCAGCTGGTGGACACTCCGGCCGTGACGGTCGAGCACGCCGAGCCCTACGTGCCCAACCTGGTCCACACCGCCGACGGGGTGCTCGTGGTGCTGGACGTGGCGGCCGACGACCTGGACCAGGATTGGCGGGTCGCGCAGGGCTTGCTCGAGCGCGCGCGCGTGTGGCCACGCGCGCGGCCCGTGCCCGCCGACCCGCTCATCATCGTGAAGCCGGTGCTGGTCGCGCTCAACAAGTCTGATCTCGATCGAGACGGCACGTTCGTTTCGCTCGCGCGCGAGACGATCGGTGCGTTTCCGTGCCGGGCGTGCTCGGCGGAGCACGGAGCCGGCCTCGAGGATCTCAAGCAGGCCCTGTTCGCCGAGCTCTGCCGCGTGCGCATCTACGCCAAGGAGCCGGGCAAGAAGCCGGATCGCCAGCGCCCGTTCGTGCTTTCCTCTGGCGCTACGGTTCACGACTTGGCCAAGGCGGTGCACAAGGACGTGGCCGAGCGTCTCAAGTTCGCGCGCATCTGGGGCGCGGCGCGCTTCGACGGCCAGCAAGTGGACCGCGACCACGTGCTTTCGGATCGCGACGTGGTCGAGCTGCACGTCTAGCAGGCTGCGGAAAAAGCCCGACTGCTGCGTTGCTCGGTCGCTCCTCGCTGCGGAATATCTGACGATACGCCTCGCTCGTCGCTTCCTCGCGCCTTGCATTCAGGCTTTTTCAGCAGCCTCTAGAGGGCAAGCGAACGCTACTCGGGGGCGAGCCGGCCCGTGATCTCGACCTCGGCGAGGCCCGCGGCACGGCGACCTTCGACGCGCCCTGAGTATCCGGTGATGTGGATCTCCAGCGCATCGATCGTCACGGGGGCGAGCGCGACGCGCGTTCCGCCGGGCGTGGCCCCGCGCACCTCGGCACGACCCACTTCGCGACCGTCCCGCATCAGGGTCAGCTCGCACGAGTGGACGACGAGGTCCGTGCCCGCGCGGCGATCGGAACGGATCCCGTAGAGGGCGACCTTGCGCACCTGGACCGGCAACCGCCAACGGAGGTCGAGCCGGGCGGTCTCGGGCGAGGCGGAGATCCACGCCACATCGCGCGCGCTGCCTCGGGTTCGGCGATCCACGGCCGCGGTGGCGCGCGCGCCCGCGGCCGTGCCCGTGCCCGAAGCGCTGGCCTCTGCCGCGGGTGCGACGTCGAACCACTGAGGCTCAGCCGGCGGGCCGTGGCGCAGCATCGTCGTGTGGCCGCGGTGGCACCCGATGCAGAGGCTCTCGCCGCCCGGGCGACCCGCGTTCATTCCGGCGACGTGCGCGGGGGCGTGGGCGGAACGCAGCAGGCGGCCGTCGCCATCGACGAGTTGCTCGAACATCGGGACATCCGCCGGAAGGCCGGGCTCGTCGATCGAGCCGTCGGAGCGGATCGGCGCATCACGCACCAGCACCGCCGTATCGCCACCGGTTTCCTGGGGCCGCGCCAGCACCGCGAAGAAGCGCGCGCGCGCTCCTGGGGCTGGGCGCGGTGCGTCACGCACCGGAGAGTCCAACCGGTCCTGGGCGAACGCATTCAAGCATCGGTAGCGGAAGGTGCCGCGGCGCGAGAGCGCGCCCACATCGAACGGCGGAAGCGGATCGAGAGCGGGAGCGGACGCGGTGGGGCCGTGGCCGCCGGCGCCCGCGAACCCCCGGCGCGGCACGAGCGGAACGGCGTCCAGCTCGTCCGAGCCCGGCAGGTCCAGGATTCGTTCGAGACCCGATCCGTCCGATCGGGCGACGAACAGGCCGAAATCGCCGCGCCCTCCCGGGCGATACGAGAACAGGATCCGTCCGTCGGGGAGCCCTGCCGGTGAGCAGGCGGCCGGGGCAGCCAGCCCGCGCGTGCTCCCGTACGCCGCGCCGTCGTCGAGCAACGCTCCGGCGATGCGCCGGGCCGGGCCCAGCCGGGGCGAGAAGCGCTGAATGCCGAGCCCCGCCGGTGCCGGCTCGAGCCCGAGGTTGCCCGCGTAAACACCGACGATGCTGCCATCGGCGAGGATCGCGGGCTGATAGGCCATGGTGCCGCGGGCGCTGGTGAGCGCGCCACACGCCAACCGGATGTCGCTTCCGTCCGTGGCGACCTCGACCGCCTGCCAGAGGTTCACGCTGTCACGCTCGGTCGAGCGCGCGGCAACGGTGGTCATGCCATCTCGAGTCGGGCGGTATCGGTTGAACCACCAGCGTGTGTACACGATGCGGCCGGTGGTCGGGTCGAAGGCTGGCTCTTCGGCGCCGTTGCGCTCCGTGGTGAGCCTTCGCGGAGGCCCGGCAGGTCCCGCGCGCGGCACCGTGACCAGGAACAGGTTCGTCACCGGAAGGTCCGCGTACTCGGCGCGCTGCGGGTAGCGGGTACTGGCGAAGCACAGCAGCGTGTCGTCGACCCAGCACGGGTCGATGTCGTCGTAGCGAGCGAAGCGCCGGGCGGCTTTCCCAAGGGCGGTCGCGGCGAGCGCGCGGTCGGTCACGGTCACCGGCCTCGCGCCCGAGCCGTCCGCCTCCATGACGATGATGCGCCAGGCGCTGTCGCTGGCCACCGTGGCGGCGCAGGCGATGCGCCGCCCGTCCGGCGAGACGGCCGGGTCGCTGACGTCATGGAAGGCGTTGGCGGGCAGCACCTCACGCACGCGCCCATCCGGTTCGCGGCGTAGCAGCCTGCCGCCGGTGATCGAGACGCGGTGGCGAGGCCCGATGCCCAACACGGCTCCAGGGTCGTTCGCGAGCGGCCGGCGAGAGACGAACACCAGCGGCGGGAGTGCGGCCTCGGGCGCGGCCGCTCCCAGAAGCGAAGCGAGCAGCGCCGCCGAAGCCGCGGCCACGGCCGGCTTCCGGAGACTTCGCGGCGGGCGCGGGACGCCGCCGGTGGCTTCTCGTCGAGCGCTCGATGTCACCGCGAAATGCTACACTCGTTCGCCCCGATGGCGGAAACCACGGCACGCCGTTCCGAGGACCCATGACCGAAACGCTCATCGTGTTCAGCACGTTCGCCACCGAAGCCGACGCGGCGCGCATCGTGCGCACCTTGGTCGAAGAACGGCTCGTCGCCTGCGGCAACCTGCTGCCTCACGCGCGCTCGATCTATCGATGGAAGGACGGGGTTGCCGACGAGCGCGAGGTGGTGGCCCTGATGAAGGCCCGCAAGCAAGACTGGGCGGTTCTGCTGTCGCGCCTCTCCGAGCTGCATCCCTACGAGATCCCCGAATGCCTGGCGGTGCGGGTCGCCTCGGGGTCCCCGAAATACCTGGCCTGGCTCGATGAGGTGCTGGGCTCGTGAACGCCGCGGGCGCGCCTCGTCACGCTTCCCACCTGGTCCTCGGCATCGAGACCTCGTGCGACGACACGTCGGTCGCGGTGCTCGAGGACGGACGCGCGCTGCGGTCCCATTGGATCGCCACCCAGGATCTGCACCAGCTCTACGGCGGCGTGGTTCCCGAGCTGGCCGCCCGCGCCCACCTCGAGCTGCTGCCCCCGTTGGTCGAGCGGGCGCTCGCCGATGCCGGGGTCACCGCGGCCGAGCTGACCGGCGTGGCGGTGACGCGAGCCCCCGGGCTGGTGGGCTCGTTGGTCGTCGGGGTCGCGTTCGCCAAGGCTTACGCCTACGCGCTCGGGATCCCGGTGGTCGGGGTGAACCACATCGAGGGACACCTGCACGCGGCGACCCTGGAGCACGGCGAGAGTCCGTGGCCGGCCGTGAGCCTGGTGGTATCGGGAGGGCACACCGAGCTGGTCTTGATCCATGGGGTTGGCCGTTATCAGTGGCTGGGGAGCACACGCGACGACGCCGCAGGCGAGGCGTTCGACAAGGTGGCCAAGCGGCTCGGCCTTCCCTTCCCCGGCGGGCCGGCGATCGAGTCCATGGCCCGCGAAGGAAATCCCACCGCGTATTCATTCCCGCGGCCGATGCTCACCGAGCCGAGCTTGGATTTCTCGTTCTCCGGGCTCAAGACCGCGGTCGCGCTCGCCGTCGACGCGCGGGGCGAGCCACCGTACGAGCGCCGGTGGACCGCCGACGTGGCCGCTTCGTTCCAGGCGGCGATCCTCGACACCCTGGTTGCCAAGACGGTGCGGGCACTGAGCGCGACCGGCGCTCGCGCGCTCAGCCTCGGGGGAGGCGTGGCGTGCAACCGCGCACTGCGCGCGCGGCTCGAAGCCGAGTGTGAAGGTCGCGGCGTGGCCCTCCGGGTTCCCTCGCCGCGCTTGTGCGCCGACAACGCGGCCATGGTGGCGCTGGTGGGTGGGTGGCTGCTCGAGCGCCCGGCCACGGAAGAACACTTGGACGCGGTCGCCTCGCTCGAAGAGTCGGGGCTGACGAGTTCTTGAGTTCCCGCTCCGCCCGACACACTCCTCCAAGCGCAAGCGCCCCAAGGTGGTTCCCCCGTCAAGACGGTTTCGCCATCGGCCGATAACCCGGATCGCCGGCGTGTCGAGCCGGGCGCCGTGTCTCGCGGCCGCTCCCGCGCTTGATCCGTCATGGAGGGACGTGTCCAAGCCCCGGATCCTGATCGCGGAAGACGAGATCAACCTGCGTGACGTGCTGCGCTTGCAGCTCACGGTCGCGGGCTACGAGGTCATCGAGGCGCCCGATGGCCAGACGGCGCTCGATCGCGTGCGCGAGACCATGCCGGACCTGGTGCTGCTCGACGTCATGATGCCGCGAATCGACGGCTACGAGGTGTGCCGCCAGCTCCGCGACTCGTTCCTCACTCGCCACATCCCGATCATCATGCTGACCGCCAAGAGCGAGGTGGAGGATCGCCTCGCGGGTCTCCGGGGTGGCGCCAACGACTACATCATCAAGCCGTGGGAATTCCGCGAGCTCCAGGCGCGAGTTCGCAACACCCTCGAGTGGAGCAAGGCACAGCGGTCGGCGAACCCACTCACCGGGCTCCCCGGCAACCATTCGATCGACGAGGAGATTCGGCGGCGGATCGAGCTCGGACACCCGTTCGCGTTGCTCCAAATCGACATCGACTCGTTCAAGGCGTTCAATGACCATTACGGCTACTCGCGCGGCGACGAGGCGATCCGCGTGCTGGCCCGCATCCTGGTCGACAACGCCCAGCGCCAGGGTGGAGGCGGAAACTTCGTGGGCCACATCGGCGGAGACGACTTCGTCGTTCTCAGCTCTCCCGAGTACGCCGACGAGCTGGCCGAGGCCATCATCGCCGCCTTCGATCCGGCCGCGGCGGCCCTCTACGACCACCAGGATCGCGCGCGCGGATGCATCGAGGTGGCGAACCGCAAGCACGTGATGGAGCGCTTTCCGTTCATGAGCCTCACGATCGCTCTGGTGAGCACCGACCGCATGCCGGTGAGCCACCAGGCGCAGTTGATCGACATCGCGAGCGAGCTCAAGGCCCGCGGAAAAGGAATCACCGGCAGCGTGGTAGTCGGGGAGCGCCGCAGCCGCGGCCACGCCGGCGAAGGCGATGCCCCCGGGGATGCCGCCGAGGAGGTCGCGTGAGCCCGATCAACCCCACCGGCGCGCTCGCACGCTCGTGGAGCGCCCCGGTCGGCTCGGAAGCCCTGGCGCTGCTCGCCGAGGCGGTGCTCGCGCTGCGCAGCACGCGCGACGTGGCGACCGCGTGCGACATCGCCACGTCGCGGGTGTTGGATCACTGGGGTGGTGGCGAGTTCCGCCTGGTGCGGATCGACGCCCGCAGCGGCGCCCTCCGACTGCTCGACCAGTCGGGCGCCGAGGCGCCCTATTTGAGTGAGATCGGCGGTCCGGTCGAGTGGGTGATCCGCGAGCAGCGCGGGTTGTTCGAAGAGCAGGTGCAGCGATCGTACGACGCGGGGCTGTGGAGCGAGCCGCCCGGATCCCTCGCGGCTCTGCCGCTCTTCTCGGGCACCGAGCTGTTCGGCTGCCTGGTCATCGCGTTCGCCGCGCCGCGCGGCTTCAGTCCCGACGAGCAGCGGGCCCTGCGCGTGATGGCGGACGCGCTGTCCCTGGCACTGGCGCGGAGCGACGCGCGACGGGCATTCGACGACGAACAGACCCGCCGCGGCGACGTGGAGCGACGGCTGGCCACGGAGGAGGAAGCGAGCTCCAACCTCATGTCCGTGGTCGCGCACGAGATCCGCACCCCACTCACCGCGATCAAGGCCTACACCGAGACCCTGATCGACTCGCTCACCAACCCGCACGCGCCACGCGAACGATTCCTCAACATCATCGACCAGGAATGCGACCGCCTGAGCCGTCTCGTGGCCGATGTGCTCGATCTGTCACGGCTCGAAGCCGGGCGACGACCCCTGCGCCTCGCGCGCTTCGATCCGGCAGCGCTGGGGCGCGAGGTGATCGATCAGATGGAGCCGCTCGCCCAGGCGAGACACGTCGTGGTGAGCCTCGAGGTCGGTCCGGACCACGTGATCGAGGCCGACACCGACTTGATTCGGCGGCTGCTGGTGAACCTGCTCGGCAACGCGGTGAAGTTCTCGCCCGCCAAAGGAAGCGTGCGCGTGCGGATGATCGCTCAGGGAGACGAATGGCTCGCCGAGGTCGAGGACGAGGGGCCCGGCATCCCGCCTCAAGACCTGCCGCGCATCTTCGAGCGCTTCTACCGGGGTGCGCGCCCCGACGATCAGGAGACCGAAGGAACCGGCCTCGGGCTCGCGATCTCGCGTGGGATCGTCGAGCTTCACGGCGGCCGTATTTGGGCCGAGCCACGCGCCCAGGGCGCGCGGTTCTGCCTTGCCATGCCGCTGCGCCAGCTGGCCTCGCCTCAAGCGCGTCGCGTCGCGCGCAACGTCCTGGATCGTCGCGATCTGCGAAGCCTGCTCGATGGCACTGTGGAAATGGTCGCGGCGATGATGGACGCCGAGATCGTATCCCTCATGCTCGTCGACCCGGATCGTGGCGACCTGTTCGTCGCGGCTTCGCGCGGCTTCGAGGGAAAGAACACGTCGCTGCGCCGCACCCTGGTGCGCTCGGGCGTGGCCGGCTCGGTGGCGGCGTGGGGCCGCCCCGTGCTGGTCAACAACATCGAGACCGATCGTCGCTTTCAGCGCCTCAACCACCCCCAGTACAGCACCAAGTCTCTGCTGTCGGTTCCGCTGCGCGTCGAAGGCGAGATCCTGGGCGTCGTCAACGTCAACAACAAGACGTCGGGCCAGGAGTGCGACGAGGACGACCTCGCCCTCCTCGCCACGCTGGTCGAGCGGGTGGGCGGCGCGATCGAGCGCGCGTACGCCCATCCGGACAGTGGGCGCACCGTCGAGGAAGCGTCCGAGACGATCCGCCGCATCACGCGGCTCAAGCGCGAAGGGCTGCTCGGGGCGCGCAGCTCGGTGGGCATGGCGCGGGCCCTGGCGCGCGAGCTGGGCATGCCCGCCGCCGAGAGCGCGCAGATCGCTTACGTGGCGGCGATTCACGACTTGGGGATGAGCTCCATCCACCAACGACTGACGACGATCTTGGGGCCGCTCGGCCCCGACGAGCGTCATACGCTCATGCAGCATCCCGAGGCCGGCGCCGAGATGATTCGGCCACTCGATCAAGGAACGGTGTGTGACGTGGTGTTGTCCCACCACGAGCGCTGGGACGGCGGCGGGTATCCGCGCGGCCTGCGCGAGAGCGAGATCCCCATCGGAGCTCGCATCCTGGCGGTGGTGGACGCCTTCGAGAGCATGACCTCTGGCAGACCGCATCGCCCACCCTACACGGTGGACGAGGCGATCGCGGAGCTTCGCCGCGAGGCGGGGGCCCAGTTCGATCCGGCGGTGGTCGAGGCCCTGTTCCGGTTGCTCGAGCGCGAGGGGGGGCGGCATGGGTAGGCGCGCGGGCAACACCGGGCCCTCGCCGATGGAGCTCAAGCTCAAGTCCGATCTCGACCGGACGCGGCGCGAGCTCAGCCAACTCAAGAAGGCGGGCGGGGGCCAGACCCAGAGGGAAGAGCCGGCCCAATTGCGTGGCCAGGTGACCGAGCTCGAAGAAACCAGGGGACGGCTCAGCAAGCTGTACTTCGACCAGCTCGAAGAGAATCGCCGGCGCGCCAGCAAGCTCCACGAGATCCTGCGGGCGATCAGCCAGATCAACGCCGACCTCGATCTCGACACGTTGCTGTCGCGGGTCGCCGCGACCATCCAGACCAGCCTCGACTTCGGCGTCGTGTTCATCCGGATCCGCGAGCCCGGGAGCGACCGCCTCCAGGCCGCCGCCTTCGCCGGGCTCGCAGCCTCCGCGTGCGCGGCGCTCGAGGCCGAGGACGTCAAGCTCGAGGACTTCGAGTCCTGGCTCTCCGAGGAGTTCCGGGTGAGCCGGTCCTTCTTCATCCATCACGCCCACCCGCTGAGCCGGCGACTCCCGAAGGGCTACGTCCCCGAGCTGGGCCCGCGCGAGGCGTGGGAATGGCACGCCGAGGACGTGCTGCTCGTACCGCTGGTCAACGGCGGGGGAGAGCGGATCGGCTACATCTCGGTCGACGATCCGGCCGATCGACTGGTGCCGTCACACGAGGTGATCGAGCTGCTCGAGATCTTCGCCAGCCACGCGGTGGTGGCGATCGAGAACGCGCGACTCTACCGGCAGCTCGCCTCCCGCACCGCGGAGCTCGAGGACCTCTCGGTACGAATGAAGGAGATGAACGAGCTCAAGAGCAACTTCGTCTCCACGGTGTCCCACGAGCTGCGCACCCCGCTGACCGCGATCCGCGCCTACGTCGACACGATCCTGGCCGCCGGCATCGAGCGGCTCTCGAGCGAGCAGGTGCGCCAGTTCCTGGGAGTGCTCGACGAAGAGAGCCTGCGGCTGTCGCGGCTGATCGAGTCGGTATTGGACCTGAGCCACTACGATTCCCGCCCGGCGCGCCCGCAGCGCCAGACCGTCGACCTGCGGGAGGTGGTCGAGGAGACCGCCTCGTTGCTGGCCCGCATGGCCGAGGCGGGGCGGGTGGATCTCAAGGTCGTTGGCGAAGCTGCCGATACCCACGTGGACGCCGATCGTGACCAGATGCGGCAGCTCGTGCTGCATTTGGGGGGAAATGCCATCAAGTTCACGCCGGCGGGAGGGAGGGTCGTCGTGCGGCTGACGGGAGACGAGCGGAGCCTGGCGCTGACGGTGGAGGACACCGGCATCGGGATTCCCGAGGAAGCGCTGGAGAAGATCTTCGATCGCTTCTACCAGGTCGACTCTTCGCTGGTGCGTCGCTTCGGTGGCACCGGGCTGGGCCTCGCCATCTGCAAGTCGATCGTCGAAGGACACGGTGGCCGCATTCGTGCCACGAGCTCCGCGGAACAGGGCTCGTGCTTCACGGTCACGGTGCCACGCCGCGCCGGCCCCGTGATCGTGGTGCGCCCCGGGTCCGTGCAGCCGTTGCCCAGCGAGGACGTGTTGCGGCTCGCGGTGGAGATGGTGAGCGAGGTCATGAACGCCGGGGTCGTATCGCTCATGCTGCAGGAGCCGAACGGCGACCTGGTGATCCAAGCCGCGATCGGCCTCGAGGACTGGGTGGTGCGAGATGCGCGCGTGCGTCCCGGCTCCGGAGTGGCGGGTTGGGTCGCCCAGCACCGGCGTCCGGTATGCGTGGCGCGGCGTGAGAACGAGCTCGAGTCCGCGGGGTCGGGCCGCTCGTCGTACCGCACCGGCACCTACCTCTCGGTTCCGCTCGAGAACGAGAACGGGCTACTGGGCGTGCTCAACGTCACGGATCCCCACTCACAGCGGCCGTTCCAGGCCGAGGATTGCAACCTCCTGCTCGAGCTGGCCGAGCGCATCGCTCACGCGTGGCAACGGGCGTCCCTGGAGACCAACCGGTCCGAGGTCGGTGACACCGCCGACGCGCTGCGCCGCGTCCTCGAGCACCTGCGGGTGAGACGCCAGACCGCGCCCGACCGCGTCTCGCTGGCACAGACGATCGCCGCGGAGATGGGGCTCGAGGCCGCCGAGATCGGCCTGATCGGCTACGCGGCCACGGTCCACGACGTCGGGATGGCGGTCGTCAGTCCCATCACCGAGAAGCGTGAGGCGCTGACCGATGCCGAGCGCCGAGAGATGCAGCGGCACGTCGAGATTGGAGCCGAGATCCTGCGCCCGCTCGAAATCATGGGCTCGCTGCACGACGTGGTCCTGTCGCACCACGAATGGTGGGACGGTTCCGGATATCCGCGCGGCCTCAAGGGAAAGGATATCCCGATGGGCGCGCGGCTGCTCGCCGTCGTGGACGCCTTCGAAAGCATGACGCAGGGGCGCGCCCATCGCCTGCCGCAGTCGCCCGAGGCTGCGTTGCTCGAGATCATGGAGCTGCGGGGGAAGCAGTTCGATCCCGAACTGGTGGACGCGCTGGCGCGCGTGCTCCCCCGGTGGGACGCGGAGGCGGGCGGGGCCATTCCCGCGACGCAACCCCAGTCGACTCTGGAAAGAGGGAGGTGATTTCGTTTGGCAAGCGGTAAGATCCTCGTGGTGGACGACGAGATCTACATCGTCCACATCCTCGATTTCAGCCTGGGGATGGAGGGCTACGACGTCATCACCGCCTTGGACGGCGAGCAGGCGATCGAGAAGGCTCGGAACGAGAAGCCCGATCTGATCGTGCTCGACATCATGATGCCCAAGCTGGACGGCTACGAGACCTGCAAGATGCTCAAGGCGGACGACGCGACCAGGGACATCCCGGTCATTCTGTTGTCGGCCAAGGGCCGCAACGTGGACCAGAAAGTGGGTTTCGAAGTCGGGGCGGACGACTACATCACCAAGCCGTTCAGCCCGCGCAAGCTGGTCGAGCGCATCAACGCCATCCTCGGCCAGACCAGCTCGCAGCGCATGCAGGCCTAGACCTCCGGGGTTCGTTCATCGGTAGCCTCGGGGTCCGACGCGGCTCCGCGCCGGTGCGCCCAACGCCAGGTTTCCCTTGCCGTGCCGCGGTCGACGCCTCACTCTCCCCGACGTCCCGCTCCCTTTCCAACACACGTCTGCCGCCTCCTCAAGGTGGAGTCATCGTGCCGTTCGCGCAGGTCGCCCTGCCACTGCCGCTCCGTCATACCTTCACCTACCGAGTTCCGGATGCGCTCTCCGCACGGATCGAGCCGGGCGTGCCGGTCGAAGTGCCGTTCCGCGGCCGCGCGCGACGCGGGGTGGTGGTCGAGTGGACCGCGACCAGTGACCGAGAGGACGCGCTCGATCTGTCCGCGGTGCTGGGGCCGCCGCTGTTCGATGCGCACCTGCTCCAACTCACTCGATGGATGGCGGAGTACTACCTGGCGCCGTGGGGTGAGGTGTTGGCGGCGGCCCTCCCCGGCGGTCCCTCCGGCATGCCGGCGAGCCGAGGGCGCAAGAGCGCAGCCGGGATCGAGGAGCGCGCGCTCGCGCTTCCGTTGCCCGAACCGTTCACCCTCACGCCGGAGCAGCGCGCGGCGTCACACGCGCTCGAGACCAGCGTGCGGCGGCGCGCCTTCGCTCCGATTCTGCTCCACGGGGTGACCGCCAGCGGCAAGACCGAGGTGTACCTGCGCGGCGCGGCCGCGGCGCGGGACACCGGGGGACAGACCCTGGTACTGGTGCCTGAGGTGGCGCTCGGCTCGCAGCTGGTGCGTGAGTTTCGGCGACGCTTTCGCAACCGGGTCGGCGTGCTTCACTCCTATCTCGGCATCGCCGAGCGCCGCCGCAACTGGGAGCTGGCGCGGCGGGGCGCCCTGGACGTGGTGGTCGGGGCCCGGTCGGCGGTGTTCGCGCCGCTCCCGAAGCTCAGGCTGATCGTGGTGGACGAAGAGCACGAGCCGGCCTACAAGCAAAACGAGCAGCTGCGCTACCACGGGCGGGACACGGCGGTGCGGCGCGCCCAGATGCTCGGCATCGCGGTGGTGCTCGGATCGGCGACGCCGAGCCTGGAATCCCTCGCGAACGCCCGACGGGGCAAGTACGCGCACCTGGTCCTGTCCCGAAGGGTCGACCGCCGGCCGATGCCCCAGGTGCGGATCGTCGACCTGCGCCGCGAAGGTGGAACCTCGCAGTTGTCGCTGCCGCTGCGTGCGGCCCTGGCCGAGCGGCTCGCCCGCGGCGAGCAAGTGGTGCTGTTCTTGAACCGACGCGGGCACTCGCATCACGTGCAGTGTCGCGCGTGCGGCTTCGTGCCGCGCTGCCCGTGGTGCGACATCGCCCTCACGCTGCACCTTGTTCCGCGCGCTTGGCGCTGCCACTACTGCGATCACGACGCCGCGGCAGCCGCGGCGTGCCCCGCATGCGGCAGCAGGTTGCTGCGCTACTCGGGTGCCGGCACCCAGCGCGCCGAGCGCGAGCTGCGCGCCACCGTCCCCGCCGCGCGCCTGCTCCGCCTCGACACCGACGTCGCGCGGGCCGGTGGAACCGACGAGGTCCTGGAACGGTTCGGCAGCGGCGCCGCCGACGTTCTGCTCGGCACGCAGATGGTGGCCAAGGGCCTCGACTTTCCGCGTGTCACGCTGGTGGGAGTGCTCGACGCGGACGTCGCGCTCCACCTGCCGGACTTCCGCGCCGCGGAGCGGACCTTCCAGCTCCTGGTCCAGGTCTCGGGGCGTTCGGGACGTGGCAGCCGAGCCGGCGAGGTGCTGGTGCAGACCTCGACGCCTGAACATCCCGCGATCGCCGCCGCAGTGGCGCACGATGATCGCGCCTTCGTCGAGCGCGAGCTCGCGGAGCGCAAGGAAGCTGGCTATCCCCCTCATGCTCGGCTGGTGACGCTGCTCTTCTCGGGCGCCGATGCGCTCGAAGTCGAGCGCGCGGCCACGCGGGCGGCGGAGATGCTGCGCCAGGAGGCCGAATCGGCCGGGGTCCGGGTGCTCGGCCCGGCCCCGCAGCCCCTGGCCAGGCTGCGCGGCAAGCACCGGTGGCACGTCATGCTCAAGGGACCGCGCGGCGCGGAAGTCCGGCGGCACGCCGCGCGGGCCCTCGACTGGGCGGAGTCCACGGAGCGACCGCGGGGCGTGCGGGTGGTGGCGGACGTGGATCCGGTCGACGTGCTGTAAGGACGCGCACGGGCGTGGCGGAGGGGCCACACCGCCTCCGCCGTTCGGCGTTTGTCAGGCCCGGTAAACCGGCTTTCTCCTTGACGGACCATGCCTTGCGGGACAAGATCCGTTCCGCTCGCCACTGATGACCTCGCCGCCGCCCTGGCATCGTTTCCGCTAATGGAGCATCCATGAATCAGCGCAACCGAGTCGTGGCACCACCCGCCGTCGGCGGGTCGACCGCCGAGGCGGCGACCCCACCGGATGCGGTTACCTTCGAGTCGGTGCGGGAGAACCCGCGGGTACGGGTGTACGTGCGGGGGGCGGACGAGGCCCTGGCGGAGATCGGCTACACCGAGCACGGCGAGCGGCACGTCGGGCTGGTGGCTCACATCGCGTTCAACACGCTGCGGCGGCTGGGATTTCCCGAGCGCCAGGCGGAGCTGGCCGCGATCGCCGGTTACCTGCACGACATCGGCAACGCGGTGAATCGCGACCACCACGCGCAGATCGGGGCGGTGATCGCGATGCAGCTGCTGGCCCAGTTGAGCATGGCCGATGTCGAGATCGCCCAGGTGATGGGGGCGATCGGAAATCATCACGAGAACGATGGCGACCCGGTGAGCCCGGTGGCCGCGGCGGTCATCCTGGCCGACAAGAGCGACGTGCACCGCACGCGGGTGCGCAATCCCGACATGATCAAGTTCGACATCCACGATCGCGTCAACTACGCGGTGGAGAAGAGCTTCCTGAACGTGGACGAGGCGAAAAAGCTCATCACGCTCGAGCTGACCATCGACACCGCGATTTCTCAGGTCATGGAGTACTTCGAGATCTTCATGACTCGTATGGTGGCGTCGCGCAAAGCGGCCACGTATCTCGGCACGTCGTTCGGCCTCACGGTGAACGGCAACCGCCTGACGTAAAGGAGGAACTCGTGAAGCTTGGTGCGGTGGCGGGTCCCGTCGTGGGGGCGGCGTTGCTCCTGCCGGCGTGGATCGCAGTGGCCGAGGCGCGCAATCCTCACTGCGCGGGCGGGATCCAGTACATCGTGCAAGCGCTCAAGGACAAGGACAAGGGCAACACCGAGGACTACCAGCGCGAGATCGCCAAGGCGGTGCAGCAGCTGGAGACGTGCTCCAAGGAGGACCCCGCCGACCTCGAGGCGATCGGCTATCTGGGCTGGGCGTACGCCGAGGTGGAGAGCGCCGGCCCGGCCGGCAAGGCGTTCCAGACCGCCATCCAGGGCCTCACGGCGAAGGGAGACAAGAAGGCGGAGTGGGTCACCAACAACCGCAACTCGTACTGGGCCCAGGCGTTCAACGCCGGGGTCTCGAAGATCCAAGCCGCCCAGCAAGCCTATGCGGATTTCTGCAAGAAACCCGATAACGACGCCGACCGGAGCCTGAAGAGCGAAGCCGAGAAGCGCTACCAGGAGGCCGAGGCGAGCCTGGCGCGCGCCTCGCTGCTGCGTCCCGGCGACCCGCAGACCCTACGCAATTTGGGCTCGGTGTACGCGTTCCGCTGCGAGTACGACAAGGCCGAGGCGGTGTTCAAGGAGGGCCTCAAGATCGCCCCGAGTGACACGATGCTCTTGCAGTCGTTGCGCGCCGCGCGCGTCAACCTCGCGAACCAGTTCTCCGACAACAAGAAGTTCGATCAGGCGATCCAGTTCTTCAACGACCTGATCAAGGCCGAGCCCAACGACGCCAGCCACTACGTCTCGCTGGCCGACGTGTACTTCAAGCGCGCCCAAACGGTCGAGGGTGATCCGCGCAAGGCGGACTTCCGCGCCGCCGGTGACGCCTATGCCAAGGGGGCTCAGCTCAAGCCAGGCGACGCCGACTTGGCGTTCAATGCCGCGCTCGCCTACCAGAATGCGGGGGCGTGGGACAAGTCCGAGCCCCAATGGGCGCTCGCGGCCAAGCTGCGACCCGAAGACGTCGATGCCCTGTCGGGCTGGGGCTCGGCGCTGGTCGAGCTCAAGCGCTGCGACGATGCGATCAAGGCGCTCCACCAGGCGGTCACACTCAAGCCGAAGGAGAAGAACCTCCACCGGCAGCTCGGCGGCATCTACACCAAGTGTGGGAACAACGCGAAGGCCACCGAGGAGCTGATGGTCTACCTGGCGATGCACAACGGTCAGCCGGTGAGCGATCCGTCGGCCCGCGCCAAAGCGGCCAAGGAGGGCAGTGCCGCGGCCAAGACGCTGGCGGTCGAAGGCGTGCCCGATGAAATCATCGTCTGGCAAGCCGACAACCAGAATTACGAGTCGTGGATGTACTGGAGCAAGAAGCGCGCGTACGCGTTCTTGGGCGGCGCGCTGTCGAGCCGTTCGGACTGGAGCACGATGAGTCTGTCGCCCGCCCCGGGGAGCGACAAGAAGAAGTAGCCGGTATCGGGCTGTTTCCAGCCGGTGGACGCAACGATCGGTGGTCGGGGGCTAGACCGTAGCGTGAGCGAGCTCCAGCAGATCGGCCCGGTGGCGATCCTCGGCTTCGGCAACCAAGGCGAAGCCCAGGCCCTCAACCTGCGCGAGTCCGGAATCGAAGTGGTGGTCGGGGCGCGCTCAGGCCACGCCGCGGAAACGCGGGCGCGCGACCTCGGCTTCCCGGTCCACCCGCTCGCCGGAGCCGCGGCGCACGCCGCGGTGGCCGCCGTTCTCCTCCCCGATGAGGTGGTGCCCACGCTGTGGCCCGAGCTCTCGAGCGCGCTCCAAAGGGGAGCGCGCCTGGTGTTCGCACACGGCTACAATCTCCTCTACTCCCGTCTCGCTCTGCCCGCCTCGGACGTGGTGGTGGTGGCTCCCACCGGCCCCGGTCGAGTGCTCCGTGCCCTCTACCAGCAAGGTCAGGGAATGCCGGCCTACCTCGCGGTGCATCGTGACGCGAGCGGGAAGGCGTGGGGGACCGCCGAGAGCTATGCGATTGCGATCGGTTGCCCCGCCGCTCGGCATTGGCGCACCACCGTCCGAGAGGAGACCGAGGTCGATCTGTTCGGCGAGCAGGCGGTGCTCTGCGGCGGGATGAACGCGCTCGTGACCGCGGCCTTCGAGACGTTGTCGGCGCGCGGCTATTCGCCCGAGATCGCGTACCTCGAATGCGTCCACCAGCTCAAGTACTTGGCGGACCTGCTGCACGAGCGCGGGGTCGCAGGCATGCGCCGGGGGATCAGCGGCACGGCCTTGTTCGGGGACCTCACCCGGGGAAGTCGCGCGGCCGGCGCCGACGTGCGCGCCCGCATGGAAGGAATTCTGGAGGACATCCGAAGCGGTGCGTTCGCGCGCGAATGGGCGGCGGAGGAGGCGAGCGGAGGCAGGCGCCTTGCCGAGCTGGTCGAGCAGGCGTCACGCCACCCGATCGAAACCGCGCGGCGAGCTGCGCTGGGCCTGGCGGGCGATCCCGAAGCAGAGGGCGGAAAATCGCGCAAGGCCTTGTCCAAAAACTGATTGACAGCTTTTCAGTGGGGTTGCTAGCCTGCCCGAGCCAGTCCCGAGACCTCGTGGTCTCACGCCGATCCCGGGCCTGTGGAGGTGGAGATGACCAAGGCGGATATCGTGGATCAGATCTCTGAGCGCACCGGCCTCACCAAGAAGGACGTGGCCGAGACGGTGGATTCGTTCCTCAACTCCGTGGCCCGGGCGCTCGCGAATGGTCACCACATCGAGATCCGCGGCTTCGGTACCTTCCGCGTCAAGGACCGCAAGTCCCGCATCGCTCGGAATCCCCGCACCGGCGAGGCGGTTCCCGTTCCGCCGCGCAAGGTGCCTGTCTTCAAGGTCTCCAAGGAACTAAAGGACATGGTGGCGCAAGGCTGATTCGCTCCCGGAATTGCCGCGGGGTGGGCACGCACCGTGCCCACCCCCTTTTCGTCCTGGGGCAGAGCAGCCGAGTCGGCTAGCAGGCTAGCGCCGGCTGTTTCGTAGCAACACGAGCCGCAGCAACTGCAGCGCCGCCATCGCTGCCGCCGCCACGTAGGTCAACGCCGCGGCATCCAGGACCTGCTTCGCCTGCCCAACCTCTTGCGGCCGCAGGTCGCCGCTCGACGTCAGCTGCGCCAAGGCGCGCTTAGAGGCGTCGAACTCCACCGGGAGGGTGATCAACTGGAACAGCACCGCACCGGTGAAGAACAGGATCCCCAGGTCCATGAGCACCTTCGAGACGCCGGGGATGTTGAAGAGCAGCCCGATCATGAAGAGCGGGAACGCCGCCATGCTGCCGATGCTCGCCACCGGAGCCAGAGCGGTGCGCAGCGCGAGCGGCGTGTAGCGCTCGGCGTGCTGCAGCACGTGACCGACTTCATGCGCGGCGACCGCGATCGAAGCGATCGAGTGGTCCTGATAGTTGCCGGGCGACAGGCGCACCTGCTTGGCGCGCGGGTCGTAGTGGTCGCTCAGCACGCCACCCACCTGCTCCACGGAAACGTCGGCGACCCCGTTGCGGGCCATGATGGCGAGCGCCATTTCGCGTCCGGTGCGCCCGTTCGCGGCCGGCACGCGGGAAAACTTCTTGTACGTGCTCTGCACCTTCCATTGCGCCCAGAAGGCGAAGATGAGGGCGGGCACCAGCAGCACCATCGTGGGGTCGAAGAAGCCGAACATGGAATCTCAATCCTCCTTGCGTGCGTGGGGGCGGTCGCGGGAACCTTCGTCCCTCGGGGCGCCCCGTAGGGTCCGCGAAGCGTTTCGGTCGCCGCGGTCCCAACGTGCTCGATTGGATGCTAGCGGGTGGGCTAAATTGTCAGGCCAAGGTCAGGCCCGGTCGGCGCTCGGCGGAGAGTCGATCGCCGGTCCCATACCCTGGAGCGTGGCTTCGGGTTTCACGTCCGTGAAGGAGCTCGATGGAAGGTAGGCAGGTCGTCGATCTGCGCAGCGACACGGTCACCCGCCCCACGCCGGCGATGCGCCGCGCGATGGCCGAGGCGGTGGTCGGGGACGACGTGCTGGGGGACGACCCGACGGTTCAGGAACTGGAGCGACGCTTAGCCTCGCTCGCCGGCATGGAGGCAGCCCTGTTCGTGCCGAGCGGCACCATGGGCAACCAGCTCGCGGTGCACTGCCACACCCGGCCCGGCGACCTGGTGCTGCTCGAGGCCGAGTCCCACATCTTCCTCTACGAGCAGGGCGGAGTGGGCGCCAACTCGGGGTGCCTGGTGCACCTGGTGCCGAGCGAGCGCGGGGCGATCGCGCCCGCGGTCATCGAGGCGGCCCTCGACGAGACCATCCCGGGCGAAGACGACGACCACATCGCCCATGTCACGCTGCTGTGCATGGAGAATACCCACAACCGCCACGGCGGCGCGATCGTCCCGCTCGAGCGGCTGCGCGACGCCACCGCCATGGCGCGCCGCCACGGCCTAGCGGTGCACTTGGACGGCGCCCGGCTGTGGAACGCCTCGGTCGCAACGGGGATCGAGATCCGCGAGTGGGCGTCGGTGGCGGACAGCGTGATGATGTGCTTTTCGAAGGGGCTCGGAGCGCCGGTGGGATCGATCCTGGTGGGCGCGGCTCCGTTCATCCGCAAGGCGCGCCGGGTGCGCAAGCGCTGGGGCGGGACGATGCGCCAGGTGGGCATCCTCGCGGCCGCCTGCCTCCATGCGTTGGATCACCACTTCACCCGCCTCGCCGAGGACCATCGGCGGGCGCGGGCGCTGGCCGACGGCCTCAAGGGCATCCCCGGGATCGTCGTTCCCGAGCCCGACACGAACATCGTGCTGGTCGGGCTCGAGCATCCCGCGCTCGACCGGGAGGCCGTGCTCGAACGGCTCGAGGCGCGCGGGGTGCGATGCACCGCGTTCGGGCGCCGCCGGCTGCGCGCGATCACCCACCTGGACGTAGACGACGAAGGGATCGCGCGGGCGGTCGAAGCGCTCGAGGGCGTGTGCGCGGAGTTTCTCGGCGCGCGCGCGCGCTTCTGATCTCTTGTCGGAGCGGGCCGTGGCTCGCCTCGAAGCGCATCCACTCGAGCGCCTCTGGGCCGCGTGAGTTTGACTCGAAGCCGTGTCGCCCGGAGCTCAGCGCGCGCCCTTTTCCAAAACCGTGCTCGACATGCCGACTGCGTCCAGGACCGCCACGGGCAAGGCGGTCAAACGGTTCACGTTGCCCGGCAGGCGCTCCACGAGGCCTCGGCTACCGAGGACGAGGCCGGCGAGCGGGTCGAAGCCGAAACGACGCGTGAATTCGCGCCGCGGCGCGTCGTAGGTGAGCATGTTGGGGTTGGCCACGAACCGGCCCGGATGCTGGCCGTCGAAAACCTGGTACTCGATCAAGCGGCAGTACATGTCGCTCGGCCAAAGAACGATTCCGCGCTCAAAGGGGATGCCGCTCCAGATCCGGCGCAGGTGCGCGTCCACCCACAGGAAACCTTGGCGGCGCTCGATGGCCACCCGCAGCCATAGGACCGAGAGCGCGGCGATCGAGAGCGCGGCGGCCGTGGTCAGCGCTCGGCGAGGGGCGCGGCGGGTCGAGACCGCGGCGAACAAACGAGGCAGCGCCAACAGGCCGGTCCACAGCGGCGCCAGGAAGAACACCGCGGGGTCCTTCACCCCGTAGTTGAAGGTGAAGACCGTCTGTGCAGTAGCCGCGGCGAGCAGGCCCCACCAGACCACGCGCTCCCCCGCCCGCCGCGCG
>VBOY01000144.1:10754-12518 GCA_005893295.1 Candidatus Eiseniibacteriota bacterium | reverse complement strand
CTGCTGGCACGGTGCGGCCCGCATCTCTAGGACTCGCGCAGCCTCGCCAGCACGCGCCGCGACAGGGACTCCCAGCCTCGCGCGGTCATCGCCCGTGGGCGCACCTCACGCACGCGCGCGATCGCCGTTTCTACATCGAGGCCGAACTCACGGATGAGAAAATGGCTCATGACCAAGCCCGTGCGGTCGTTGCCCGCCGAGCAGTGCACGAGCACGGCGCGGTCGCACCGGTGCTGAGCGATGACGAAATCATGCGCGGCAGGCAGACCGATGTAGCAGGTCTCCTCGTCTCCGGGCTGCGGCGGTTCATTGGGTGGCAACGGGACCACACAATGATCGAAGCCCAGGGCCGCCAGCTCAGCCCGGTTGCAGTCTTCGCCGTCGTTGACCGACAGCACCGCATCGATTCCCAGCCCTCGCACGGCGCTCAGGTCCCAGGGCTCGCGATTCGGTCCAGGACGACCGGCGAGCCGGCCGGGCAGGAGCCAGAAGATGTGGTTCATGCAGGGACGACCCTCCGCCACCTGAATTACCCTACCGCCACTGCGCTCACCATCCCAGATTCCGTAACGCTCGGAAACCGGCCGCGATCAACGCTTGTCCACCAGGCGCCAGAACTGCCTCTCGTTCAGCAGCGTGATCTTGTGGCCCTTCTCTCGCAGCCGCTTGATCTCCATCAGCTTCAGGCCCGCATCCTTGCCGGCGGCCTGCTGCGCATTGGGCCTCCCCCGCACCACCACCGTCGTTCGAGCCGAAGGCCCGCCATGGATCACGGCCCCCGCCCGCCGCGCGGCGCGCGCGGCCACGCTTCGTGGCTTGACCAGGATCCCGGTGAAGGCGAGGTGCACTCCCTTCAGCGTTCGCAGCGCTCCCACCTTCAGGGGTGCCGGCGGATTGCGCAGTGCCTCGATCAGCTCTGCGGCGCTCTCGTAGCGCTTGCGACGCTCCCCGATACAGCGGTAGATGATCTCCTTCAAGTGATCGCTGCACGGCAGACGGCGCACCTCGTGGAGGCGCAGGCGCGACCGAGCGTCGCCCTTCACCAGCATGCCCAAGAGCTGCCCCACCTGGTACACGTCGTCGCGTGCCTGCCACTTGGGCGCCGCACCCGCCAGGATCTCGCTCGGGGCCGTCATCGCGTTCATCGTGCGCGCCGTGATCCCGCGCCGATCGCTCTGCGGCCGGACGATCCCGAAATCGCCGAGCTTGAGGCGGGGTCCGTCGCACACGAACACATTCAACGGCGTGAGATCGCGATGGAGCATCTGGCCTCTATGGAGCTTCCCCCACACTTCGAGGATCCCGGCGATCTCGCGCCGCACCGCCTTTTCGGACCACCCCTTGCCGGCCTGGTGCAGGAACGCCCTCAAGTCGCCGTGACGCGCGTACTCGAGCGCGAGGCAGTACAGGGCCTGTCCGCCCGGCTGCATCAGGGGAAACGCATCGAAGATACGGATCGCGCGCGGGTGTCCAGCGAGCAGCTGCCCGAAATACGCCTCGCGCAGCCAGCCGTCGATCCGGGCCGTGATCTTGATGCAAACTGTCTCCGCGACGGTGGACGAGCGTCCCAGACGCTGCGCCAGATAGACCTGACCGAATCCGCCTTCGCCCAGCCACCGCTCGATGCTGTACCTGAGCTGCGTCTCGGGGCTCACGACGATCTGCGCGGGAGCCAGCAAGTGTCGGGATGGATCGAACGGCACGCGCCGTGATCTCATCGGCTGCGTCGTGGCGGTGGAGAGGTTCTTCACCGGACCGGACCTT
>VBOY01000144.1:6478-10646 GCA_005893295.1 Candidatus Eiseniibacteriota bacterium | reverse complement strand
GACGTTCCTCGCCGAATAGCCCACCCGATGGATTCGCCGCCTCGCTGATCCCATCGGTGTAGAGCAGGAGTCGGTCCCCGGGGCCGAGGCTGACGGCGGATTCCTCATAGGCCACGGAGTCCTGAATGCCGATCAGCGGACCACCATGGTCGAGGACCTCGTGGCCCCCGCCCGCGCGGAACAAGACCGGATAGTTGTGTCCAGCGTTCGCGTACGAGAGCCGCCGGCTGCCGAGGTCGAGATGCGCCAGAAAGAACGTGGCGAACTGCTCGACGGCGGCATGCCGATACACCAGCGCATTGATGTTGCCGAGGATGCTGGCGACGGATGCCACCGAAGGGGCTTGCGTGCGAAGCGAGGCTTGCAGCATCGACGAGAGCAGGGCGGCCGGCACGCCCTTTCCGGCCACGTCGGCGATCGCGATCAACAGCGCGGACTCCCCGGTCGGAACCAGGTCATAGAAGTCGCCGCTCACTTGTTTCGACGGAACGTTGAGCCCGCTGACATCCAGCAGAGGGAGCTCCGGAAGGTTGGCAGGCAGGAACGAGCTTTGGATGCGGCGCGCGAGCTTCAGCTCCTGGTCTGCTCGGGCGCGCTCCTCGANGCGAAGCCGATCGCGAGGCTCATCGTGATGAACAGCACGCCGTACATGCCGAGCATCGCGATCTGCCGCGGGCCGCTCAGCAGGTCGGGGACGATCGTGGCGTTCACCACCAACGCGGCGGCCGCGAAGCCAGCCAGCATCGCCCCGAGATAGAACACCAAACGAAGGAGCATCGTCCTGGGACCGACGGCATCCGGTTTCACGATGCGTGGGAACACGAAGTGCTGCGCAATCCACAGGCAGATCCAACCGGCGAGCACGAAGATCAGCGTGGGAACGTAGTGGCGACCGAAGGCCGAGGGGGCAGCGGCATCGCGGAACCAGACGAATGCCGCCATCGGAATGGCTATGACGGGCGACCAGACGATCGCGCGCAGGAGAGCGCGGCCACGTCGGCCCTTCGGCTCGGAGCTCACGGTGTCGGCCCTCGATGGGAACGCGAGCAGGGTCGGTGGGACCGATGACGCACGGCCCCGACTGGTGGGCCCTGCCCCGGAGTGTCGGGACACCCCAGCGAGCCCATTGTACCGCAGGGACCTGCGGCGGCCACGTGCGAGGAGGCGCCCTGCGGCGCCGCGGCGAACCCCGGCACCCCGGAGATCAGGACGGCCTCCGCCATCTTCGGTGGTATGCACGTGGGTCGGACTCGCCCGACCCGCGCGCCCCGCAGGAGACCAACGGGGCGCGCTCGTTTCGCAGCGACTTGCCGCGCCTACATCTTCCGCGCGTAGTCGATCTGCATCATCTTCAATTCACCCTTGCCCTTCGGCGACGCCCCGAACATTTCGAAGGTATGGTGGTTGTCGTCGACCATGGTCGACACCATGCGGTACTTCTGCGATTTGCCGGTCGCCGGGTCGACCATCGTTCCGGTGTAGGTCACGACATTGCCGGAGGCATCCGCCGTCCCCTCGCTCCTCATGATCCCGGTGCCCATGTTGTCGATCCAAACCGAAACGAACTTCTTCATCACGTTGTCGTATCCCGTGATGCCCATGCCGTTGAATGGGCTCCCCATCATCTCGCCCGTGGATTGCTCCTGGATGTAGCGACCATCCATGATCGACGTGATCACGGACGTCGACTTGGTCTCCTGCGCCGGCTGAGACGGATCCATCGAGTACTTGACCGTCAGGTCCCAGTTGCCCTCCATCTTGCGCAGCCACTCGTGCTGGGGGCCGGGAGCAGCGGCCTTCTTCATCATTTCTTGCATCGCCGCCGGATCCATGGCCGCGTTCTTGTCCTTGCCGGCCGGCTTGGTCTTCGCCGCGTCGTCGGCCAGGGCCATGGTCGCGGCAAGACAGAGACAGACGCTCACAAGCGTGACGGGAATCTTCATGTGCTCCTCCGGGATATGGATAGAAACGACGTGGGGGCGATCATGGACCCTAGCAGGGGGCTACGGCTGGAACAAGGGTTTGGCACTGCCACGAGTGACCGAGGCACGCTGGACCCCCGGGCACGTGGGGGCGTAGCTTGAATTGGGTGGGTCGCCCCGCTGGAATGGAGGTCACGATGCGTACGCTGTTGCACTTCGTGGTGATCGCCGCCACATTCCTCGTGCTGTCCAGGTTCCTCCCCGGGCTGCACGTCACCGGCTGGGTGCCCGCCTTGCTCGCTGCCGTGATCTTGGCGATCGTGAATGCAGTCGTCCGGCCCATCCTGTTCCTGATCACCCTGCCCTTGACGATCCTGACGCTGGGACTGTTCCTCTTGTTGCTGAACGCCCTGATGCTGATGTTCACCGCGTGGATCGTGCCGGGGCTGAGCGTCAATGGCTGGGGCACCGCCATTTTCGCCGCCCTGATCCTGAGCATCGTCGGCATGATGTGGAAATCCCTGACCCGGGACGAGTCGCTCCGATTGGCATGAGCATCAGGCGGCGCACGCGGCCGTTGCTTCCACTCGAGTGAGGTCGTAGCCTGTACTCGGCCGCGGACGCCACGGGCGCCCGCGCCGACACCGGCAGGCCGCTTTCCACCAAACCGAGATCTCCCATGGCCCTCTCCGCGGTTGAGCGGCAGGACGAGCAATCCGACCTTCCTCGCCCATTCGTTCCACTGCCGCAGGATGCAAGTCCCGAGGCCAAGGACCGGCACTGGTACGAGACCTGTTACATGGGCGACCGCATGCCCCAGCTCACGCTGCGCGCCGTCGTGATGGGTGCGGTGCTCGGGATGCTGATGTCGGTGTCGAACCTCTACACCACGCTCAAGGTGGGTTGGTCCTTCGGCGTCGCCATCACGTCGTGCGTTCTCTCCTACGTCATTTGGAATGCCGTTCGCGCGCTGTCCGCCGGTCGGCTGAGCAACATGTCGATCCTCGAGAACAACTGCATGCAGTCCACCGCCTCGGCCGCTGGCTACTCGACCGGATCGACGATCGCGACCGCGTTCGGAGCCCTGCTGCTGCTGGATCCCGCCCATCGGCACCAGCCGTGGGCGGTGGTCGCCGCGTTCACGGTCACGACCGGCGCCATGGGCGTGTGGCTCGCCATCCCCATGAAGCGCCAGATGATCAACCAGGAGCAGCTTCCGTTCCCCTCGGGGATCGCCGCCGCCACGACGCTGCGCAGCCTCTACAGCCGCAGCGGCGAGGCGCTCCGCAAGGCGTACTCGCTGGTCGCGGGGCTGGCCACCGGCTTGATCGTGGGCGTGCTGAACACCGGGGAGGATCAGTTCGTCGCTCTCGGCAAGTTTTTCCAGTTCATGCGCCAGCGCCTGTTCAGCGTGCACCTTCCCGAACAGGTACCGGAGAGCGGGTTCCGGCTGCTCGCCGGAAAACCGATGATCGGCTTCGGCTTCGAGCCGAGCGTGCTGCTGATCTCGGCCGGCATGATCGTCGGGCTGCGGGTCTCGCTGTCGATGTTGAGCGCGAGCGCGTTGCTCTACTTCGTCATGGCCCCGTGGCTCCAAGGGATCGACGCCGCGCATGCCGGCATGGCGGGCTACCTGCCCTCGATCCCGACCGCCGGGGGCGGCGCCCTCTACCACCCGCGGAACTGGGCGCTGTGGGGCGGCACGTCGGTCATAGTGTTCGCGAGCCTGGCCGCCCTCGGGCTCCAGTGGAAGACCGTGGCCCGCTCCTTCACCCTGCTCCGCCGCGGCCCCCAGGCAGGATCCGTCCACGGCGACATCGAGAACCGCATGGCCGCGATCGAAGTGCCGAACTCCTGGTTCGTTCTCGGCCTGATCCCGATCGGGATCGCGATGGTGCTGGTGCAGATCATTGCCTTCCAGATCAGCTGGTGGGCCGGCCTGATCGCGGTCGGGATGTCGTTCATCCTCTCGATGGTCGCCTGCCGCGCGACCGGGGAGACCGATACCACCCCGGTCGGGGCGATGGGCAAGGTGATGCAGCTTCTCTTCGCCGTGATCTCGCCGGGAAACGTGACCCACAACCTGATGTCGGCCGGCGTGGCCGCCAACTCCGCATCGTCCTCGGCCGATCTCCTCACCGATCTCAAGAGCGGCTACCTGCTCGGCGCCAACCCGCGCAAGCAGTTCATCGCGCAGTTCGTCGGCATCTTCTTCGGCACCCTGGCGATCGTGCCGGCTTGGTACC
>VBOY01000144.1:2167-6470 GCA_005893295.1 Candidatus Eiseniibacteriota bacterium | reverse complement strand
CCCGCGACCCAGACCTGGGTGGCGGTGGCGCGCGTGCTGTCGAGCGGGATCGCGACCCTGCCGATGTCGGCGCGCTGGGCAATCCTGATCGGTGGGCTGGTCGGGATCCTGATCCCGGTGCTCGAGAAGTCGTTCCCGCGCGCCCGGCGCTGGATGCCCTCGGCGATCGGCCTCGGCCTCGGGTGGATCGTGTTCTTCAGCAACGCGCTCGCGTTCACCATCGGCGCGTTGATCGCGTGGGTGTGGGCCCTGTTCAAGCCGGCGAACCAGGAGCGCTACAACATCCCCATTGCCTCGGGACTGGTGGCCGGCGAGTCGCTCATCAAGGCCCTCCTCGCCATGCTCGCGACCGGGATCGGCCTGCTGAGCGCGAAGTGACCGAGAACGGGACCGCGGCGACCGCCGCGCGAGGCGCGAGGAGAGTGGATTGAACCACTTCGTGGAGCCGCGCCTGACCCCGGGCGCCTGGCTCCGATCGCGCCTCGAAGCTTACGTCCTCGTCCTCACCGTGGTGGCGCTGCACGTGCCATTCCTCGCGCTGCCGCTGTTGCGCGACGTGGGCGGGGCCACCTCCGGCGCGCTCGGCTACACCTACGTCCTGTGCGTGATCCTGGGCTGGTATGCCCTGATCCTGACGGTCGTGGTCTCGCTGGTGTTCCTGCTCTCGTTCACGATCCGCAGGGTGGCGCTGGTGGCAAGCGGCGTGTTGTTGGCGCTCGCCCTCTACTACTTGATGATCGACAGCGTCGTGTTCGACGTCTACAAGTTCCATGTCGACGCCTTCTGGTTCAACTACCTGCTCACCGACTTCGAGGGACTCGGCGTCCCGCCCTCGGTCATCGCCACCGCGCTGGTTGCGCTGCTGGGCGCGGGGCTGCTCGAGGTCGGCCTCTTCTACCTCGCCCGGCGCCTGCAGCGCCGCGGCAGGATCGCCGCCGGCTTCGCCGCTACCGTGATCGTCGCGTTCGGGGTCGGCCAGGCGATCCACATCATCGCCTACTATAAGAGCGACGGTCGCATCGTCGGCGTGACCCCGCGCCTCCCCTATTACTCCCCGATCACCTCGCACAAGCAGGGCGCCCGCTACGCCGGATTGCTGCCCTCGGGACATGGCTCGGATGCGTTCTCGACCGCCCAAGAGCCTGCCGGCGAGTTGCGCTATCCGCTACGCCCGGTGCCGTGCATCGTTCCTCCCGGCAAGCGGCCGCCAAACATCGTGCTGCTGCTGCTCGAGAGCTGGCGCTACGACACCATGGACTCGCTCACTTCGCCTCACGTCGATGCTCTGGCCCGCCGGTCGTCGCTGTTCCTGCACCACTTCAGCTCGGGCAACTCGACGCCGAGCGGCGTGTTTGGCCTGTTCTACGGCATCCATCCCACCTATTGGTCGGCGGTCAAGGCCAGCAGCGAGCAAATCGACAACCCGCTGTTCATCGACATGCTGCAGGCGAACCACTACGGGCTCGGGATCTTCGCCGACTCCCACTTCGGACGGCACAAGATCAAGGACACCGTCTTCCGCGGCATCCCGGTGGAGGAGAAGTTCGCCGGAGGGAGCGCGGATGCGAAAGACGCCGACTTGAACCGCCACATGCTCGCCTTCATCGACGCGCAGCACGCGCAGCGCCGCCCGTTTTTCGCGTTCGCTTTCTACAAATCGACCCACTACAGCTACAGCTACCCGGCCGATCGCGCCGTATTCCAGCCCGCCAAGGATCTCAACATCGCCTTGGCTGGACGCGCGAGCGAAGCGCGCGCGTACTTCAACGACTATCGCAATTCGGTTCACTACGTCGACGACCTGATCGGCGACGTCGTGGCTCACCTCGATTCGCTCGGGCTCATGGATGAGACGATCATCATCGTCACCTCCGACCACGGAGAGGAGTTCGACGACAATCATGCGAGGTATTGGGGCCACGGGAGCAACTTCACCCAGTTCCAGACCAAGGTGCCCATGGTGATGTACATGCCCGGCCGCGCCCCGCGCCGCGTGAACGAGACCACGACGCATGTCGACGTGCCGACCACTCTGATCGAGGAGATCTGTGGCGCAACCGACGTGCGCGACTTCAGCAACGGCTACGATCTGTTCCGCCCCTTGCCCAAGGAGCGGCCGATCGTGATGACCAGCTACGTGAACCATGCCTTCATGCTCGGCGACGACGTGTTCGTCGTGTTCCCCATGTACGTGCAGCGCTACAAGGTCTACGACGTCAAGGCCCGCGCCGCTCCTCCCTCGTCCGAGCTCATGCGTATCGCGATGGAGGAAGTCACGCGCTTCAACGGCCAGCCCGTCGCGGGCGAACGCCGCGCAGCTACGGTGACGGGCACGCACTAGCGCACGGTATGGCTCGCGACCCGGCGAACCGGCCCGAACGGGCTCCCACGCCTCCGGCCGAAGCTCTCGAGCGATCGCCACGCGACGACCCCTTCGCCGCAGCCCTGCGCGGATTCGGCCCGCCCGGGATCCTGGCGATTGCCCTCATCCTCGGCGGGAACCTGCTGTTCCTGCCCCTGAGCGCGTTGCTGGTGCTGGCCTGGGCGTGGCGATCGGGCACACCGTGGAGCGAGATCGGCTACGCGCGGCCGCGAAGTTGGATCGTCACCGTCGCGACCGGCATCGTCTTCGGGTGCGCGTTCAAGGTCGCGATGAAGGCGCTCGTGATGCCGCTTCTCGGCGCCAACCCGATCAATTGGGCGTACCACTATCTGGCCGGCAATCGAGCCGCCATCCCGGGGTTTCTCTATGCCGTGATCGTGGGCGCGGGGTTCGGCGAAGAGACCGTGTTCCGGGGTTTCCTGTTCGAGCGCCTGGGCAAATTGCTGGGAGGACGGGCATGGGCCAACGTGACGATCGTCGCGCTCGTCGCGATCTGGTTTGGGCTCGCCCACTACTCGACGCAAGGGCTCACCGGGACCGAGCAAGCCACGATCGTCGGCCTCGTGTTCGGCTCGATTCGCGTGGCCACGGGCAGGATCTGGATGCTCATGATCGCGCACGCCGCGTTCGATCTGACGGCGTACGCGATGATCTACTGGAACCTGGAGACCAGGGTGGCCCACCTGGTCTTCCACTAGTCGACTCGGCTTCGACCACGGAAGGGTGAGAGCACCGTCGCCGACATCATCCCGCAGGCCTCGATCCGGGATCGCGGCAGCCCTGACCTAGGTCTTGGGGCTCCCCGCTCGCACGGTGGGGAGCTCCATCTCCCGCTCCCCCAGAGCCAGGGCCACCGCTTCGTCGAACGGGATCGCCCGGCCGATGTCGAGGGCGCGCCGCGCAGCCTCTGGTCCCACGGTTTCCCGCGCCGCGCCCAGGTAACGCTCGAGCAGCTCTTCCCAGAAGCCCATCGTGGATTCCATTCCGAGGCGCAGCTTCTCGGCCTCGACCGACCCGGCGAGGCGAAGCCCCACTTCCCCGTCACCCAGTCCGGCCAGAGACATCGCCACGCCTTGCAGCTCGAACGTGGTCTCGACTCGGTCCTTCACGGCCCGGGCGAGCGCCAGGCTGCGCCGGTAGTGTCGGAGGGCTTCGCCCGGGGTTCCCTCGATCAACGCGCAGTCCCCAAGAAAGTGACACGCGAAATGCTCCGTGCGGCGATCACCGCGCGGCTCGGCGAAAGCGAGGACTTGCTCTGATAGCGCTCGTGCCTCCGTCACCCGGTGAAGCGCCACCAGAGCTTGCGCCACTCCCACCATCGCACGGTGGATCAGAACCGGGTTGCCCTGTCGGCGCTGGAGCTCGAGCGCCTCCTCGAACGCCCGCAGTGCTCCCTCGACCTCATCCGCCAGCACGCGCGCCCAGCCCAATCCTTCCAGGCCGAGGGCGACCTCGATGGGATCGTCGACCTTGCGCCAGATCGCGATCGCCTGCTCCATCGCCGGCATCGCCCTTTCCCTCACTCCCTGCCACGCGGCGAGCTGCGCCCCTCCCCACAGCGCGCGTGCGCGCGCCGGGCGAACCGGGTCGGAGGGAGAGCCGGCCAGTGCGGCCGTCAAGTGCTGGCTCCCATCGGCCAGATGCGATCGCACGTACCAGAACCAGCCCAGCGCGCCTGCGAGTTCCAAGTAGCGCTCGGGGTCTGTAGCGCGCGCCGTTTCGAGAGCGACCCGCAGGTTGTCGTGCTCGGCCTCGAGGGTCGCCGCCCAGGCCTCCTCGTCCTCGGCACGCCCGGCATACGCTCGCTCGGCGAGGGCCAAGCACTCGACCAGGTGCCTCGCTCTCGCCTCTCCGACCTCGCCCGATTCGACCAGCCGCTCGAGGCCGTACTGGCGCACGGTCTCGAGCATTCCGTAACGC
>VBOY01000144.1:0-2081 GCA_005893295.1 Candidatus Eiseniibacteriota bacterium | reverse complement strand
GACGCGAGATGCCGCCTCGAGCGTCCAGCCGCCGGCAAAGACCGTGAGACCCCGCAACAGGCGTTGTTCGTCGGAAGTGAGCTGGTCGTAGCTCCACTGGATGGTTGCGCGCAACGTCTGGTGGCGGGCAAGGCCGGTGCGACTGCCGGTGGTGAGCAGTCGAAATCGATCGTCCAAGCGAGTGCGGATCTGGTCTGCGGACAGGACCTTGACTCGCGCTGCGGCGAGCTCGATTGCAAGCGGTATCCCGTCGAGGCGCCGGCAGATCTCCGCCACGGCGTCCAGGTTGCCTTCGGCCAGCTGGAACTCCTTGAGCGACGCTCGCGCCCGCTCCACGAACAGCTGCACGGCCTCGGAGGTCTCGACCGCCGCGCGGTCGCTTCCCGAACCTGCCACCGGCACGGTGAGGGGCTGCAGCGCCCACTGGCGTTCGCCCGCTACCCCCAAGCCTTCACGGCTGGTGGCGAGGATGCGCATCGATTCAGCCTCTCGGAGCAGCGCGTCTGCGAGCGACGCGCACGGAGCGAGCAGGTGCTCGCAGTTGTCGAGCACGAGCAGCGTGCGATGATCGCGCACGTGCTGCCGCAACATCGCGACCACGTCCTTGCCAGCCTCCTCGCGCACGCCCAGCACCGCAGCCGCCGCCTCGGCGACGTGGCCATCGGCCGCCACAGGAGCCAGATCCACGAACCATACCCCGGCGGGGAACGAATCCAGGAGGCTTTCGGCGAGCTTGATCGCGAAACGCGTCTTCCCGCACCCGCCAATTCCGGTGACCGTCAGCAGGCGCGTCTCATCGAGCAGCCGAGCACATTCAGCCAGCTCCCGCTCTCGACCGATGAAGCGCGTGCGCTCGCCCGGCAGGTTGTGGCGCACGCGCACGGCATCCGCCGAGGAGGGCGCCGGCGTTGCCATGGCGACGGTCGCCACGGCCTCCGCGAAGCGAGCCGCGGTCGCGTAACGGTCGGCTGGCGCCTTGGCGAGGCCGCGCGCGAGCGCCGCGGCCACGCCGGAAGGCACGGCCGGTCGCAGGTCGGTTACCGCCCGGGGCTCAACCGAAAGATGCTGGTAGGCGAGGCTCTCGCCCGGGCCCACGAAGGGAGGTACGCCGGCCAGCATCTCGTAGAGCACGCAGGCGAGCGCGTACAGGTCGGCGCGTCCGTCGACCTCGACGCTGCCGAGGGCCTGCTCGGGGGCCATGTAGGTCGGGGTCCCGAGAGCGGTTCCCACCGTCGTCGATCCCGCCTGCGAGCGCCCCAGCGCCCGGGCGATGCCGAAGTCAGCAACCAGGGCGAGCCCGTCCGCGAGCAGGATGTTCTCGGGCTTGATGTCGCGATGGACGATGCCGCGCTGGTGCGCGTGGCCGAGCGCGCTCGCCACCTCGCGCGTCAGCCGAAGCGCTTCCTCGAGCGGCAGCTGTCTCTCGCGTTCGAGGCGCTGGCGCAGGGACTCGCCCTCGATGTAAGGCGTCACGTAGTAGAGGCGATCCGCGGCTGTGCCGGAGTCGTACAGCGGCAAGATGTGCGGATGCGCGAGCCCCGCCAGGATCTCGATCTCGCGCCGGAACCGCTGGGGACCGATTGCCCGTGCGAGGTCGGCGTCCAGTACTTTGATGGCGACGCGCCGTCCGTGCTTCAGATCGGCCGCGAGGTAGACCGTCGCCATGCCGCCGCGGCCGAGCTCGCGCTCGATTCGATAGCGGCCGGAAAGGGACTCGCCCAGCGCGTCGGGAACGATGGCTGCCCGCGTTTCGTTCAGCAGTTGGTCTTGCCGCGCGCCGGCGTTCCGGTCGGGGCCGCCCCGCTTGGGATGCCGGAGACCGTCTGGGCGTTGACCGGCGCCCAGACCTGCGCCTGTTCGCGCTTGCGCGGGAGTGCGAGCGAAACCGCGGTGTGAGCGACCAAGGCCCCAAGTACCGCGAACGCCAGCAGCGGGCGGGCGCGCGGGAGTGCCACGCGGGACGCGATCACAGAACGCATCGAACCCAAGGCTACAGTGGTCATGGCTTACTCCGAGATCGGCGCTGGCGTCCCCTGACTATACCATGGCGCCTCGGATGGAATCGCGCGAGGTCCGGGCAT
>VBOY01000019.1:15694-22414 GCA_005893295.1 Candidatus Eiseniibacteriota bacterium | reverse complement strand
AGCAAGCCATGATCGACGGATACAGCCGCCTCTCCGTCATTCTGAGGGTAGCGCCTCGGCTGATCGTCCCCGGGATCCTCACCGTGGTCGTCTTCACGATCACACTCGTCATGCAGGAGTTCGTCTACGCCCTGACCTTCATCAGCTCGGTGGACAGGATGACCGTGAGCCTGGGGGTCCCGATCGCGCTGGTCCGGGGGGACGTCTATCACTGGGGAGCGCTCATGGCGGCTGCCCTCCTTACCAGCATCCCGCTCGCTATTCTTTACAATCTCTTTATCGATCGTTTCATCACAACGTTCACAACTGGGGCGGTCAAGGGATAGCAAAGTCCTGCCCCGCCAAGGTGGTCTTCGCGCCCGGATGGTCCAGGGAGAGCCCACGGGTGGCCAGTCGCGTGAAGGGGAGGATTCCATGGGGATCCGGTCCACGGGGTTCTCCTGGGTCGCAGTCGCCCTGATGCTGGGTGCAGCGGCTACCGCCTCCGCCCAGGAGGTTCTCAAGCTGGGCGAGGGAGAGACGCTAACTGTCAGCGGTTTCATCAACGTAACGCTCTTCACCGACCGCTCGCGCTTTGGGAATTTCGGTCAGGGACAGAACGCCGAGTGGGCTGCCCAGACCGAGCTTTCTACGGACAAGCTCTTCACCGACGGGGACATCCGGAACACCCGCATCTCCTTCGACTTCAAGGCCCAGCCGGTGCTAGGGACCTGGGCGCCCCGGGGCGTGCTCGAGCTGGATCTCTTCGGCGGCCAGGACCTGCCCCCCTTCGGGGACGAGCAACCCCGCCTCCGTGGCCGCCTGGCCTACGCCGACCTCTCGAACGGCCGAACCACGCTCAGGATCGGCCAGTACTGGTCCCCCATGTTCGGTGAGGTGCCCGTTTCGCTATCGCACCTGGCATTCCCGCTGGGGTACGGCGCCGCGGGCATGGTGGGCTGGCGCTTTCCGGGGGTGTTTCTCTATCAGGAACTCCTTGCCGCCGATGGCCCGGCTACCGCCCAGCTCCAGCTCGCGGCCTTCGAGGGCTCGGGGCCCCCTGCCTCAGCCGAGGACGCGCTGCCCGTCAATGCCATCGGCAGCGGTGAGGCCTCGGGATTGCCTCAGCTCGAGGCGCGGCTCAACTTCGGCAGGAAGAGCGAGACGCTCCGCTGGGGTGCCTACCTCGTGGGTCACGCCGACTGGAAGGATACGACCGGCACCGGTGTCGAAGGCGACAACCTCACGGCGTGGGGCTTCGAGGCCGGCGGAAACGTCGCCCCCGGCCGCCTCACCGTGCACGGAAACTACTACTACGGGAAGGCGCTCGGACAGCAGTTCGCCCACATCACCCAGCAGGGGAACGTTCGGGGCTGGGGCGCCTGGGGCCAGGCAGGTTACGACTTCACTCCGAGCTGGAGCCTGTGGGCCTTCTTCGGTATCGACGATCCGGACGAGACTCGGTTCGCCAAGGACAACCCGACGCTTCCGGCGCTCGCGCGCCAGGTGAACCGGGATGCCGACGCGCTGCTGCGCTTCAAGGCGGGCCGCTACGCACTCGGACTGGAGTGGTTTCGGGCCATGACCCGATGGAACACCGGTCGGACCGATGCCGACCAGTTTGCGTTGGGCGTGATGTACTCGCTCTGAGGACGCCGCGGCGAGGGGGGAGCGGAAGCGTGTGATCGAGCCCAAGCGAATGGATCGAAGGACCTTCTTGAGGACGCTTGCAGGGGCGGCCGCGGCCGTGGCCCTGCGGCCCGCCGCGACGCCGAAACGCCGCCCGAAGACCCTCAAGATCCTACAGTGGAGCCACTTCGTCCCGTCGTACGACGTCTGGCTCGACAAGCATGCCAAGGACTGGGGCATTGCTCACGGGGTCGAGGTGACGGTCGACCACATTGCCCTCGCCGATCTCGGCACGCGGGCCAACGCGGAGGTGGCGGCACAACGCGGCCACGACCTGTTCCAGTTCCTCTCGCCTCCCGGGGCGTTCGAGCTGCAGGTGCTCGACATGGCGGACGTCGTGAAGGAGGCCGAGCGGAGAAACGGGCCGATCCTGGGTCTGTGCAAGCGCAGCACGTACAACCCAGTCACGCGGAAATGGTTCGGATTCAGCGACAACTATGTCCCTGACCCCGGCGACTATCTGAAGAGCGTGTGGACCGAGATCGGAATGCCGGACGGGCCCGCCACGTGGGAGGATCTCGTCACCGCGGCCCCCCAGATCAGGAGCAAGCACCCCGAGATCCAGATCCCGATCGGCATCGGCATGTCCCAGGAGCTCGACTCCAACATGGCCGCCCGGGCCATGCTGTGGTCGTTCGACGCCTCGGTGCAGGACGAGCACGAGAACGTCGTCCTCAATTCGGATCAAGCTCTCGAGGCTCTGGACTTCGGCACACGTCTCTTCAAGGCCGGCATGAATCCGGCGGTCATGAGCTGGAACGCCGCCTCGAACAACCAGGCGCTGAACGCCCGCCAGACGGCGTACATCCTGAACTCCATCTCCGCCTACCGTACCGCCCAGGACAACAAGCTACCGGTTGCGGATGACATCTACTTCGTGCCGGCGCTGAAGGGCCCGCGCGGCACGCGCTGGGCGAGCGAGCACGTGATGGGCGTCTACGTGATCTGGAAGTTCGCCGACAGCCCCGATCTTGCGAAGCGTTTCCTGCTCGATCTCGTCGGCCGCTATCGCGACGCGGTGATGGCGAGCAAGCTATACAACTTCCCCTCGTTTCCCGGCTCGGTCGCCGAGCCCGGCCTCCCCGTGGCGCAGAAGCCCGAGGCGGGCAATCGATGGCTGCAGCACGTCGCCGCAAACGATCCCTTCGGATCGAGCCCGCCATCGAAGCTGAAACCGATCGGCACGGCCCTCGAATGGGCGACGAACATCGGGCACCCGGGGCCGGCCAATCCGGCGGAAGGCGAGGTTTTCGACACGTTTGTGCTCCCCACCATGTTCGCCAGCGCGGCGACCGGGCAGAAGAGCCCCAAGCAGGCGCTGGACGAGGCGCACAAGCAGGTGAAGGCGATCTTCGAGAAGTGGCGCAGCAAGGGACTGGTCGCCGGCGGCTCGGCCGACCGCTGAGGGGAGGCCCATTGCGCCCTGGTTCGAGTATGGCTTGGTCGACGCGGCAGCTCGACTTCGGTGTGCGGTCGAAAGGCCGCCTTCCAGCCGGAACCCACAACCACAGGGCCGTTCCGAGGTGCACTCATGGCTAGAATCGAGTGGTACGACTTCTACATCTTCGGGAGCCTCGCGGCGATCCTCTCGGTCCAGTTCTTCGAGAAGAGTCACCCGGTCGCCGCGCTGCTCAGCACCATCGCGCTGTTCTCCGTCGGTTTCCTGATCCGGCCGCTGGGGGCCTTCATCTTCGGTTGGCTCGGTGATCTGGTCGGGCGCAAGTACACCTTCCTCATCACGCTCAGTGGCATGGGCCTTTCGACGGCTCTCATCGGGGCGATCCCGACCTACGCCCAGATCGGCCTCTCGGCGGCGTTCATTCTGTTCGGCCTGCGCCTGATCCAGGGGCTCTGTCTGGGCGGCGAGTACGGCGGCGCCATCACCTACGTGGCCGAGCACGTCTCGGACGAGAAGCGCGGCTACTACACCGGGTGGCTCCAGACCTCGCCCACGCTGGGCATCGTGGTATCGCTGGCGGTGATCGCGACCACGCGCACCTGGCTGGGGACGGACGCATTCAATCGCTGGGGGTGGCGCGTCCCATTCGTGCTGTCGCTCGTCCTGGTGGCGATCGCGATCTACATCAGGCTACAGCTTCAGGAGACGCCGATCTTCCAGGCCATCAAGGCGAAAGGGCAGACCGCGGCCAACCCCTGGCGCGAGGCCTTTCTCAGCAGCAACATCAAGTACGTGCTGATCGCCAGCATCGTGGTGATCGGCGAGGGTTGCGTCTGGTACTCGAGCCAGTTCTGGGCGTTATACTTCCTCCAGACGGTGAAGAAGGTGGACGTCCTCACCTCGAGCCTCATCGTGGGGGCCGGGCTGCTCATCGGCACGCCCACGCTGGTGCTGTTCGGCTGGCTCTCGGACAGGATCGGCCGCAAGCCCATCATCCTGTGCGGCTTCTTCCTCGCCGCCCTGACCTATTATCCGCTCTACATGGCCCTCGGCGGCGGTCCTGGCGGTGGCGATCCTGGTCTCCTACGTGGGGATGGTCTACGGTCCGATCGCGGCCTTCCTCGCCGCGTTCTTCCCCGCCCGCATCCGGTACACGTCGGTGTCCGTGCCGTATCACATCGGCAACGGTTGGGGCGGAGGGTTGGTTCCGATCATCACGACCTCGGTGTTCGTGCGCACTGGCAGCGTCGGCTCGGCGCTGATCTACCCGATCGCAGTCCCGCCCATTGCCTTTCTGCGCAGCCTGTTTCTGATGCGGGAGACGCGCAAGATGAGCATCTGGGCGCCGGAGCCAGAGGAGCGGGCCTTCGCCAGGACCTAGCACTTCGTCACTGAAGCCACCCGCGCGCGGGGCTCGGGAAAGACGACGGCGGTCGAGCCGCAGCCCGCCCGCCATCGCTGTCTCCTCCCCTTGTGCGCCCTTTGCCCGCATTGGGGCTTCGCGATTGAGAGTCGGTTCAATCCTCCGTCGACGCGAGGACGTCCTCGACGTGGCGCGAGATCAGAGCGGGATCCAGTAGCCCGAGGTGGTGCACCGGCTCGATCACGAACGAATCCTCCGTAAAGTCGTCGCCCAGCACGTTGCTTTCGAGATGGCGTGCCAACAGCGCTTCCGCCGCCGCTGCCTCTTCGTTGGAAAAGACCAGCCGCACGCAGGGAATGCGCCGTCTCGCGGCCCGGTACCATTCCGCCAGTGGATCGCCGGGCTTCTCGAACGGCTCGACCATCTCGGCCGAGTAGCGCCGGAGCGGTTCGAGATTCGAGCCGAGCTTGATGAAGGTTTGCGACAAGTAGCTCTGCACCACGAGCCACGTCTCCAGCGAGTCGATGTCCTTCGCGAGGGTCTTGAGGATCGTGAGCGTTCCCGCCGGGTTTCCCGCATCGATCTTCGCGTACAGCCGGGTGGCAAAGCACGTCTCGATGCTGACGTTGGGGCCCAGCGCCACGAGGCCGGCAAGGTCGACCCCGGCTCCGGGCTCATCGTGGACCATGCGCAGGAACTGATCGGCGCCTGCCGAGTGACCCACGAGCAACGTCTTCTTCGGCCGGCATTCGGCCACGAGTTCGCGGAGGAGAATTCGCAGCACGCGCGAGTGATCGTCGATCCCGAGCATCGGGCGAATGCCCTCGCGCCGCCCGAACCCGACGAGCGTGATGGCCACGGCTCTGTGGCGCGATGTCCTCACGACGTTCTCGAAGCGACCGTCGTCGGCACCCACGCCATGCAGGAGCACGACGAGCCGATCTGAATCGACCTGATTGTCGATGTACGTCAAGGGGTAGCCCACGAGCCGGGGATTGCGGTCCGAGAGCTGGCGCACGTGCGCGGCCGTCAATACAACCTGCCGCTCGACGGGCGCACCGGGCGATGTCTCGTGCGCGCCGGCGCCATCCCCCACGGGCCAGCGGAGCGCCAACGCGAGGTCGTGTGCGCTCTGCCAGCGCTGCTCGGGATCCTTGGCCAGGCAGGCCCGCACCACGCGATCGAAGCTCGGCGGCGTCATCGGGGCGACCTCGATCATCGGACGCGGTTCGTCCTTCATGATGGCGGAGATCAGGGAGGCCTGGCTGGCGCCATCGTAGGCTCGTCGCCCCGTCGCCATCTCGTAGAGCACGCACCCCAGCGCCCACAGGTCGCTGCGCGCGTCCGCCTCGCGCCCCTCGAGCTGCTCGGGCGACATGTATTGGAAGGTGCCCACGAGCGTGCCTTCGGCGGTCAGTGGCTGCGCGATCGTCGGCGACTGCGTCAGGGCCGGCGGCGTCGCCAGGTTTCCTCCGACTGGCCCCGCGGGGCCGATCGCGCGCGCGAGCCCGAAATCCATGAGCTTGGCGCCCGACTTGGAGAGCATCACGTTCCCGGGTTTGAGGTCGCGGTGGATCACCCCCGCCCGGTGCGCGCGGTCGAGTGCATCCGCGATCTGGGCGCCGAGCCGAAGCACGTCGGCCGTGGAAAGCGGGCCGCGGCCGAGCCGCTCGGCCAGCGACTCGCCCTCGACCAGCTCCATCACGAGGTAGTGGATCCCCCCGTCGCATCCGATGTCGTGAAGCACGCAGATGTGCGGGTGGTTGAGCGCCGAGGCCACGCGTGCCTCGCGTTCGAAGCGCGCCCGAACCTCCGGCTTCTCCGACACGCTCGCGGGCAGAACCTTGACTGCAACGTCACGGCCGAGCCGCGTGTCGCGCGCGCGGTAGACTTCGCCCATGCCGCCCGCGCCGAGCGGGGCGACGATCTCGTAGGGGCCGAGGCGAGCGTGTCTGGTGAGTGGCATCGGGGAAGTCTACCTCATGGAGAAGCGCCAGTGAGGCCAACCGTGGTCTGCTCCGCCTGCACTCATGGCACCGGTATGGCCCGCCGATGACAGAACGAGGACGACCGTCCGAGAGGATCGCCCAATGAGTATCACCACCGGGGCATGGCTGGCCGCGGCGGCTGGCTGCATCACCGGCGGGATCGCGGCGTTCATGCGCGGGCGCTCGCCATCGCGCGGGTCGCTGGCGGTAGCCGTCGTGCTCGGCATGCTGATGGCGGCGTTGGGGTACGGCGCCTTCCTGCTCGCCGGGTTCGCGGTTTCGTTCCTCACGTTCAGCGGCCC
>VBOY01000019.1:0-15675 GCA_005893295.1 Candidatus Eiseniibacteriota bacterium | reverse complement strand
TCACCTGGCTCCAGTCGGTGATCGGTTCTCGGTTCGGGCTCCCGCCGTTGCGCGCGCCGCGCGGGCGTCGCTCGTTCCAGGATCTCCTCGACGCCCGCCCGCGCGGCGGACCGGCCACGATGTGGCTCGGGGGCGTGGGCCTCGCCCTCCTTCCGGCGTCCTATGGGCTCACTTGCCTGGTGACGCGCAAGGGAAAGCTGGGGACGCTCCTCTGGCCCAGCGCGGTCGAAGGCGGCGCCGCGATTGCGCTCGGCCTGGGTTGGATCGCGGTCGGCGCGTTTCTTCACTTCCACTTCTTCTTCGGCCTCCACCCGCGACTGGAATCGCACAGCCGGTCCGGCAAGTACGTGGCGCTGATCGCGGCGTGTCTGGGTCTCACGATTGCCGCGATCTGGTCGGTGATGAGCCGGCTACGGTGAGCCCTTGCTCGGTGCCGATCGATGGCACCTCTCATGGCTGGCACCGGTTGGGCTCGGCGCGCGAATCGCTGCGATCGACCCGGACGCCACGCGAGTCCTTGTGGCGCGCGCGTCGCTCACGCGATCCGCACGCCGCGTATCGAGTACCGCGTCGGGCGCAGCTGAAGGGTTGCCCCACCGCGCGCCGCGAAAGCGCGAGCCGCCCGAGGAGCCTGCCCTGCCACGGGATTCCCGGCCTCGCGATACGGGGATCGAGATGACGCAAACCTGACAGGCGGCGGAGCACCGGCCATAGTAGGATCCTCCCGGAGCATGAGCAACTCCCCGCCTGGCTCCAACCTACTCTGAATTTGCGCGGGTGTCGGGTTGTCGCTTCGATCGTTTCTTGACTGGTACCGAGAGCATCCTGCGGCTCGCGTTCAGCTGACGCGTCGAGAATGGCTATGGACGGCCGGCGCGCTCTCGATCGCCGTGCTGGCGTGGGGCGAAGTATCGACTTCCGCGATCCAGGCGCAACTTCTCGCGGCGGTCAACGCCAATCTCTCCTACCGCGTCACGTCGGCCGCGGCGGCGAGCCACGTGGTCGCGTTTCCCACGCACGGCCCACTCGACGAGCGACTCGGGTACACGCGCATTCCAGCGTTTCGGCACATGCTGGAGCGGTTCGGCTTTCACGTCGTCGAGGCCGCGCGCGCTTCCTCCGCCCTCGTGACGCTGACGCGCCTCGGTATTCCGCCTCCTTATCCGGAGACGGACACGGTCGGTTTCGTCATCGAGGGGGTCGGGGGTCAGAGGCTCTTCGCTGCCGCGCCCGAGCCGGTTCGCTTCGAGAGCTACGACGAAATCCCGCCGCTGGTCGTGCACGCGCTGAGCTTCATCGAGGACCGCCGCGTCGACGACCTCTCCGCGCCGCGCCGCAATCCGGCCGTGGACTGGGCACGCCTCGGCAAGGCGATGCTGGTGCACGGTGGGCGCACGCTGGGACTGCCGTTGCGCAACGAGGGCGGCAGCACGCTCGCGGTTCAGCTCGAGAAGTACCGCCACTCCGAGGATGGCCTGACGTCGTCGAGCGTCGACAAGCTCCAGCAGATCCTGGCCGCCAGCCTGCGCGCCTACCGGGACGGGCCGGACACGCGTGAGGCGCGCCGGCGGATCGTGCTGGAGTACCTCAACACCATGCCGCTCGCCGCCGCGCCTGGCTTCGGGGAGATCCATGGCCTCAAGGACGGCCTGCGAGTCTGGTTCAAAGTCGATCCGGAGGCGGTCTGCGTTGCGCTTCAAGGAGACACGGTCCAAGCGACCGTAGGGCGGCAAGAACGCGTCGAGGACCGTGCCTGGGCATTCAAGCACGTGCTCGCGCTGCTTTGCGCGGTGCGCGCTCCGACCGAGTTCTTGCTCCAGGATCATGAGGCGCTCGAGGAACGGGCGGACGGCTATACCACCCTGCTCGAGCGCGAGGGCGTGATCGACTCCGCATTCGCCCGTGACGTCCGCGCAACGCCCCTGGTGTTCCCTCCGACGCGACGGACCCCGGTGCGCTTCATCGCCGCCCCCCAGCGCAAGGCCCCCAACCTGATCCGGACCGAGGTGCTGCGCCTGCTCGGCACACGGGACTTCTACGAGCTCGACCGGCTGCACCTGTTCGTCGAGAGCACGCTCGACGTGAAGTTACAGAACGCCGCCACGGCTCTGTTCGACAGTCTCGCCGATCCCGACTTCGTTGGGGCGCACGGGCTCGTCGGGCCGCGCTTGCTCGAGAGCGGCGACCCGGCCCGCGTCCGCTACAGCCTGCTGCTCTGCGAGAGCACGCCCGAAGGCAATCTGGTACGGGTCCACGCCGACAACCTGGAGCTTCCCCTCGATCTCAACCGCGGCGTGAAGCTCGAGCTCGGGAGCACCGCCAAACTGAGGACGTTGGCGCACTACCTCGACGTCATGGCCTCGCTCCACGAAGGGTTCGTCTCGCTGCCGGCGGAGTCTCTGGAGCATCGGATGGCAACCGCGCGCGACAATCTGACGCGCTGGGCCGCGTGGACGATCGCCGAGCATCCCGACATCGGTCTCGAGGAGTTCCTGGGGCGGGCGCTCGACCGGAAGTACTCCGCCAGCCCGGGCGAGGCGTTTTTCACCGGGGGCGGCATGCATCGGTTTCACAATTTCGATCCGACCGACGACCGGCGAACCCTGACGGTTCGACAGGCCACGGTACGCTCGACCAACCTGGTGTTCATCCGACTGATGCGAGACTTGGTCAGCTATCACACGGCGCGCCTACCCTATGACGCCCGGGCCGTCCTCGCGGATCGCGACGATCCGGTCGGCCGTCACCTGCTGGAAGAGGAAGCGGACGCCGAGGCGCGCGCGGTCGTCGAGATCGCCTATCGCGACTTCCATGGCGAGAACGAGGAGCAGATCGTCCGTCACCTCCTGGGAGCGCGCCAGGGTCCGCTCCGCCGGCTCGCGATGCTGTATTTCGCCTGGCATCCCGGGGCCAGCAGCGATTCGCTCGCCCACTGGCTGGCGACGCGGACGGGAGAGCCCGCGATCGCGGCCGACCTCGCGCCGCGGCTGAAAGGCGCCTATGGCATGCCGCGCCTGACGCTCGCGGACTATGGCTACCTGCTCGACACGCACCCACTCCGGCTCTGGTGCGCCGGGCGCCTCGTCGCCGAACCCCAGCTGTCACTCGACGACCTGATGGCGCAGAGCGAGCCCTCACGACGCGCCGCGTCGACCTGGCTGCTCGAGACTCGTCACCGCGGAGCACAGGAGCGCCGGCTGCGAACCCGGATCGAGCGCGACGCGTTCGCGCAGATGACGCCTTCCTGGCGCCGGCTCGGCTTCCCGTTCGAGACTCTGGTGCCCTCCTACGCGACGGCCATCGGCAGCTCGGCGGATCGCCCCGCCGCGCTCGCGGACCTGATGGGGATCATCGTCAACGACGGTCTCTATCGCCCGGCGCGCTGCGTGGAACGTTTGCGCTTCGCCTCGGAGACGCCGTATTACACCGCGCTCGAGGCCGCGCCTGACTCAGCGCAGCGCGTGATGCCGGCAGCCGCCGCTCGCGTGCTGCGTGGCGTCCTGGCGCAGGTCGTCGAGCAAGGCACGGCCCAGCGGATCCGCGGTGCATTCGCCGAGAACGGGGACACGCTCGCCGTCGGCGGAAAGACGGGGTCGGGGGACAACCGTTACTTGGCGCGCGACGGACGACCGTCTTCGATGCGCCACGTCAGTCGGACCGCTGCCTTCACGTTCTATCTCGGCGATCGCTACTTCGGTGTGCTCACGGCGTCGGTCGAGGGCGCGCAGGCGCTGCAGTACGTGTTCACCAGCTCTCTCCCGCTCGCGGTCTTGAAGCTGCTGGCCCCGGCGATCGAAGAGCGTCTCGACAATGCCACTTCCGGGGACCGCGAGCGCGGCGGATCGATGGCAACGCTGCTTGCGCCCAACAACGTGGTGAGTGTCCGAGACTCACCACTCGTGGCCCCGGCAGAGGACGAATTCGCGCGCCTCGCCGCCGACAGCCACCTCGGGACCCGACGCACCGCCGCGACGCACTGACCGCTAGTCGCCCTGCGGCTCGCTCGGGCCGGATTCCAGTCTCTCGATTCTCTCGACGAGGCGCGCAATCTGGGCGCGCAGCTCGGCGATTTCGGCGAGAACATCGGGGGTGGACGATCCGGCGCCACCGGAGGTCGACCGCCCTTCAGGGTCCCCGGCCAACTCGGGCTTTGCTACCCTGTGCGCCGGGATCTGTCCTGCCATGGGCTCATCCCGCCCCGCGTGCCTGCCATGATGTGACCGCAGCAGGGCGAGCTCGCTGGGCGGGTAGAGGTTGTGGCTCACGATCTGCCCCCGGCCGGGCGACGTCAGCTCGAGCATGAGCTTGCGCTCGACCAGACCCTCGACGATTGGCTTCAGAGCCGAAAGGTCTTCGATCGGCTCCATGCGCGACGCACGGGCGCGCAACTCGCCCAACGCCTGGGGCCCCCGCAACAGCAGCTCCGCGAGGACCGCCAGCTCTACCGGTCTTACGGCAAGCCACTCGTAGGCGAGGTGCTTGTACTTGGGCACACGGCCGATCCAATCGATCTCCTTCACCACGCCGAGTTCCTGAAGTTCCCCGAGGGCTTTCTCGACATCGAAATCGTCGTAGGCGGTCAAAGGGTCGCGATTGTTCTTCTGGTTGCAGCCCACGACGATGGCGTTGACTGTCATCGGATACCCGGCCGGGGTCGTCTTCGCCTTCTCGATCAAGACGCCGAGCACTCGACGCTGGGGCCCCTCGAGAGGCTTCTCCCGGGGCGTGCTGTTGGCTTCATCGGCGGCGGTCATGGGGCCGATCCGTCTGGGTCAAGGGGCCAGGCGCGGCGCGTCGTGGAGACGATACACCCTCCTGTGCGAGAGTTCTTGTGCGAGACTTCGCGGCCTACCGCGTGGCGCATCTTGATTCCCTTCGGCGGAACGATGCCGTGCACCCCCTCGCCGATGCTCAGGCCGAAGAGCTGGGCAGACCTGGACGCTGTCGCCGTCATCGCGCGACTCGGCTCACGGAAGCCTTGTCCAGCGCCGTTCGCAACCCCCTGGCGAGCAACTCCGTGGGGCCCACCCCCCAGTAATGGAGGAAGATGATCCGCGGCGTCTCGCCGGTCATGTGCTGGTGGATCGCGACGATGTTGATGCGATCACCGCGAGGCGTCCAGGTCGTGTTACCCCCAGCACGTCGATGAATCCCGCACCACAGCTCGCCAGAACGCGGCCTGTCTCCGCGTCGTAGAAGAGGTCATCGACGTCCCCATCGATCGGAACGGCCGCCAACCGTCCTCCGGATCGATCATCGAGGATGAGCACCGCTGGGGGGTGCCGGCAGCCGATGAACAGACGGTGCCCCGCCTCGTCGAGCGCCATTGGGTAGTTGGCGGCGAAGTCCTCGATATGCCACTGGGTAACCGAGCGGCCATGCGCTCGCTCGATGACCACGACTTCACGCGTGTCGGGAACATTGACGAATATGCGTGAGTGGGCTGACTCGAGCTGAAAAGACTCGGGGTGCGCGGGAAGCACGATATCGTCCAGGCTGTCGCCCGTTGCCGCGTCGCGGACCCCGAGCGCTCCGCTGCCATAGCCGACGTACACCCGCCTGGTTCTCGGATCGTACCGGACGTTGTCGGCGTCCGCGGATAAGCGCAGCGTGCGTAGGTGCGTAAAGGTTTCGCCGTGAAGGACTTCGCAAGTTCCATCCGCGCCGTTCGCGACGAAGAGCCTCGACGGTGAGGCGACGAATCCAAGCCCCTGCGGCTCGTGGAAACCCCGCAGCCTCCGGGATCGTCTGCCGGATCGCAGGTCGACGACTTCCACCGTCCCATTACCGAGTGCCGCCACGAAAAGGCGTTGGATCTTCGTGTCCGCCGCCAAGTGGTCAATCCGGCCCTCGACGCCGTCCAACGGGATCGCCTGGACGAGACGAAGTGGCGGAGCCGCTGCCGCGCCCCCGCTGCCAAGGCCGGTGGAGAGGCTCAAGACGGCGAACAACGTTCGCATGCTGTCTCTCATCCGCGCCCGGAGATGATGTGTATGGGTCGCCCTCGTTATTCGGTGGCAGACCGCTCGTCGTCGGCCCCCACCACGACCTTCCAGAGATAGCCATCTGGATCCATGAAGTAGCCGAAGTATCCCCCCCACTGCGCGCGTTGCCCTCGCTTGGCAATCTTACCGCCGGCGCGTTCGGCTTCGGCCAACACCGCGTCGACCCGCTCTTCGGAGGGGACGATGTGGGAGAACGTGACGCCGCAGAAACCGCCGCCGTCCGCAGCTGCGCCAGCGTCCTCGGCAAGGGCATCCCGCGGGAGGAGCCCCAAGGAGCACGAGCCGCCGTTGAGACTGAAGGAAGCCCATTCGCCCTGTTCGCGCTGGATCGTCCAGCCAAGACCCTTGGTGTAGAACTGCTTCGCCCGGTTCAGGTCTCTGACCCCGAGCGTGATCCCGCTCATGTGCGGTTTCATTGTCATGTCTCCCTTTCAGATCAGTCGGGTTCTCGCCGCGGACGGCTCGGCGACCGCGTATCCAGGAGTCGGAAGCCTATTGCCCCTTGCTCTCGCTGGTGGACGAGCCAAAGCCCCAACGTCCGCGCATCCCTTGCTGGAACCGCTCTCGCTCTTCGGGCGTCATGTGCCCCCACCGCTCCGCCATGCGACGGCGGAAACTGGAGCCAGCGGGACCGTGGAGTCCAAATCTACCGAAGAGGATCCGGCATAGCGTCAGAATGCCAAGCGCTTGCCAGAAGGTAATCTGGCGCCAGCCGAAGAGCGGCGGCAGCAGCCAATTCCACAGTTGCCGCACCACTTCGCCGCCGATGGCGATGAATAGCACAAACACCAGCAGAATCACCGGAGCCAGGAGAATCAATCGCCTTCTCATGTTCAGTCCCTCACCCGTTCCGAAATGCCTCGTAAATGCTCTGCAATCGCTGGCGCAGATGCAGCACCGCATAGCGCTTTCGCGAGAGCAGGGTATTCACGCTCACGCCGGTCTCTGCAGCCATCTCCTTGAAGCTGCGCCCTTCCAACTCGTGCGCAACGAACACCTCGCGCTGCTCCTGCGGCAGCTCGTCGACCGCCCATGCGAGCTCATCGAGAAGCATGGTGCGCGCGTAGAGCGCCTCCGGCCCGGCATCGGGCGAAGGCAGCAGGTCTTCCACGTGCAGCCGTTCGTCGTTCTCGTCTGCGAAAGCAATGTCTCTGGAGCTTTCCGACTTCTTCTTGCGGAAGAGATCCGTGATGCGATTACGCGCCACGCGAAATAGCCAGCCGGTGACGTGCTCGATCGGCATCAGCAGTCGGTTCGCTTCCACCAGCTCGTAGAAGACGTCCTGCAGGATGTCCTCAGCGTCGCGCGGGTCGGGCACGCGGTGGCGAATGAAGTTGCGCAGCCGGGACCGCTCCCGCTTGACCACCTCGGAGATCCGCTGGTCCTGTTCGAGTGCCATCGGCTCCAGGTCCGCCGCCTCCTTCATCTACCTCTGTAGACGAAGGAGGGGGTGCGGATATTGTAGGGTCGCTCACGTTTCGAGGACGACGGACCGGGTGAGCCGCGGGTCGAGATCGCACCCGAGGTGCGGGAGGACGTCCAGTCGTCTGCTGCTCAGGCAGGGGCGCTGGCGCGCACGGGGGCGTCGGATGGTCGCGCCTTCGCACCCCAGATCAAGAGCCAGAAGATGATCGGCACTTCGCCAATCTCGAGAACCCCCGCGACCTCGCCAACAGGATGTCCGTACCGTGGCAGAAGCAGTGAAGCAAAGGCACTGGCCAGGTAGGCGGCGCCTGCAATCATCAGCAAGACGCCCAATATGCGGGGGATGAAACCCGATCGAATCACGAGCATCCCGAAGGGAAAGAGCCAAAGCCCCCAGAAGATGGAGGCAACGCTAATGCCCTGGCCATGCAAACGGATGAACAGATAGGCCAGGGCATCGAGCTGACGCTTCTCAAATACCGACAGGAAATCGGCACCGCTGACAAGGATCAGCGCAGCGATTTCGTTGATCACATTGAGAAACATGATCGGGACGGAGACCAACGCCCCCAGGATCACTAGCTGCCGAGCATGAGCCTCGTTCACCGCCTTGAACAAGCGGTAGAGAGCCAAGACCAGAAACACGCAAATGACCTGATGGAACAGTTCGCTCGCGATGCCGATGCGGAGAAGCGACTCCGAAGCCCTGAGGTGATCGGCCGTCGCGGTTGCGTTGCCATGCACGATCAGTTTGCTCGGAACATACTCGAGGCCAATGGGGGCGGTGATTCCGATCACGAGATACAGCAATCCCGCGGCTCTTGCTTGTTTCTTGGTTGAGTTCACGGCTCTCCTCTCGGCCACTCTCGCCAGGGATGCTCACAAATGCCCGTGCCCCTGCCCCGAACAGCCCAACGCGACCGCGTGAGCAGGTCATGGGCGCGGTCAAAGAGCACGACTGGCATGCTCCTCCCACTTCGAAACATTCACTCCCTTCACGAGGAGCCACAGGCCTCGACTTCAGCCGTGGCGACCCGCTCGCAATCCGATCCGTCATGGTTCAGAACCTCGTCGCGTCGTCGGCACCGCGACGCCTTTGATGATTAGCCACAGCGCGAACGGAATCTCGAACGCGGCCATCGGCAACCACATGAGCCAAGTGAGGGAGTCGGGAAGGACGCCCGCGAGCTGCAGCGGAAGCCCCACGACCCACAGGATCGAGGCAAGCACCCCGAGCCATGCCAGTAGAACGGGGATCAGCCGGCCGCGCAGGAGGAGCCAGGAGAAGAGCAGGCTGCCCACGGCGAAGAACATCGCGCCGGGGCCTTGCCCTGAAAGAAGAAACGTGCCGAGGGCGCGCGCTGCCCCGGTGTCGGGCGCATCGGCTCCGGCGGCGGTCGCAAGCGACAGAAGTCCCAGCGTCCTCTGTATGGAGATTCCACTGACCACGCCCTCGCCGACGCGACAGGTGAGCGCCAGCAACGCGAGGTCGGGGTCCTGGTCGCGCGTGATCGCGTACAGCGACACCCCCAACACCAGGGCGCAAAGGCTGGTGAGCAGGATGAGCACGACCGCGGCGCGCACGTCTGACGCGTGCTGGGCCATGCTTGCGAGCTGTGCGGCGATCCCCTGCCCGTTGGTCGCTCTGCCGAGCAGGACCATCGCCGGAATGCCGAGTGCGATGTAGAAGAGGAAAGTGAAGCCGGCGATTCTTGCGTTCGCCCTGTGAGTCATGTGTCCTCCAGGATGCGGACCTCACGCTCCATCCGAACCAACCCAAGCCCAATGCATTACGCGCCTACGAATCCAGAAGTTTCGGCGACCTGACGGCGCAGGTCGCGCGCTGGCAGGGCACTGGGCTGCCCACAATCCAGCCGTGTCGAACGCTTGTCATGGTTGCGCTGCAGGGCCCGGCCGGAGGGGCGAAATCTACTCCCCACGACCATCCCGGTCCCCACCAAGAATTCAGTGGCGTTCTCCCCCGGTTTCGCCGATACTGCCGTTGTGTTCGGTTGCTTGTGGGTGAGTCGTCGACGTTCAAATTCCGCCAGAGGATTCTTTCTGGCGGTTTTTTGTTGGTCGGGCCGCCGCGATCGATCGAGACAACGGTCATGGAGGCCGGACGCGGCCGCAGCGTGATTCGCGGCAAAGGGCGGGTTGAACGGCCCGCATACAACAGGAGTTTCAAGTGGCTCGTGGCACCGTGAAGTGGTTCAACGAGGCGAAAGGCTTCGGCTTCATCACCCAGGCGGATGGCGGTGAGGACGTATTCGTGCATTTCTCTGCCATCAGTGGCGACGGATTCAAGACGCTTGCCGAGGGCGAGTCGCTGGAGTTCGACGTGAGCCGCGGTCCGAAGGGGCTGCAAGCGGCGAACGTCCGCAAGGTGTAAGAGCTCGGGGTACCACCTCGCGCCGATGGGGCGGCGTCCGCTCGGACGCCGCCCTTCGCGTTCTCGGGCAGGCCTCCAGAGAGGACTCGAGCTCACTCGGGCGCAGCGACTCCGCTGCTGTCCTCGCCCGTGAGTGAATCGGGGTTCTCGAGTGGACCGATCGGCGTCCCCGGCGCGCAAAAGGCCTTCGGCGCACTGCCGGGCAGGAATGGAACCGGTTGGCCAAGGCAGTCGCGGGTCGCCAGCAGACCACTCCAGGGTTCGATCTGGTGCCATTCGAGCTGGGAATCGCTCGCGAACGCCCTAGGCGGGAACCCCTCTAACATGGGACCGACGATGCGCGCCCAGGCGGGCAACGCCGTGTTGACCGCGAGCCGGCCCATGCTGCGGGGACGATCGTAGCCAACCCAGATGCCGGCGATGATGTCGGGTGTGAAACCGATGAACCAGGCGTCGCGGTAATCGTCCGTAGTGCCGGTCTTGCCTGCCACCGGGCGGGTGAATCCGTAAGTCTTGCGCAGCGGGTAGGCCACGCCGAATCGCACCACGTTCGTGAGCAGGCCGGTCATGAGCGCCGCGATCGGCTCCGGGATCGCCCGCGTCGCGCGAGTGGCCGGGGAACTCAGGTCGGCCCCTGCACCGCCGACACGTCCCGCCCCGCGACCTGCTGACCGATCGCCCGGCGCTCCCAGCAGCGTCCGCCCGCCATGATCGGTGACGGTTCGAATCGCCGAGATCGGAACCAGCGTCCCGCCGTCACCGAACACCGCGAACGCGCGGGTGAGGTCGATCAGGGTGGCCTCGTTGCTGCCGAGCCCGATGCTCATCACCGGTTTGAGTCGGCCGAGCCCGAAGCGACCCGCGACGCGGGCCACCTGTTGCGGGCCCACGAGGTCGACCACATTGGTCGTGGCGACGTTGAGCGAGCGCTCGAGCGCCTTCACCAGCGTGACCTTGGAGTGAAACGTCCCGTCGTCGTTGCGCGGCGTCCATGGCCCGCGGTCGGTCTGGAACGTGCGCGGCACGTCGGGCACGACCGTGGCGGGCGTGAAGTGCCGGCCGGCCGCGAAGGCCGCCGCGTAAACGATCGGCTTGATGGCCGAGCCGGTCTGGCGCCGAGCCTGGTAGGCGCGGTTGAACGCGCCCGGCTCGAACGCGCGGCCGCCCACCATGGCGCGCACCGCGCCCGTTCCCGGCTCGAGCGCCACGAAGGCGCCTTCGAGCGGTGGCCGGCCGCGCCCGCCACCGTCGAGCGCCGTGATCGCTTCGGCAAGGCCAGTCTCCGCCGATCGCTGCCAGACCAGATCCATGCGTGTGAAGACCGCGAGCCCTTCGGCGGGCAGGGTCGCCGCGAGCTGGTCGCGCACGAACCCACTGTAGGACGGGAACCGATCGAGTGGCGGCGCACCCCGCCGTACGGTGAGGGGCTGGCGGGCCAGCGCCGCCGCGCGCGCCGCCGTGAGCCGGTGGACGGCGACCATCTCCTGCAGCACCCGGTTTCGACGCGCGCGCACCAGCTGTGGGCGGTCGAAGGGATCGAAGACGTTGGGCGCCGGAATCATCGCGGCCAAGGTGGCGCCCTCGAGCGCCCCGAGCGATTCGATGGGGGCATCGAAGTACCATCGCGTGGCGGCGGCGATGCCACCGATGCTGTAGCTGCCCGCCTGCCCCCAGTAGATGGAGTTGAGGTACATCTCGAGGATCCGCCGCTTGCCGAGCGCCGCCTCGAGCCCCAAGGCGAGCGGCACTTCGGCCAGCTTGCGCCCCAGGGTTCGCTGCCGGCCCAGGAACAGGCTGCGCGCGAGCTGCTGGGTGATCGTGCTGCCCCCTTCGCGCAGTCCGCCGGCGCGAACGTTGGCCCGCAGCGCGCGCAGGTAGCCGCGCACGTCCACGCCGATGTGGGATCGGAAGCGGCGGTCCTCCGACGCGACGATGGCGTCGCTCACTGCCTCGGGCACGCGGTCGAGATCGACCCAGGTGCGCCAGGTGAGATCCTGGTCGAAGAGCAAGGCGATGAGGACGGGCTCGAGCCGCGGCGGCAGCGCGGACGTGGCCGCGCGCCGCGCCGCACGCTTCCCTTCGGGCGCGTGAGATCCGCGGAGCTCGCGGACGTCGCCCATCTGCTGGACGGTCGTGAGCCGGCCCTCGTGAATCCGGAGCCGCACGGTCTCGGGGTCGCAGTTGCGGAGCGGATCGGGCGCCTCGGAGAACCCACGCAGGGCGATCTCGAAGGTCTCGCCGAGCCGCGCGAAGGTGCCGGGGCCGAGTGGGTGTCCCGGCACTTCGTGGTAGTCGCGCGCCTCGAGCTGCGCGAGCAGGTACTCGGCCGGGAGGATCCGTCCGGGAACCAGGACTACATCGTCGGAATAGACGAGCGACGGGAATTTCCAATTCGGGCCGGTGGCATGGCCGGACCGCAGTGCGGCGACACGGCCGGCAAAGAGGGCGAAGCCCATGACTCCCAAGCCCAACCCGACGACCGCAAGCAGCAGCCCACGTCTGTGGGCCAGAGGGGGAAGCGCAAAGGGCATGCGGGGGGATTGTGGGATACGAGGCCCAGTCACTCAAGCGCGGGATCAGGCTGGGGGTCCGGGCCTTCGGGCGAAGAACAGGGCCCAGGTAGCCGCCCCGGCGGCGATCCAGCCGAGACCGGTCAGGGCCACGATGCGCACGTCCTTCTGGAGCACCGAGCCGGCGATCGCCAGCAGCTCGAGCAAGGCGAACACGAGCGCCACCCCGGTGATCCACGCTGGCCCGCGATCGGGTGCGGTGTCGCGATGCCGGAGGATCGGCAGGGCGAGCCCGGTGAGCGCAAAGAACGCCGCGTCGACGACGACGACACCCGTCGTCAGCAGATCCGTGCGAGCGAGGCCGAGGCCGAGCGTCAGCGCGGTCGAGAGCGCCCCGAGCAGCAGGATCGCCGCCGCTGGCGTCGCGAAGCGCACGCTCAGGCGAGCGAACGGGGCGAAGAACAACCCGTCGCGCGCCATCGCCCACGTGAGCCGCGGGCCCGTCAGGAGCTGCGCGTTGAGCACCCCGAAGGCGGAGACGGCCACCGCGGCGGCAGCGATGCGCCGTCCGAGTCCCGGGGACCAGACCGAGATTGCATCGGCCGCGAGCGCGTGCGCGCTGCGCACGCCGTCGAAGCCCAGGAGGTCGAGGTAGGCCCAATTGGCCGAGAGGTACGCAGCAATGACGATCCCGACGCCGAGCAGGATCGCCCTGGGCACAGTCCGCCCCGCGTTCCGCACCTCACCGGCCATCCACAGGGCCTGCTGCCAGCCCCCGTAGGCGAACAGGGTCAGCGTGACGCCGGCGAACAACGACGAAAACGAGATGGAGCGTAGGCCCGCCGCGCCGGTCACCGGTGCGGCGCCGGGTCCAATCAGAGCCGCGAGCGCGACCACCGCACCGAGCGTGAGGAGCTTGAGCACGACTGTCGTGTTCTGCAGCCCCGCGCCGGAGCGTACGCCGATCACGTTGACGCCGACCAGCGCCCACGTGAGCAGGGTGGCCACGCCGAGCGTCCACGGTTCGCTCGGTGCCACTCCGTGGAGCGCCACGCCGAGGTTTTGAGCGCACACGATCGAGATGATCGCCACGGCGCCCGCCTGCACGGCCGTGAGGTTGCAGAAGACGAACAAGAACGCCGGCGGCCTTCCATACGCGTCGCGCAGCACGTGGTACTGGCCGCCCGCGACCGGGCGCATCCGCCCCAGCTCGGCGAACGTGATCGCGCCGAGCAGCGCGATCAGGCCGCCGACGCTCCACGCGGCCATCGCCGTGCTCGCGCTGCCACTGATGAGGGCCACGTCGCGCGGGTTGAAGAAGATGCCGACACCGATGATCGCGCCCACCACGACACACGTGGCGTCCCACAGGCTCAGCACCCGCGGGAGCGTGCGCTCCACGTCTGGCCGCGGCCCAGCCATCTCACCCTCGCTGGCTCGTTCCTTGGCCCCGAACGTCCTTCACTTGATGCCGCTCACGGAATGATAGTGGAGATTCCGCCGCGCTGCGCGCTGGGAGCCGGTGGCATCACCGCAGCGCTCGCCGTGCCAGAGGCGAGGTCTGCCGGTTGCCCCGATGGGTGAGGGCGATCACAATGGAGAGAAAACCACGCCGCCGTCCGCAGAGTATTGGATCATTCGCGCGGCCGGTGTCGCGCCACCTCGGTGCTGGAGCCCGTGGCATGCACTCTGCCTCGTGGAGAGAGTCGTCCATGCCTGACATCGTCTCCCGAAGGGTGCCCCCCTTCGCGCAAACGACCTTTCTCCTGTCCCCCGCTCGAACCGACGGGCGGCGCGGCCGAATCGTCCTCGACGAGCAAGCGACGTTTCCCCTGGCCGTACGCCTGAGGGAGCAGGGCGCCACGATCGCGGACGTGTTCAGCTTCGTGAGCGGCCTGTACTTTCGGGGAAAGCTCGCGTACGCGCGCGAGTACGCGCGAACGCACTCGGTGCGGCACGGCGTTCTGGTGATCGTGCCGGGCATGGGGCTCGCGCCGCCCGAGACCGTGATCACGCTGGCAGATCTGCGAGCGATCGCCACGATCGGCGTCGAGCCCGAGGAGCCGCGCTTCCGGGAACCGCTCGAGCGAGACGCGGCAGCATTGGCGATGCAGCTCTCCGAGGCGGACCGTGTGGTCCTGCTCGGAAGCATCGCCACCGGAAAGTACGTCGACGTCCTCGGCCGGCACCTGGGCGCGAGGCTTCATTTCCCTCTCGAATTCGTGGGCCGAGGAGACATGAGCCGCGGCGGCCTGATGCTACGATGCGTTGGGGGCGGCCGCGAACTGGAGTATTCGAGGGTCGACGGCGCGGTTCGCCGGGGGCAGCGCCCACCCCGGCTCGAGCGCATCCGATGACCCAGCCAGACGCACGGCTCTGGAGACTTGCTCGATCGTCCTCTGGGCACCCCCGACCGCCCGCGGGCATGCTATGGTGGACTCATGGTACAGCCGTGCGGCAACTTCCCACGCGTCGACACGCTCGAGCAGTTGGTCGAGCGCGACAAGGACCATGATTGCGATGGTTTCGGCTCGCACCACATCTGCGTCAGGGTCGAGGCGCGGATTCCAGATCGTGGCTTTTTGGAACAATCGCGATGGCAAGGAACACATCGCCATGGTCCACGGCGAGGTGATGGGCTCCGAGGACGTTCCCACTCGTCTCCATTCCGAATGCCTCACCGGCGACGTGATGGGATCCCTCCGCTGCGACTGCCGAGATCAGCTCGAGGTCGCCATGCAGAAGATCGGTGCGATGGAGCAGGGTCTCGTTCTCTACATGAGGCAGGAAGGTCGGGGGATCGGGCTCATCAACAAGGTCCGTGCGTACGCGCTCCAGGACAGGGGGCTCGATACCGTCGATGCCAACGTGGCGCTGGGATTCCGAGACGACGAACGCGACTACGAGATTGCGGCGCACATGTTGGCGAGCCTGAACGTCGGATCCATTCGCCTGATGACGAACAATCCCCGCAAGATCGAGGAGCTGAGGAAACTCGGAACCAAGGTGAACGACCGCATCCCCCACGTGATCCCGTCGACCGAATGGAACCGCTTCTATCTCGAAACCAAAGCGAGACGGTCAGGGCACCAGATCGAGTTCGAGGGCCGGGGGCACCCGCCGGAGCAGAACGATCCCGTGATCATCGAGGGGCAGAGCTGACCGGCGTCCCTTGTGGCGCGAACCAGTGATCATCCGGCACGGGTTGGCCGACGTCCCAAAGCTCCACCATGTGAGGGCGTCGAAGCGGAAGAGGTGCACCACCGCGATACCACGATCCTCACGACTGTGGCGCACGCGAGAGTGTTCCCCCCTCCACTATATCTTAGATCGCCGCGTCGGG
>VBOY01000143.1:9458-14971 GCA_005893295.1 Candidatus Eiseniibacteriota bacterium | reverse complement strand
CGATTCGGAAGCCCGCGCCTACTACGAAGCGCACAAGTCCGATTACCGGATCCCCGCCGCCGTCACCCTGAGCCACATCCAGGTCAAGAGCGAGGCCGAGGCGAAGCGCATCCTCCAGTGGGCGCGGAACGGGCAGGATTGGAAGAAGCTCGCCGCGCGCTACTCGACCGACTCTCTCACGCGCGAATCCGGCGGCGCGCTGGGGTCGGTGACTCGGGACGGCCAGTTCGGCAGCCTGGGTCGTCAGCCGGCCCTGGCGGAGTCGGCGTTCGGGATCGGGGAGGGCAAGGTGGGCGGGCCATTCCACACGGACCGGGGCTGGCACGTGCTCAGGGTCGAATCGGTGCGGGCCGAGTCGACCCGCCCGTTCGAGCAGATGATGGGCGGCATCGTGCGACAGCTGAGCGCAAAGGGCTCGCAGGACTACTACCAAAGCAAGCTCGCCCAGACCAAGGCGGCGCTGGGGGTGAAGCCGGACTCGAACGCGATCAAGAACTTCGTTTCACAGAAGAAGAGCGCCCGTGAGATGTTCAACGAGGCACAGTCGGCGGGTCCGCCCACGGCGCGCATCGACGCCTATCAGCGGTTGCTCGACAACTACCCGTCGAGCGACGTGAGCCCTCAGGCGCAGTTCATGATCGGTTTCATCCACTCGGAAGAGCTCAAGGACTACGACCAGGCCGAAAAGGCGTTCCGCGCCATGATCGACAAGTACCCCAAGTCCGAGCTGGTGCGGTCGGCCAAATGGATGCTCGAGCACATGCGGTCCGAGGGCGCCCCGGGCTTCATGAATCTCGCAGGCGATTCGATCCACGACGGCGTGGCGGGCAGCCCGAGCAAACCGGCACCGGGCAGGCCCCCGTCGAGCAAGCCCACGTCAGGCAAGCCGTGAAGGTCGTCGAAGTCCGCGTCAACGGCTTGATTCTCGAACACAAGTCGCAGCAGAACATCGTCATCCTGCGGGAAGTCGAGGGCGAGCGGATCCTCCCGATCTGGATCGGTCCGGGCGAGGCGCAGGCGATCCGGCGCATCCTCTCCGAGGAGCCGTTCCCGCGGCCGCTCACGCACGACCTGGTCGCGATCGTCGTCGAGGGTCTCAAGGCCCGCGTGAGCAAGGTGGTGGTCGTGGACCTGCGCGAGAACACGTTTTTCGCCAGCATCTTCGTGGAGCGCGAGAGCGAGGTGCTTTCGATCGACGCGAGACCCTCGGACTCGATCGCCGTGGCGCTGCGTGCGAAGGCTCCGATCTACGTGAACGAGAAGCTGCTGCAACCGCCTCCCGGCGAGACGCCGGCGGAGGGGGGCGAAGAGCCGCGGCGCGAGCTCACCGAGGCGGAGAAAGCCGAGCAGCTCCGGCGATATCTCGAGCGCCTCAATCCCGAGGACTTCGGCAAGTTTCAGTTCTGATCTTCGGCGTGGTCAGTAGATCCGGAACGCGAAGCGGAACACCGCATACACCTCGCTCGCGGCCCCCGCGAGACGGTAGGGCCGAAAGCGGCACTGCCACACCGCCTTCTCGGCGGCGCGCTCGAACTGGGGCTCTCCACTGCTCGCGATCACCTCGACGTCGACGACCTTGCCCACGGTATCGATGAGCGCCTGGACCATCACCTTGCCCTCGATGTTCTTCTCCGCGAGGCTGAGCGGGTAGTCGGGGCGAACCAGCACCTCGATCACCAACTCCTCGGACTGGACCACCGGTACGCCCGAGGCGCGCGAGGTGGCGCGTTCCACCAGGTTCTCGCGGGAGGATCCGAGCGATGCGAGGCGCGGGCGGATCTCCGCGCGGTTGCTGCGCGGGTCGGTGCGCCGCCGGCTGGTGTCGCCACCTCGCCGCTGTGGCACGGGGTTCAGGGGCCCCAAGTCGCTGATGGCTTCGGTAGTGCCCTGGAGCTGGCGCAGCGTGATGTGTCGCACGTATTCGGTGGGTCCTTCGAATCCGAAGCGAGCCGTGGCGCGCGCGAGCGTGCGGCGCACCGGACGGACCAGCCCCAGGCCCAAGAGCGAGTAGAACACCACGCTCACGCCCAGCGTGACGAGCGCGAGGCGTCGCGCGAAACGGGCTCGCTCGAGGAAATAGCTGGCGACGCCGTGCACGATCGAAACCTCCCGGCGGGGCGAACCGACCGAGAGGAGCTCACCGGCGCGACCTGCTCAGCAGGACACCCCTGTCCGAGTCTATCAGAACGGTTCGCGCGCTCACTCGCGGGTCGGTGACGCTGACCTCGAGCAGGCCCGGCTCGGTGCGATAGAACCGTACGCGGCCGGCCGCATCGGTCTCGAGCACCAGCGCGTCCCCCAGGGTGACCGCGGCACCGGGGACCGGCCGCCCCTCGGCGTCCTCGACGCGCAGGGAGTCGAGCGGCCAGGCGGCGTCGGGAGCCCACTCGCGCAGCAACGACGCATAGAGAGCGTAGGCCTCGGCGCGGAGCGCCCCCGGGGAGTTCATGCGGTCTTCGTCGGCCGGCTCGTCGACGCGCGCCGGCGACGCGTAGAGCGCGGTGGCCGACGCTTGCTGGAGGGGATACTGGGCATCCTCGGCCGGAGCCGGGGCCGGGCCCGCGAATCGCGTGATCTCGGCGGCCAACCGGCGCGCCCACTGGCGGCCCGGGCCGCTCGAGAAGTAGTAACCGAGGCGCGGCGGCTCGGGGCGATGACCGATGCGCAGATAGCGATCGGCCCGAAACGCCTCGCTCGAGCGCACGCGCTCCACGTCGGACACCGCGATGTCGGTCGAGCGAGCGAGGTGCACCTCGGCGCCGGCCGCGGTCAGGAAGGATCGGAGCGCCCGCGCCACCTCGAGGTTGTAGAACGCGGCTCGAGTTCCACTCGGTCCCATGCCGGCCGCGTCCTCGCCGCCGCCGTCCGGATCGAGCACGATGCGGCGGCCCTCGAGAGCACCACCGGCCACGGCGACGAAACCCGGCGCCTTGGAGCGACCGCCGCCCCAGCGGCGGTACCCGTCGAGGCGAGGCGCCATCGGCACGCCTGCGGAATCCGTGAGGAGGGCAGCGAAGCCGTCGCGAGTGAGCCACGAGGCGGACCCGTCGTTGCTCGGCCCGTGGTCGCGCAGCGGCGCGCCCGAAGGCATTGCGCGCACGAAGCCGGTCCACACGTGCTCGGTGCCGCGCGGCACCCACAGCTCGGCGGTGGCGTGGCAGGCGCCGCTCACCGGAGGCTCGGGATGGAGGCTCACGAGCCGCGCCGCAAAGCCGAGCGCGCGGGCGCGGGTCGGACTGCCGGCGTCGCGCGCGGCCCGGAAATATCCCCAGGCCTCGCCGCCGCGCGCGACCAGGGTGGTCTCGCGCGGCGCGATGCCACGCGTCAGGGCCCGGACGCGCACCACGAGCGAGTCGGGATCGGGCGCGCCCCACTCGTCGAGCACCCGAACTCTCACTGCCTGGAGAGCGCCTGCCCAGCGCTCGGGCAGCGCGTCCGCCGCCAAGCAGGTGGGGCGGCGGCGCATGTGGAAGCGCAGCGTGCGCGCGCGCGCCGCCCCGCTGCCCGCCCGCCGCACCACCAGCCGGGCCAGGTGGGGGCCCGCGGCGAGCGGGCGGTCGGGCCTCCATTCCAGCGCGTCGCCGCGTTGCAGCGCGGGCAGCATGTCGCGATCCAGGGTGAGCTCGACGAAATCGAAGGCGCCCGCAATCCGAGCGGTCAGGAGGGGTGCCGCGATCTCCGCGAACGCGGTGTCGGGCGCGGCCGCCTCGTCTCGCCGCGCCGCCAGCTCCTCGATCACCGGCGCGCGGCGGCCAAAGTAGTGCGCGAGCCCCAGGAACAACGCCTCGGCTTCCAGGCGGCGCTTGGTGGCGAGCGACAGGCGGGCCTCGACGTCGGGATTCGTGAGATAGGAGGCTTCGGTGAGCACCGCGGGCCCGACGCTGTTCCTCAGCACCGAGTAGTTGCCGGCCAGGATCCGCTGCGCCTCGATCGAGAGATTGCGACGCAAATAACGATGGATGCTCGCCGCCGCGTCCAGCGAGGACCCGTCGTCGCCCAGCTTGTAGTAGGTCTGGGTCTCGTTGCGGTCGTGAGCGCCCCCGGGGTCCGCGTTGTGGTGGATCGAGACGAACAGGTCGGGCTGGAACTGGTTGGCCAGTCGCACCCGTTCGTTGAGATCGGCGCGCAGTGAACTGTCGGCGGGGGTCAGGAAATCGCGATCGGTGGACCGGGTCATGAACACCACCGCGCCGTGGGCTTGGAGCAGGTCGCGCAGCTCGAGCGCCACCGCCAGGTTCACGTCGGCCTCGGCGAGCCCGTGCACGCCGAGTGACCCGCGGAAGCGCCCACCGTGGCCCGGGTCGAGAGCGATGCGGCGGCCGGCGAGCGGGGCCGGGTCGACCGCGTCCAGGCTGTCGACGCGCGCATCGTAACCCGCCTTGGCGCGGACCATCGGCGTGGGAGGGGGCTTAGGCGGCGTGGGCGGCAGGCGACGCGCGCAACCGGGGGACAATGCGGCGAGCGCCATGACCCAAGCGAGCGCCGCTCGACGGCGCCGCCGCGCGCGCGCGGCCGCCACGTTTCCTGAGTCCCAAGAGCCTGGTCGATCCATGACCCTGACCGTCATTCGCCACGCAGGCTATCATCCGTTTCCTGCCGCGACAACCCACGCGGCGGGAATCATTTGCCTTGCCCGACCCGTAGCGGCGTGCTACCAGTACCGGCTCGTGCGACGGTTCTGGTGCCGCCCTTTCGCACTCCACCGTTTCGGGCCCCGAGCGAGATCCGCGGAGCGTGGTCGGGCGCACGGAAGACCTGGCCTCAACGCTCGACAGGAGAAAGACATGACGCGCACTCGGCTCTGCCTCGGCGTGGCGTTGGTCGCGATCACCGGCTGGCTCGCCACGGGTTGCGGTGGATCCTCTAGCGACGAGCTGGTGATCGGCGAATTCGGTTCGCTCACCGGCGGCGACGCGACGTTCGGCCAATCCACCAAGAACGGCGTCCAGGTGGCGCTCGACGAGCTTCAGGCCAAGAGTGCGGGAGCAATCGGAGGCCTCAAGGTGCGGGTCGTCGTCGAGGACGACCAGGGCCGCGCCGAGGAGGCGGCCACCGTGGTGCAGAAGCTGGTGAACCAGGACCGGGTCGTGGCGCTGCTGGGTGAGGTCGCGTCGTCACGCAGCCTGGCGGGAGCCCCGATCTGCCAAAACGCCGGCGTGCCAATGATTTCGCCCTCCTCGACCAATCCCAGGGTCACCCAAGTGGGCGACTACATCTTCCGCATGTGCTTCCTGGACGACTTCCAGGGCAATGTGATGGCGCGCTTCGTGGCCGACAGCCTCAAGATCAAGAAGGTCGCGATCCTCAAGGACGTCAGGAGTGATTACAGCGTCGGGCTCGCTCAGTACTTCACGCAGGGCTTCGCCGCCAAGGGTGGCACGGTCGTGGTGGAGCAGTCCTACAGCGCCGGCGACCAGGACTTCCGAGCCCAACTCACCGCGATCAAGGCCAAGAAGCCGCAAGCGGTGATCGTGCCCGGGTACTACACGGAAGCAGGCCTGATCGCGCGGCAG
>VBOY01000143.1:0-9435 GCA_005893295.1 Candidatus Eiseniibacteriota bacterium | reverse complement strand
CAGATCGGGGGCGACGCGCTCAACGGCTGCTACTACTCGAACCACTGGGCGTTGGACAAGCAGGACCCCGCCTTGCAGCGGTTCCTCGCGACGTATCGAGCCAAGTTCAAGTCGGATCCGGACGCGATCGGCGGCTTGGCCTACGACGCCGCAAACGTCCTGTTCGGCTCGCTCGCCACGCTCGCCACCCAGGACCCGCAGACCTTCAAGGGATTCGCCTCCTCGAAGGCCGGCACCGAGGCACGCAAGGCCGCGGACGCCAAACTCCGTGACCTGATCGCGGCGACCGCAAACTACGCCGGCGTAACCGGGATGATCACGCTCGATCAGAATCGCAACGCCTCGAAGCCGGCGGTGATCATCGAGATCAAGGACGGCAAGAAACTCTACAACTCCACGATCAGCCCGTAGTGGCCGCTCACGGGGTGCCGAGCCGCCGAGGGGTCCGAATGCGGCGCGCCGTCGCTCCACGGCCGGCCGGCCCAGCGCCGCGGGACCTCAGGTGACCGAGTTTCTCCAGCAGCTCGTCAACGGGATCACCGGAGGCTGCGTGTACGCCCTGATCGCACTGGGCTACACGATGGTGTACGGGATCCTGAGGCTCATCAACTTCGCCCACGGCGACATCTCGGATCCGGGGCGGGCTCTCGCGGTGCTGGTGCTCTCGATGTTGGGCTGCGGGTTGGTCGGCCTGCTCATCGAGCGGCTCGCCTACAAGCCGGTGCGCCGCTCCTCGCGCCTGGCCGCCCTGATTACCGCCATTGGCATCTCCTTGCTGCTCGAGAACGGTGGCGTGCTGCTGTTCGGCGCCGATCCCAAGTTCTTTCCGCAGATCATCCCCGCCCACAACCTCGCCCTCGGAGCGGGGGTGACGATCTCGAACCAACAGGTGATCATCCTGGTGGTCTCGCTCGGGCTCATGCTGGCCCTGCGCTGGATCGTGATGAGCACGCGCGTGGGCAAGGCGATGCGTGCGGTCTCCCACAGTCACGTCGCCGCCGCGCTCATGGGGATCTCGGTGGACCGGATCATCACCTTCACCTTCGTGCTCGGCTCCATGCTGGCGGCCGCGGCCGGGGTGCTGGTGGCGCTTCAGAATCCCAAGATCGAGCCCTACATGGGGATCATGCCCGGGCTCAAGGCGTTCGTCGCCGCGGTTCTCGGTGGGATCGGCAACATTCCCGGCGCCGTGCTGGGCGGGCTCGTAATGGGGATCGTCGAGGTCATGGTCGTCGGATATCTCTCTCCCACCTACCGCGACGCGATCGCGTTCGTCCTGCTCATCGTGATCCTGCTCGTGCGCCCGGCTGGGATCCTGGGCAAGGCGACCGCCGAGAAGGTCTGAGTGCGTCAAGCAGCGTGGGCGGCGGGGACCGTGCTCGGGCTGGTGGTGGTCGAGATGGTGCTGTCCCGAGCCCTCAACCCTTACGTGCTGCGGGTCGTGGTGCTGTGTGGCATCAGCATCATCCTCGCCGTGTCCCTCAACCTGATCAACGGGTTCACGGGCCAGTTCTCGATCGGCCACGCAGGGTTCATGGCGCTCGGGGCTTACGGCTCCGCCATGTTCTCGCTGCACGTTGGCATCGGCTGGGTGGAGGCACTCTCCGGGGCGGGCCTCCCGGTCGCGCTGGCCGCGGCCCCCGCTCTCCTCGCGGCCCTGCTCTTGGGCGGCCTGCTCGCGGCCGCCGCCGGCTACCTGGTCGGTTTGCCTTCGCTGCGGCTGCGCGGCGACTACCTGGCGATCGTGACGCTCGGCTTCGGCGAAATCATCCGCGTGGTCATCCTGAACATCGATGCCGTGGGGGGCGCACGAGGTTTGGGAGGGATCCCCGGCTGGGCCAACCTGTTCTGGGTCGGGCTGGGGGTGGCCTCAGTGCTGGTCGTGGCGCGCAACCTCGCCCACAGCACGTACGGACGCGCGCTGTTCGCCATCCGTGACGACGAAGTGGCGGCCGAGGCGCTCGGCGTGAACACCACCTCGTACAAGGTGCTGGCGTTCGTGATCGGGGCATTCTTCGCCGGCGTGGCCGGTGGCCTCTTCGCCCACGTCCTGTCCTACTTGAACCCCGGCTCGTTCACCTTCATCAAGAGCATCGAAGTGATCGCCATGGTCGTGCTCGGTGGCATGGGCAGCATCTCGGGCTCGGTGGTGGCGGCAATTCTGCTCACGCTGCTGCCCGAGGTGCTGCGGCCGGTGAAAGACCTGAGAATGGTGATCTACGCGTTGATGCTGGTGCTGCTCATGATCACGCGTCCCCAGGGATTGCTCGGCACGCGCGAGCTGTCCCTGCGCGCGCTCATCGGACGCCGGCGCGCTCCTCACGAGGCGACGTGAGCGAGCCCATTCTCAAGCTCGATCGGGTCACGATGCAGTTCGGCGGCCTCAAGGCGGTCTCCGAGCTGGATCTCGCCGTGGCCACGGGGGAGCTGGTGGGGCTGATCGGGCCGAACGGGGCCGGCAAGACCACGGTGTTCAACGTGATCACCGGCGTCTATGCGCCGACGGCGGGTCGCTTGCTCTTCGAGGGGAGGGGGATCGGCGGGCTGAAACCGCACGTCGTGGCGCGGCGCGGGATCACGCGCACCTTTCAGAACATCCGTCTGTTCTCGACCCGCTGCTGCCGCGACAACGTCTGCATCGCCGCGCACCAGCACGCCCGCGCCGGCCTGTGGGACGCTCTGCTCCGCAACCGCGCCTTCTTCGACGACGAACGCGACATCCAACGACAGGCGAGCGAGCTGCTCGAAGTGCTCGGGCTGTGGGCTTGGGCGGAGACGCCCGCCGCCGAGCTGCCATACGGTCAGCAACGCCGCCTCGAGATCGCGCGCGCGCTGGCCGGGCGCCCGCGACTGCTGCTACTCGACGAGCCGGCGGCTGGCCTGAACCCTCAGGAAACCGACCAACTCATGCACCTGATCGAGGAGATCCGCGTCCGCTTTGGCCTGACGATTCTGCTCATCGAGCACGACATGCGGGTGGTGATGGGCATCTGCGGGCGGATCGCGGTGCTCGACTATGGCGTCAAGATCGCCGAAGGCACGCCAAGCCAGATTCGCACCGACCCCAAAGTGATCGAGGCCTATCTCGGCGAAGAGGTGCCGGCCGACTTGGGTGCCGGGGGCTGACGTGCTGCTGACCGTGGAGGGGTTGGATGTCTTCTATGGGGCCGTCCATGCCGTCAAGGGTGTCTCGCTGGAGGCCGACCAAGGCGAGATCGTGACCTTGATCGGCGCCAACGGTGCCGGAAAGACGACCCTGCTGCGCACCATCTCGGGCCTGGTGGCGGCGCGCGCGGGGTCAATCCGCTGGGACGGCCAGGACATCACGCGTCTGCCACCTCACGAGATCGTGGGGCTGGGGATCTCCCAGTCGCCCGAGGGGCGTCTGGTGTTCGCGAACCTCTCGGTCGAGGACAACCTGGAGTTGGGCGGCTATCGGCGGAAGGAGCGCGCCGCCCTTCGTGAAGACCGCGACCACGTGTTCCATCTCTTCCCGCGGCTGCTCGAGCGCCGTCGCCAGGCGGCGGGCACGCTGTCGGGGGGTGAGCAACAGATGCTCGCGATCGGACGAGCCCTGATGTCGCGCCCGCGCCTGTTGCTGCTGGACGAGCCGTCCCTGGGGCTGGCGCCGCTGCTGGTGCGTGAGATCTTCAAGACCGTGGTCGAGATCAACGGCCGTGGCGTCACCGTGCTGCTGGTCGAGCAGAACGCCCACATGGCGCTCTCGATTGCCGGCCGAGGCTACGTGCTCGAAACCGGACATGAAGAAGGCCTATCTCGGCGGCTGACGCCGCGCGGTTCGCTCGGCTCGAGCCGCGCACGCGTCCCGCATTTCGGCCGCGAGCTCCCTGCAAACTGCACGCGCGCTCGATCGGGTGAGAACGCCCACTCGCGCGCGATGCGTTGGCGGCTTTCTCGCACGCGGCGGCGCCTCGCCCGAAACCACGGTTTCCCTGCGTACTGGCGATTGTCGACGCAGCCCTTTCTCGTCATGCGGGTTGCGCTCGCAATCCCGACCTGCAGGAATACTTGGCCTGCCTCTTGCGAACCCTGGCAGACACACCCCGGCGTACCGGCGTACGGCCACGCCCGAGAGGCATTCGGTCGTGAGGTCACTGGGGATGAGGGTCGTCGCACGGTCGACGACCGTGCATGTCCACTCCGGCAATGCGCCGGGAAGTTCGTCCCTCGCAGAGGAGAGAAGTCCATGATGAGCCTGGTTCGCAATTTCGTGCGCGACGAGAACGGCGAAGACCTGATCGAATACGGTCTTCTAGCTGCTTTCGTTGCCGCGGTCGCTCTGGTGACGATCATTGCCGACCCGATCGGTATCAAGGGCTCGCTGGTCGCCGCCTTCAACAAGGCCAAGGCCGCGCTCGACGCGTCGTAGTCCCTATCACTCATGAACGCCCCGCTCTGGGTGGTCCTTCCCGTCATAGTCCTGGTGACGGTGGCCACCCGGGCGGACGTTCAAACTCGAAAGATCCCCAATTCGCTGACCATTCCCGCGTCGCTCCTGGCCCTGATCGCCCATGGGGTCATGGGGGGACGCGCCGGCCTACTCGGCTCCCTGGCGGGGCTGGGGTTGTGCCTGGCGGCCATGCTTCCCGGATGGCTCCTGCGCTGGATGGGCGCCGGAGACGTGAAACTCATGATGGCGGTGGGTGCGTGGCTCGCCTTCCCACAGGCGGTGATCGCCCTCCTCGCATCGTTCGTAGCGGGCGGCTTGATTTCCGCGGGACTCGCGTTGAGACGCGGACTCCTCGGTCAGGCCCTGCGCGGCGCGGCGCTGCTCGGGGCTTGGACCCTGGCGGCACCACTCGAGCCCGCTCCGCCACCGGTGACGACCGGGATTCGGTTCCCGTTCGCGCTGGCGGTCATGGCAGGAACCATTTTCGCCTCATGGATACGAATGTGATGACCGATAAAGCTTGCAGAATGCTCTCCGTGCATGGGTCGTTGGGTGACCGCGCCGAGCGCGGCACGGCGCTGATCGAGTTCACGCTGATCCTACCTTTGTTGTTGGTACTCACGGTGGGAGCGGTGGACTTCGGTCGCGCGTTCTTCGTCAAGAACGTACTCGAGCAGTCGGCTCGCGAGGGCGTGCGGTTGCGGGCGGTCACCTCGTCCGCCGACAGCTCGCTGGTGCGGGACCGGGTGCTGCAGGTGGCCAATTCTTCCAATGTCACGGTCAAGGACCTGCTGGTCGAGGGGCCCGATGCCAACCGGCAGGTGCACGTAAAAGTCACGGGCTCGTTCAACTGGATCTTTCCCGGCGTATTCAACCTGCTGGGAGCCAACTTCACCAACCCCGCGACGCTGACAGGCGAGGCCTGGATGCGCAACGAGGGGTCATCTTAGAGCGGAGGGTGCAGTCGTGAGCGCCAACAGTGGCAAGAACTTTCTGTTCGTCGCGGTCCTGCTCGGAGCAGCGGCGGCCGTGGCCGGCTACTACGGTCTCACGTCGCTCGCCTCCCAGGCGACCGCGCGCAGCAATCTTCGTTTCAAGAACGTCGTCGTGACGGCCACCGACCTGACCTTCGGCGTCAAGCTGGATCACGCCATGCTCCGCACCGCCCGCTACCCCAAGGAGAGCGTTCCACCACGAAGGTGTTCATGAGCGCGCGCGAGCCGGTGACCGCCATCAAGCTCTCGTCGCGCGGCGGCGGCCTCTCGATGCTGGTGCGGCCCACGATGCGGGCCGCGAGCCTCGAGGTGAACAACGTGTCCGGCGTTTCGGGCTTCGTGCTTCCCGGTGACCGGGTCGACGTTCTCTGCACCCTCGACCCGCGCAACATGAGCGAGGACGCCGTGACGCGCACCGTGCTCCAGAACATCGAGGTGCTGGCGGCCGGGCAGAAGACCGAGCAGCAGGACAACAAGCCGATCACCGTTCAGGCCGTGACGCTGCTCGTCGATCCCGAAGGCGCCGAAACCCTCGCTCTGTCGCTGCACGAAGGCAAGATCCATCTGGTGCTGCGGAATCCGGAAGACCAGGCGGAGGTCGACGTCTCTTCGCTTTCGACGCGCCAGATCATGGGCCAGACCAGCGCGGCCGCGGTGCCCAAGCCGGCGACCCCGCGCCACAGCCCGGCGCCGGTGCGCACGCAGGTGGCCGTCACGCGGCCCTCCGAAAAGCCGAAGGTTCGCATCATCCGCAGCGCCAGCGTCAGCGAGACACCCGCCGTCACCGACACGACCAACTGACCGCAGCTCCAGCGACGGCACATCGTCATCAGGAGGAAGCGATGTATCCATGGAAGATCGGAGCAGCCGTCAGGCGTGGCGCCGTGGTGGCGTACGTCGTCTTGGCCCTCGCGAGCCCCGCATTCGCACAGGCTCGCGATCGCCTGCGCATCCCGGTGGGACGCGCCGAGGTCGTCACCTCGACCGATGAGGTCCGCACGGTGGCGATCGCCGAGCCCAAGATCGCGGATGCCGCGGTGGGCTCGTCGCGCACCGTGGTCGTCAACGCCAAGTCGCCCGGCGTCACCTCGCTGGTCATCTACAACGAAGGGGCGCGGTTCAAGGTCTACGACGTCGAGGTCTACGTCCCCAACGGGGACAAGCAAGTGTCGCTGCGCGTCCGGGTCGCCGAGGTCAACGACAACGCCAAGAAGGAGCTGGGCTTCGACTTCTTCGGCGAGGGCACCAGCAGCGCGCTCAACGGCTTCCTGGAAGGCGGGATCTTGACCAGCAAGATCTCGCCGCCCGCAGCAGACCCCACCACCAACACGATCCGGGGCTTGAGCGTGGGCGCTGCGACCGACGGGTTCCTGCACTACCAGAAGAGGAACAGTGACCTGATTCTCCAGGCGACCTGGAAGGCGCTCGAGGAGTCGGGTGACCTGCGGACCCTGGCCACGCCCACCCTGGTCGCACGCAGTGGTGACAAGGCCTCGTTCCTGGCGGGCGGCGAGCTGGCGATCCCGGTGGCGAGCACCTCCACCGCCGGCCAGCAAAACGTCACGATCCAGTGGAAGGAGTTCGGAGTGCGGCTCAACTTCACCCCGACGGTCGAGGAGGACAACCGCATCACGCTCGAGGTCGCTCCGGAGATGAGCCAGCTCGACTTCAGCCGGGCGATCACGTCAGGCGGGTTCGAGATTCCGGCGCTCATCAGCCGCAAGACGTCGACCACGGTGAGTTTGCAGAGCGGCGAACACCTCGTGATCAGCGGCCTCAAGCAGACCGATAAGACGAGGGTCGTGCGTCGGATTCCGGTGCTCGGCTACATACCGATCCTGGGCTTCTTCTTCTCCAACACGCGAACCGAAAGCGTCGACCGCGATCTTCTGGTCGTGGTGTCGCCTGAGATCCTCGAGAGCGCGTCGTCGACGCTGCCGGCGCTGCCCACCGACCGCAAGTAGAAGGAGAGCTGTCGTGAGAGCCCCCGTCCGTAAGGCCCAACGCAGTGAGCGCGGCGTCGTCATCATCTGGACTGCGTTCTTCTTGCTCGCCATGCTGGGCTTCGTCGCCATCGGCATCGACGTCGCAAAGCTGATGGCGACCCGCACGCAGCTGCAGAACACGGCCGACGCGGCGGCGCTGGCCGGCGCCTCGGCGATCGACTTCAAGAGCGGGAAGCTCGTTCAGGACGCCGCGTCCGTGCGCGCCAAGATGACCGCAGCGCAGAACAAGGCGTTCGTGAATGCTCCGGTGTCGGTGACGCTGCTCGGCGGCGACATCTCGTTTCCCAACACGAACCAGATCAAGGTCACCGTCCGGCGGAGCTCGGCGAGCGACGGCTCGATGGTCACCCACGTCGCGCAGGTGCTGGGCCTGAAGACGCTCGACGTGAGCGCGACGGCAGTGGCGCAGGTGGATACCGCCGGCGAGCCTTGCGAAGGGCTGGTGCCGATGGCCCCGATCACCCCGCCCGCAGATTGGTTCAAGCCAGATTGCGCCACGGTCTACCAGCTCAAAGCCGACCAGGGCAGCAGCAGCTCGGGGAACTACCAGTTGCTCGACTTTCCGCAATGCAGCGAGGGGCCTTGTGGAGAGATACAGGGTGGCGGAGCGGCGGCGATCCGCTGCCAGACTCGGTATGGTTATTCCTGCTGCGTGAAACTGGGCGACGAATGGGTGTGGACCCAGCCTGGCAACAAGGTTGGCCCCTTCCGCGCCGGCATCCAGGGCCGCTGGGACGCCGATACCGACCGACGCGAAAACATCTGCTTCGACGAGTATCAAGGCAACGGCAATCGGGTGGTAAGGCTGCCGGTGATCGAGACCTTCAACGTCAACGGCAAGAAAATGGTCCACATCATCGCCTTCTCGGCCTTTTTCCTGGTCAAGCGGCCCAGCACTTCGGACCTGTGGGGCCAGTTCGTCTACGACATCGTGCCCGGCAATGGGGGCCCCGGCAAGGGCACGCTGTTCACGATTCGGTTGGTCCAATGAGGCGAGTGAGGCGCGCATGAGCCAGACGATGACCGTGGTGCTGGTGCACCACGACGACTACGAACGGAGCCAGCTCCGTCTCGCGTTCGAGGCGCTGTCCGGCGTCCAGATCGCGGGCGAGCGCGCCGACCTGCGGGTGGGGCTCGCCCTGGCGCATCAGACCAGGCCTCAGATCCTGGTGCTCGAGCTGACGCAGCCGGTCGACGACGGCATCAACGCGGCGGCGCAGTTCAAGATGGAGCACCCCGATTGCGCGATCTTCCTGGCCACCGAAGTGTTCGACCCCGAGACGCTGTTGCGCGCGCTGCGGGCCGGTGCGCAGGAAGTGCTGCGGCGGCCGCTCGATCGCGGGGCGCTGCGCGAGGCGGTGGAGCGCGTGAATCGCCAGATCGCCAAGAAGGCCGGCTCCGGCACCTCGCGTGGCGTGGTCACCGTGTTCTCCAACAAGGGTGGGGCCGGAGTGAGCACGATCGCGGCCAACGTGGCGATCAGCCTCAAGCGGCTCACCGGACGCGAGGTCGCGCTGGGCGACTTCGACGTGCAATCGGGCGACGCGGCGTTCATGCTGGGCCTGAGCCCGACCCGGTCGCTGGGGGACGTGCTGTCCGCGGCGCACATCGACTCGGCGAGCGTGCAAGACGCGCTCATCAAGCACGACTCCGGGCTGTTCGTCCTGTCCCAGCCCGAGCAGCTCGACCGGGTGGACGGCGTCACCGCGGGGCAGATCGGCAGCGTGCTCGAGATCATGTCCTCGACCTTCGATCTCGTCGTGATCGACGCTCCGCACACGTTCAACGAGATCACGCTCGAGATCTTCGACCGCAGCAGCACGATCCTGTTGGTGTGCGAGCCCAGCATTCCGTCGGTGCGCGCGGCGCGCCGGACGCTCGAGATCTTCCACAAGCTCAACTTCATGGTGACCCCGGATCGGGTGCGCTTGATCGTCAACCGGCGCAGCGACCAGAGCGCCATTTCGGTTCCCCAGCTCGAGGAGACCCTGGGGCTGACGATGTTCGGAAGCGTGACGAACGA
>VBOY01000018.1:6894-32466 GCA_005893295.1 Candidatus Eiseniibacteriota bacterium | reverse complement strand
GTCGTGCCGGCGGTCGGCTCGACGATGACGCGCTCCTCGCCGAGCAAGGCGTTCACGATCGACGACTTTCCCACGTTGGGCCGGCCCACGATCGCGACCCGCGGCAGCTCCTGAAGCGGTTCCTCGTCGCGTGACGGCAACAACGGCACCATCGTCTCCAGGAGGTCACCTACGCCGAGACCTCCTTCGGCCGAAATCGGAATTGGGTCGCCGAGTCCCAGGCGGTGGAAATCGTGAGTCACGGGATCGCCTGGTCGATCCACCTTGTTGACGACGAGCAGCGTGCGCGCGGCGCGCCGTCGCAGGGCACGCGCGATCGCGCCGTCGAGATCGGTGGCTCCCGTGAGAGCGTCGACCATGAAGATCACCACGTCCGAGAGCTCGATCGCCAGCTCCGCCTGACGCCTCACCAGGGCTTCGCGCCCCGCCGCGGCACCCGGCAGGAATCCCCCCGTGTCGACCAACATGAACGCCCGTCCCCCCCACTCCGTGGGTGCGGCGTTGCGGTCGCGGGTGATGCCCGGGCGGTCGTGTACGACGGCACGGCGGGCCCCGAGAACGCGGTTGAAGAACGTGGACTTGCCGACGTTCGGGCGTCCGATGATGGCGACGACGGGGGCGGACACGGGGTGGCCTGCTCCTTCAAAGGGCCGGGCCGGATCCAACCTGGATCGGATTCCGTCCGTCGGCGCGCCGGAGCGGGTGGCCTGCCGCCCCGGCGCGCCGTTCGGGCGACGCGAGATGGAGCGGGCAACGGGGTTCGAACCCGCGACCTCAAGCTTGGGAAGCTCGCGCTCTACCAACTGAGCTATGCCCGCCCGACGAGGTGACCTTCAAGCAGAACTCAACCTAAAGGCTCGAACCAGAGGTGTCAACCGGGGGTTGCGGCTGCGCGATCGCCGTGAGCACCCCCTCGACCAGCGCGTCCGCCCCGCGCGTTCCATCGAGGCGAATCGCCTCGAGTTGGTGCCGGAACCAGGTCCGCTGGCGCTTGGCGAGCTGCCGCGTGCGCACGCATACGCGCTCTTCGGCCGCGTCCCGCGTGAGGCGGCCGTCGCACAGAGCGATTGCTTCCTCGTACCCCACCGCGGACAGGGCGCGCAACGGCTCCGCGAACCTGCTCGCCAACAAGCCCCGCGTCTCCTCGACCAGCCCATGATCGAACATCCAGCGGGTGCGCCGGGCGATGTGCTCGACGAGCGACGCCCCCGGCATGACGATCTCGATCGTGATCCAGTCCTCGTCCGCCGGCGGTGGCGGCGTCGGTTGTGCATGCCACCAGGACAACGGGCGCCCGCTGGCCTCGAACACCTCGAGTGCGCGCCCGATACGCTGGCGATCTCGAGGAGCGAGCCGCGCCGCCGTGGTGGGATCGACGCGCGTGAGCCGAGCGTGCAGGGCTTCGGGCCCGGCCGCCACCAGCTCGGAACGAAGGCGCGCCCGCAGCGCCGGATCATGTGGTGGCTCGGCCGCGAGACCGCGACGTGCGGCCGCGAGGTAGAGGCCCGAGCCACCCACCAGGATGGGGAGCCGCCCCCGGGCGTGGATCTCCGCGCGCACCTCGCGGCACACGCCCGCGAACCAGCCTGCGCTCGCGCGCTGTCCGAGGGAAAGGGCGTCGAACAGATGGTGCGGGTGCCGGGTGCGCTCTTCCGCCGACGGCTTGCCCGTCCCGATCTCGAGCTCGCGGAACACTTGCCGCGAGTCGACGCATACGATCTCGCCACCGAGCCGTTCCGCCACGGATTCGCCGAGCGCGGTCTTGCCGGTCGCCGTGGCTCCCACCAGCGCGAGCACGCGCGATCGGGTCATGGCGTCGCGCCGCCCACGCCCATCAGCTTCGACCGAAGCGGCGATGCAGCTCGTCCAGATCGAGACGCACGAAGGTGGGACGACCGTGAGGATCCCCGTGGGGGCGCGAGGTGGCGAACAGACGATCCACCAGGGAGCGCATCTCCTCTTGCGTGAGGGAATCGCCGGCCCGCACCGCGGCGTGGCAGGCGAACGAGCGGGCGACACGCTCCGCGATATCCTCGGATGCCGTTCGTCCGCTGCCCTCGGCGACTCCGTCGAGGAGGTCTTGCAAGAGCTGACCCGGACGCTCGGTGCGCAGTCCCGTCGGCACGCCCTGGATCACGACCGTGGGAGGACCCAACAGGGTAAGGTCCCAGCCGAGCTGCCGAAGCCAGGGCCCCAGCTCGAGCAACAGGTCGAAGCGGTCCGCCGCCAGCTCCACCAGCAAGGGAAACAGCAACTGCTGCGCCTGCCCCTGCTTCCCCTCGAGACGGGATCGTGCTTCCTCGTAGAGGATGCGCTCGTGCGCGGCGTGCTGATCCAAGATCACGAGCCCGCCACGCACCGGCGCCAGGATGTAGGTGCGGTGGAGCTGCCAGAGCTCGGGCTCACCGTCGCGTGGCGCGGGGGCCTTGGGCGATGGCGCCACGGCCGCTTCGGGCGTCGTGCCCGGCGGTGGCGGCTCGAGCCTGAGATAGGTCTGAGCGCGAGGCTGTTCGGCCACGCGCTCGCTCCAGCGCGATTCCGAGGCGCCGCCCTGCACCACGGTGAAGGGTGGGTGGAGACCCGCGAGGGGCCGGGCGCACGCCCCCGCGACAAGGGCGAACACGAGATGCTCGTCCGCGAAGCGCACCTCGCGCTTGGTCGGATGGACGTTCACGTCCACCCGCCCCGGTGGAATCGTGAGCCACAGCGTGGCCGCTGGAAAGCGCCCGGCCGGCAGCAAGTTCCCGTACGCTTGGCGCAGGGCCTGAGCGAGCAACGGGCTTAAGATCCAGCGCCGGTTGACGAACACCAGTTGGCCCTCGCGTGTCGCGCGCGCGTGCTCCGGGAGACCGAGTAGAGCCTCGAGGACGAGCCCGTCGCGTTCCGCCGCCACCTCGATGCGTTGCTCCGCATGACGGGTCCCCCACAAGGCCGCGGCGCGCTCGCGCCGCCCTTCGACCCCCGAGCCAGCGGCGGCCGGCCAGTCGAACCGCTGGCGATCGTCCACCAAGAAGCGGAAGGACACGCCGGGGAACGCGAGCCCGAAGGCTTCGAGTAGCCGCAGCGCCGCGCGCAACTCGCCGGCCCCCGAGTGCAAGAACTTGCGACGCGCCGGCGTGTTGAAGAACAGCTCGGCGACCTCCACCGTGGTCCCTGGAGCGCGCGGTGCCCTCCCACGGGCGGTGATCGACCCGCCCGCGACCGTGACGAAGCTTGCGTCCTCGGCGTCCCGCGCGCGGCTCTCGAGCCTGAGCCGGCTCACGGCGGCGACGCTGGGCAGGGCCTCGCCGCGAAACCCCAGCGAGGCCAGCCGATCGAGGTCCTCGAGCGTGGCGATCTTGCTCGTCGCGTGGCGTTCCAGGGCCAGATCCAATTCGTCCGCGTCGATGCCACAGCCGTCGTCGGCCACCGAGAACGCGTGATCGAGGGAACGATCGACCCGCACCTCGATCCGGGTGGCACCCGCGTCCAGCGCGTTCTCGAGGATCTCCTTGAGGGCGGAAAGCGGCCGCTCGATGACCTCTCCGGCCGCGATGTGGGAAGCCGTCGTCGACGAGAGGCGACGGATCGAGTCAGTGCGCGTTGTCGCCATGGGGCGATGCAGCATGACACGGGCTCCACGTACGGGGCAAGGACCAGAGCCGGCACCGTCCCGCTTCCCTGTGGAGGGCAGGCGCGGCCCCGAGTCGCCGGTGGAGCCAGGCGCGTACTATGCTGGAGGCCGCTCGAGATCGAGCGAGCAAGGTCCGGAACATGACAGATCCCCGGCGGCCGCACCCCAATCCCGCGCGAACTTTCGTGGTTCGTTTCGCGCTGCTGTGGGGCGCGCTCCTCTCGGCGCAGGCGTTCCTTCCCTCGATCATGACGGGCGCGATCGCGGGCACCGTGGCTTCGACCGCCGCGATGCTGCGGCTGCTAGGGGCACGCCCGGAGGTCTTAGGGGACACGGTGGGCGTGGGAACGGCCACGATCCAGATCGTCCCCGAATGCACGCCGGTGCTGGCGTTTCTCACCCTGGCGGCCGCGATCATCGCGTTCCCAGGCGCGGCGCGGCACAAGGTGCTCGGCTGCGCGGCGGCGCTGCCGATCCTGTGGGCCTATAACCTGGTTCGGATCCTCACCACGCTCGCGGTGCTGCTGTGGGCGCCACGGTTGTTCGACGTCGCCCACAGCTACCTGTGGCAGGGGATCACGATCTGTCTGCTGGTGGGGCTGTTCGTGGCGTGGGCCGGCATCGTGCGTCGCGCCCCATGAGAAGGCGCGGCGGGGCCGGAGCGCACGGCCTGTGGACGAGTGGCGACGGGCGTTTGTCGAGGGAGGCGTGGCGCTGGTGGCTGCGCTTCCTGCTGTGGAGCGCAGTCCTGTTCCCGCTCTCGTGGCTCGGTCTCGATGCATGGCACCGAACGCTCGCCCCGGTCGTCACCGGGCTCCTCTACGCGTTGGGCTTCCCGTTCGAGGTGCGGAGCTTCGAGCTCTTGGGGCCTTACGAAATCGCCTTCTTCCTCGCCATGGTCTTGGCGACCCGCTCCGCGTCCCGGGCCGAGCGGTGGCGCGCGGCGCTGATCGGCGTCGCAGGGCTCGTGGTGGTCGAGATCGGGATCGCGACCCTGGCGATCGTGGTCATGCTGCGCGAGTCCACCGGGCACCCGTTCCCGCCCGCGATCGTGGCGCTACGCGACGGGATTGCGGCGTCCTATCCGTGGGTGGTGGCCCCCGGCGCATGGATCGCCCTGCTCGGCCAGGTGCTGGCGAGCCGCCCGCGCGAACGGTCGCCTGGGCTGAGGTGACGCCTCGCTGAGGGCGACGGGCGCGCGGTCGCTACGGCCCGCCTTCCAGCCACTGGCGGGCGCGGGCGAGGAACTCGCCCGCCTCGGCCGCGTTCGTGAGCTCGAGCTGGCGCTCGGAGATGGCCGCGGCAGGCGACACCGCGCCGGTCTCGCCCCACGCCTCGCGCCACAGCGTGAGCAGTCGCTCCCGCAGGTGCGAGGAGCGGTCGTCGGCGCCTGCCGCCACCAAGAGCAGCACCTCGTGCGGCCGTGGCCGGCAGATGCAGTCCGTGTCCCGCAACTGTCTCGGCAACCGCCGCGCCAGGAGCTCGATCGCATCCCTGTTCTGCGGGAACTCGAGCCGATAGAGCGTGAAGCGCAGCCCATCGCGGCGGTTCCGCTCCACCGCCAGATCGAGACGCGGCGAGAGATCCGCCGCCTCGAGCCAACCGAGCCGGGGCCCGGGAACCAGCGGAAACGCCGGGCCGGTGCGCTCGCGCTCTTCCAGCTCCCACCCCGCCCGCAGCTCGTCCACTGCGCATTGCCACAGGGTCCAGCGCTCTTCGGGACAGATGCTCGCGACGGCGATCACCCCTCGGTGCCGTGCCGTGCGGAAGGGCCACGCCCCCCACACGGCGCTCGGGTGAACGAGGCTGCCGAACACCTGAGGGGTGCCGTGCTCGCGAACCCGCTCCACCAGGGTGGCGAGCAGGCGATCCTCCGTGCCGGACTGGGCGATGCATACCTCGGGGCCGAGATGAATCTCCGCGCCGTGCGCCCCGGTCTCGAAGCACAGCCTGGACAGCAGAGCTTCCAAGCGCTCGCGATCGTCGAGCGAGGGAATGGCGTCGGCGATGACTCGACTCGGCGCCGCCGGCGGCGAGCCATCCTCGCTCGCCCGCTCTTCTAAGGACAGATCGGGCAGCGCCTCCTCCACCAGGGCATCCAGGTCCGCGTGGAGCAAAGCCGCTCGCAAGGCGGCGTCCCCCGCATCCGCCCAGTCCGCTTCCTCGAGGGGCCGCGCGCCGCCTTCGTTCCACACGAACGACTGCGGAGTCGAGCTCGGAGTCCCCAGCGCGGCGAGCAGGTCCCTCACGTGGTCCCGTCGAGGGCTGCGCTCGCTGACCAACGCCAGGTCGAAGATCTCACGGGTCAGATCGGTGAGATCCGTGGTGCGTGGAAGGCCGCACAACTCCGCCAACCGCACGCCTGCATCTTCGGGAGTGGAGCCAGCGACGAGCCGGATCGAGATCCCAGGCTGCTTGAGAAGCTCGGGCACCAAATCGGCATCCTGCCAGTCGAAATCGACCAGCACGAGCCGGCGCTTGGACCCGGAGGTGGATGCGAGGGGCGACATGCTCATGGAATGAGAGAGACGAGGCGACGGTCTTGCAGGGAGCGTACCACGTGGAGAAGTCGTCGCGATCCGCCGCCGACCGAGTCCCCGGGTGGTTGCATTCGCTGTTCGGGCGTAGCGATTTGCACGGAAGCGGGATGCCGGACCATGCGGATCGACCTCTAAGACTTTACGAGTCGGGCATCTGCGGAAGGGGGGTCGCCCGAAGCTGGTCGTCCAGGATTCGGACCGGGTAGCGCCGCTTGAGCGCTTCGTACGCGGACTCGAGCGCGCTTTCGCGCGCCCGACGGCGCTCGAGTTCGAGACGGGTCGCCAGTTGCACCGGATCGGGATCGTGCCGTTCCAGCAAACGGACTCGCGCCATACCGAGCGGGAACTCGCTCCAAGGAGAGGTTTCGCCGGGACGCAGGACGGGAGGCTTCGAGCGCCCGAACACCAGGGAATCGAGTTGCTCGCGCCCTCCCAGCAGCGCGGTGCCCCGGGTGACATCCTCGTGCCGCTCGAATCCTCCGCGCAGCGCGGCGAGACTGTCGAGCGACCAGCCGGCGGCTTCGAGCGAATCCAGCTCGGCGCGCTTGGCCACCACGGCCCGCTGCAGGACCTGGTCCCGATACGCTTGGATCGCGCGCGAGCGGGCCTCCTCCCACGTAGCCTTGCCGGATGCAATCGTTCCCTCGACCCAGGTGATCGCCCACCCGGTGCCCTCGATCTGCATCGTCTTCGAATAGAACTGCCCTGGCTTCAAGCGTTCGAGAGCTTCGTAGTAGTCGCGCGGCCGGTCGGGGCCGCCGATCACGTGGTCGTCGCTGTACACCAGCCAATTGCGGCGATGCGCCTCGGCGACCGCTCGCGCCGGCGTCGGCGCCGCGCGCAGCAGGCTGTCGGCGATCGCGTGGGCCATCGCGTCGCCCGCTTCCCTGGCTGCGTCGCTTCCCACGGTCGAGTAGCAGTAGGCCAACGGCGTCTTCTCTCGGGGCGCTCGTTCGAGGCATTCCAGGATGTGATAGCCCGCCTCGGTGCGGACGGGGCCCACCAGATCCCCTACGCGCATGGCGAACGCGGCCCGGTCGAACTCGGGCAGCATCTGCCCCGGGGAGAACACACCTACGTCACCTCCGTCTTCCCGCGTCGCGGAGTCATCGGAGTTCTCACGCGCCAAGGTCGCGAAGCTCTCGCCGGCGCGGACGCGTCGCAACAGGTCTTCCGCCTTGCGACGCGCCGCGGCGTCGGCTGCGGGGGTCGCGTCTGCCGGGCTCACCAGGATGTGCCGCACCCGGGCCAGCTCGGGCGCGGAATAATCGTCGATGTGATCTCGATAGTACTTCTCGACCTCGGCGCGGCTGAGTGGGACGGCCAGGGCGGGAATCGTGGGCACCACGACACGCCCATAGCGCAGCGAAGTCCCCGAGGCGAACCCCCTGGGGCTTGCGTCGAAGAGCGCCCGCGCCCCCCTTTCCTCTTCGGCGTCTCGACGCGCCACGATGCGAGAGACCAGCAACGGTCGGGCCCGGTCGAAGCCGGGCACGATACTCGGGTTGTGGTCGAACACGTGGTAGACGATGAGCCCACGAGGGAACGTCGTCAGGCCGCGTCCCAGCGCCAGGTGCGAGGCGAGGGTATCGGTGAGGGCGGCGCCCGCGAGGCCGCTGTCGACCACCCCTCCCGCTGGAACCCAGTCGGTTTCCTTGACGAACGTCATCGCGCGCTCCAACCCGGCGTCGCGCTTGCCGCGGGACCACGCCGAGAACAAACGCTGCGCAGCCTCCCGAGCGAGCGTCACGCGGCGCTGCGTCACGATGCGCTCGCGCACGTCCGTCCGCGCCTCGGCGAATGGCTTGGCCACCACGCCGCCGCTGGCGGCATCGAACCAGGAGTAGTCGGCGAGGTGCCCGCGGTAGAATCGGTCCATTTCCGCGGGCGTCGGCTCGGGCGGAGTAAAGGAAGAGGTGTCCGCCACGGCGTAACGGATCCTAAAGGCGGGACCGCGCAGGCTGTCGCGCAGCGATGCGTAGAGGGCCTGCAGCTGTTGTTGGTCGCGCCGTTCCCGTGCAGCGGCGCGCAACTCCTCTCGCAGCCGCGGGGCCACGTCTGACAGCGGGCTCACGCCGGCGGGATGAACCTGATCGACCCGCGCGACGATGGAGCCGGACACTCCCGGAACCGGCTCCGGGAGGATGCTCCCGGGGGCGGCCCCAAAGACGGCGTCCTCGAACCGGCTTCCGCCCCGCCAGTAGGCTGGAAAGCGGCCTCGGTTGACGACCACACGCCGCTTCAGGCCGCCGAACGGGGCCGCGATCGAATCCAGGACGGCGCCACCGCGCACCGCCGCCAGGATGCTGTCGGCCCGCTGCCTCATCCGCAGTTCCCAATCACGTCGCACGCTGGAGCGACTCGCGTCTGCGTCCGAAAGTGGCGGCTGATTCACGAACAACACGCTCAGCGTAGCTTCCTCCGGATGAGCGAATTCCCCCCGGCGTGCCTGATACGCGCGGACGATCTCGACCTCGCGCGGTTCCACGAGCGGGTCGATGCCCGCGCGTGTCAGCGATAGGAGTGCCACGGTCGCCCCGGCGAGCGAGCGCGCCACGGAGGCGCGGAGGGCGGAATCGTCGGTGCGTTGGCCGCGCTCGATCGTCTCGGCCAGCCGTCGCGTGGGCAAGGTGCGGCGCATCGCTTCGACCGCCTGGTGGAATGCTTCGGGCTGCCCGTGCTTGATGGCAAGGAATTTGGCCTCGTCGAAGACGCCCCGGGTCTGGAAGGCCGGGTCCTTGCGAAGCTCCAGCTCCGCTTCCTCGGGGGTTGCCTGGAGCCCCCGCCGCTCCACCTCGAGCTCGAGGAGCTTCTGGCGGATCAAGGTCTCGAGCAGCTGCCGGCGCAGCGGCGGCCGGTATTCGTCGGGGATCTCGCGACCGGTCCGCGCGCGGTATGTGTCCATCCCCTGCTGGAAGTTACGCTCGAACTCGGCGCGCGAGATGGAGAGCGGCCCTACCGTGGCCATGGCGGTCGTGCTCACCGCCGTCGCACGTGGAGCCCTGGGTCGCATCGAGGCCGGTGGGCTCTCCGCCCGGGCCGCCCACGCCACGATGAGAAGCGCCGTCACCGGCACCCCGGCCATGAATCTCGCGCTCATCGAGATCCCCCGTGCCCGACACCCTGGATCCCTTGACGCTCGCTGCACGCCGCCCCTAGGGTGCGGCGACCATGTGGACGCTGGACCCGAACGGGTCGATTCCGAGCTGGCGCCACGAGGGCGAACCGAGCGCGCTCCGCCTGGCGTTCTCGACGCGTCGCGGCGGCGTGAGCGCTCCCCCCTACGACACGCTCAACCTGGGCCGCTCGAGCGCCGATCGCCCCGACGCGGTGGACGAGAACCGCCGCCGGTGGCTCACATCGCTCGGCCTCGATCCGGCGTGCCTGGCAACCGCGGGCCAAGTGCATGGGGCGCGCGTCGTCGAGGTCTCCGGGCCGGGCCACGCCGCCGACTGCGACGCCCTGGTCACGACCACCGCGAATCTGGCGCTCGCCATCTCGTCCGCCGACTGCCTGCCGATCCTGCTGGCGGGCGAGGGCGTCGTGGCCGCCGTGCACGCCGGCTGGCGAGGTCTCGCGGCGGGCGTGTCGTCGGCCGCGCTGCGCTCGCTCCTCGCACGGGGTGGAGAGATGCGCAGCGTGCGTGCGCATTTCGGCCCTTGCATCCGCGACTGCTGTTATCACGTTGGCCCCGAGGTTGCCCGAAGGTTTCCTGCGGCCGCGATCCGCGACCGCGACGGACTCTCGTTCCTCGATCTTGCCACGGCCGCGCGACTCGAATTGGGCGAGGCCGGCCTGGCTCCCGATTCGATCGACGACGCCGGAGCCTGCACGGCCTGCGAGCCGTACTGGTGTTTCTCCCATCGCCGTGACCGCGGCGCGACAGGTCGCCACTGGGCAGTCATTGCCCTCGATGCGCGTGGCGGCTGAGACGAACGGAACGGCCGGGGAGTATATCGCATGTGCTCGCCCCCGCGTGTGCGAGCTCCAGACTTGACGAGTCCTTGGCCAAAGCGTCCCGCCACAACGAGCTTCCAGGGCGAGAACGGCTTGACCCTCCGTCGAACCGGTGGCTAGACTTCGTGCCCGCGTGCGTGCGTCCCGCCCGCCGCGTTCAGGGAGGAAACCCCACCATGCATCGAGCTTTCGCGCTGAGCGCCGTGGCGCTGGCCTACGCCTCGACGGCCCTCGCCCAATCGGCTCCAGCCGCAACGCCGCCCACACAGCCCGCATCACCGCCGGCCCAGACGTCGACCGCGAAGCCGGCCGCGGCCACGCCGGCCGAGACGTCGACCGCGAAGCCGACCCAGACGTCGAGCGCGAAGCCGGCCGAGACGTCGAGCGCGAAGCCGGCCGACGCCGCCACCAAGGCGACGCCCCAAGTCGTGGTGCTCGAGACGTCCCTGGGCACGATCGTGATCAAGTTGGCCGAAAAGGACGCCCCCCTCACCTCCGCCAACTTCAGGAAGCTCGTGAAGTCCAAGTTCTACGACGGGACCTACTTTCATCGGGTGATTCCGCGGTTCATGATCCAGGGCGGCGATCCGAACACCAAGGACGCGGATCCCGCGAACGACGGCTTGGGCGGGCCCGGGTACACCGTGCCGGCAGAAATCAAGCTCAAGCACGTGCGCGGCGCGGTTGCCACGGCGCGCACCGGCGATCAGGTGAACCCCTCCAAGGCCTCGAGCGGTAGCCAGTTCTTCATCGACGTGGCGGATCAGCCGAGCCTCGATGCGGGCGGATACACCGTGTTCGGGAAGGTGATCGCGGGGATGGACGTGGTCGACAAGATCGTGGCCCTGGGCGCCGATCCGAGCACGCCCCATGGTCCCGCCGGCCCCAACCCGGGCAAGAAGGCGCTCATCGTCAAGGCGACGCTCCAGCCGCTCGGCAAGTACGACAAGCCGGCGGCCGCGGCGGCGGCTACGAAGTAGAGAGATCGAGCCGCGCGATTCCGAGCCCCGCATCGCGGACACGCCGGAAAGTCCCGGGATCGGTGATCACCTGGACCTCGCAGGTCACGGTGACCACCCCCCGGAACAGGTGTCCGGTGTAAGCGACGAAGTCGTCTCCGGCGATCACGATGTGGCAGTGCGGGTGGGGCTCGCCTTCCAGGTCGGAGAGGTTGCCGACCAGCGACCCGATTTCGTGCTCGCCCGCGAAGGTGCGCACGACGTACCGGCGCTGGGCGCGATCGAAGAAGCCGAGGTCGGTCTCCCCCACCGCTCCGAGCCCGCACAGCAGCCCGGATCGAACGCCCGCGGCGGCGGCGAAGGCCTTGAGCGAGGCGATGATCTCCTCGCCCGGGTCGATTCTCAGGGCGTAGCCATACGCGGTGCGGCGGGACTGCACGGCTCGGCCTCCTGCTCGGCCCACTCGGAGAGCCCGAGCGCCGCGGTTCGCTCGAAGAACTCCTCGAGATAGTCGGGCTCGTGGCGCCCGGTCTCGTGCCAGACGAGGCGGGCGATTTCGTCGATCGAGCGCCGTCCATCGCACGCGTACCACGCCAGCTCGGCCAAGGTGAGACCTTCGGGCATCTCCTCCTCGCGGCGGCGCCAGCGTTCCCGCGTCACCGATGGCAACGCGTCGAACCCTTCGAGAAGATGACGCTGGGAATGGAGCGGAGCCTCGAGCAGGCGGCGCGGCCGAACCGAGCCGGCCCCGGCGCGCGGACCGCTCGCGGGTTCGCCGCCGTGCGCGCGCGCGAACTCATCGAGGGCTCGACACTCGCGCTCGAGCAACGGGGTCTCGAGCCCGAGCCGGCTCAAGCTGCGCAGGGCCGTGATGCCCCGCAAGCGCTCGCGCGCCAGCGCCCAGGCGGGGTCTTCGGCGTCGAACGAGTCCAGGAGCCGGCGCTGGGAGCCACGGCGCACCGCCTCGAGCAGCCAGCCGCGCTCGGGGTCTCCCATGTGGGCGAGGGACGCGGCGTACGTGGCGGCGCAGCGCACCGCCAGGGCGAGCGAGCGCGGATCGCATTTGTCCGGCGTGTCATGTGACGAGTGGTAGTAGCGATCCGGCCACTGGATGAGCATCGGGCACGGGACGCCGAACGCAGGATCGAGGAACACGATGTGGTCGCTTCCTCCCGAGTAGGGCACTTCGGCCATGCGGGTCATCGCATAATGGCCGGGGCCCGCATACGACGGCACCCAGTCCACGGCGGCGCGGCGGATGCGGGCCAGCAGCTCTTCGGCGAACGAGGCGGCGAAGCACGGTGGATGCTCGAGCAGGAACGTGCTGCCGCAACGATCCTGGTTCTCTCCCACCATGTCCAGGTTGAGGGCCGCGACCATGCGCGGGATCCGGTCGGCGTGGCGGTGGAGGTACGCATAGGTTCCCGTGAGCTCCGGCACCCACAAGAAACGCACGCTCATGCCCCGCTGCGGACGGCCTTCCGCCAGGGTCGACAGCACGCGCGCCGCCTCGAGGTTCGCCGCGACGCCCGAGGCGTTGTCGTTGGCCGACGGCTGCGGGTGGCACAGGTGTGAGACCACGACCACCTCGCCCGGTTGGTCGCCCCTGAGCAGCGCCGAGACCAACGGAATCTCGGTCGGGGCGAATCGGCTCACGATCTCCACCTCGATCTCCGCTCGCGTCCCGCGGGTGATGCGGTCGCGGAGATCCTGTCCCGCGCGGGGCGAGAGGACGAAGCCCCACCCACGCGGCTCATCGGTCGCCCACCAGAACGAGGTGTAGGCCAGGGCATCGGGATCGTCGAAGCGGTCGCGCACCGGTGGGATCGCGCGCCGGCCGTCGACCAGGAGGCCGGCCGCGCCCCGCTCGATGACCGCCAGGCGGTGCACGCGCTGCGCCGCGCCCGACGCGAGCACCACCGCTCCGCGCACCTCGATGCCCTGGTAGTCACGCTCCTCGGAACCATCGTTGACGACCACGATCGGGAACCGCCCGCGCACGGATACGCTCCGCAGGACGAGCGACAGTTTCTCGGCCGCGTAGTCGCAGAGGGGGACGCGGCGCCCGCTTTCGATCAGGAAGGCCGTGGCGCGCGAGGCTTCCCAGCCCTCGGGCATCAGCTGCCCGAGGAAGCGCGTGCGCCCGTCCCCGGGAACCCGGTCGATCTCGGGCGTGAGCCCGAACCCCTCGAGCTCATGGGCGAGCCATTGGGCCGCCTGCTCGTAGCCCGGGCTCGCCTGGACACGGTGGAACCGCGTCAGCGCGCGCACCGTTTCGAGGGCACGCTCGCCCGATGCCTGTTCCCTCACCTGCTCGAGCAGCTCACGAAACACGCGCCTCCCGCCTTTCACACACGATGCGCGCCGGCCGAATCACGCTTCGCCCCACGCGCCACGGCGAGCGCGATGGCCAACCCGGCCGGCACCCCGTACTCGAGCCCGCGCCACGGCAGCGGCAGGTGGAAGCTGCTTCCGGCGGTGGGCGGCGCGAAGAGCCCGTAGGATAGGACGCAGGTCAACGAAAGCAAGGCCCAAGGAGCGAACGAGAGCCGGACCCGCGGGCCGGTGAGCACCGCCCACGCGAAATACCAGGGATGAGCCACCGGCGAGACGAGCAACCCGGTCCGCAGCGTCGCCCAGGTGGCCGGCGCCGCGCTCGCACGGAGCGCGAGCGTGACCGCCGCAACGGCCGCCACCAACGCCACGGCCACCCAGCGGGCGACCGACGGGCCGACCGCGGCCGCCAGGCCGTCGAAGACGAGCTCGTTGTTGCGCCACGTGCGCCAATAGGCGAGCAGGCCCGAAGGGGCGCTCCGCGTCTCGGCCCAGTACCAGCCCAGCCCGAGGCCGAGCAAGCCCAACGCCAGCAGCCGTGCTCGCCACGGCCACGACCGCATGAGGAACGGGAGCGCGGCCAGGGGGGCGAGCTTGGTGAGCGCTCCCGCCGAGAGGGCCAGCGCCGAGGCGAGCGGCCGCCGTTCCGCCCAGATGAGAGCGAGTACCAGCCACATCATGGCGGTGGGATCGTCGTGCCCGCTTCCCGCGAACTCCACCAGCACCAGGGGATTCCATGCATAGGCGATGGCCGCGGCCAGCCCCGCCTCGCTTCGCACCCCCCAGAGGAGGAGCGCCACGACCAGCCCCATCTCGTGGAGCAGGATCCACAGCTTCATCGCCCACACCGTGGCCGAGATCCGTTCGACGAGCGCGAACCCCGCCAGCGCGAGCGGCGGGTAGATCGAGGCCAGCTGCGGATGGTTGATCCGCGGGAAGAGGCGCGCGTCTCTAAGCGGGCGCAACGCATCGGCCAGAGGCTCGAGCCGGTACGGATCGAATCCAAGGGCCACGACGCGGCCTTCCCAGATGTAGCGGTAGATGTCGTCGGAGAGGCTCGGTGACGTAGGGAGCAGCGCGAGGCGCGCCGCCAGCGCCACGCTGAGCACGGCGAGCAGACCGGCGGGAGCATGGCGACCGCGAGCCACGAGCCACAGGGCGGCGCCCAGCAAGGCCTGGAAGGTGGCGAGCTCGGCGCGCCACGACGGGAGTCGGGCGAGCAGCACCATCACCAGCACGAGGCCGGTGCCGAGCGTGGCGAGCTCGATCGTGGCTCCGGCCGGCCCTTCCCGCGAAGGTCGAGCCCGGGCGGTCACCGCTGCGCTCAGCGCCCCTTGGGTATGGTGACCCGCACCGCCCGGGTGGCCGCATTGCCGGCCCGATCCACTGCGCGCACCGACACGGTGTGCGCACCTGGCTCGAGGTCCGGGAGGCGGGCGCGGAACGTCAGCTGGCGCTCATCGGTGAGCCCCGCCGCGGGCGACAGCGTGCGCCAATCCCCGTCGTCGAGCGCGATCTCGAGTCGCGTCAGCATGCTCTCGCCGTCCTCCGCTCGGCCGGTCACCAGGGCCGCACCCGGCTCACCGCGCGCCTCGAGCTCGGTGACCGCCGGCGACGTGTTGTCGATCGTGAAGGGCTCGCTCAGGACCTCGGCGGTGCGCTCCTCACCCACCGGATTGCCGGGTGCATCCGAGGCGCGCACGCGCACGCGGTAGCGTCCGTCCGGCAGGGCCTTCGTATCCCAGGTGAACGAGGTCGATTCGAGATCCTCGCCGAGCTGGATCCACTCGTCGTGGTCCTCGGAGCGTACGTCGACCCGATAACGAAGCGGGTCGCCGTTGGGATCGCTGCCCTTCCACTGGATGGTTCGCAGGCCTTGCGCCCAGGCCGGAAGGCTCCGCAGCGCCTTGGGAGAGGACGTCGACGTCGAGTACTCGACCTTCTGTCCGCCCGGCAGCGTCTGGGTCACCGGCTCTGAGCGGGGCTGGAGATCCCCTTCGCGGAAGCCGATACCTTGCGGCGCCACCACCAGATCCTCGACGCGCGGCGCCAGATTCTGCTCGCGCCAAGCCGTCTCGACCGCGGTCACGCGCGGGTGCCCGTGGCCGAGCACGATCCTCCACTGGAGGTAGCGCGCCGGCGGAGAGGCGATGCGGTCGCCCTCGGCCGCGGCCCAGGCGCTCCACGTCGTGTCGGGGCTTTCGGTGTTCCCGCTGCGCGACAGAAGCTGCACGCTGCCGCCGCCGCGGTCGCCGTACCAATGCACGCTGCCGAAGCGCGCGAAGCGACGCGCGTCCAATGCGGGCGAGAGCAGCTCGCCGCGCTCGGCGATGCCGGGGCCGAGACGCCACAGCGCCCCCGGATTCGAGGTCGCGGCGAACACGCGGCCGCGCGGGTCGAGCGCGAGTGCGGTCACTTGTCCCTGCGGGGCGGCGAGCCATTGTTCCGCTTGGTTCGTGCCCAGGATGCGGTAGACGCCGGCGCGATTCCCGGTCGCGGCGAGAATGCCTTCGCCCAATGGACCCCTCGAGCGCGCGAGGGCGAAGACGAACGGTTGCGTCGCGCTCCATACCGGCGCCGCCGAGCTATCGGGCACGATGCGGTATACCGTGCAGCGCGCCCCACCCACCGCGCTGCGCGCGGGCTGCGGGCTTTCGTCGGGTTTCTTCTCGGCGTCCTTCTCCTCTCCTCCTTCGTCGAGGGTGGTCGCGCTCGCGCTCAGACCGGCGGCGTACAGGGCCCCGTCGGCGCCCAGCGCCAACGCTCGCACCTCGTCCTCGGAGGCATCGAACACCGTGGTAGGTGGTCCGCTGGCCGGCACGTGGAAGACGCGACCGATGAGCGAGACCAGGTTGCTCTCGTCGGTGTCGAGGACGGTGCGCGCGCGCCGATTCTCGATGCGAAGCAGCCGGCCGCGCGTGCCGGTGGCCGCGTACCACGCATCGCGCCCCGCGGCGGCGATCCCCCACACATAGCGTTCGCCGGTGCGGGCGAGCAGCACCGTGTCCCCGCGGGCCGAAACTCGATAGACGAGTCCCTGCGGGCCGGTCCCCGCGACCACGCCGTCGCCATCGGCGGCGAGGCAGAACACCTGTCCCGCGTCGAGGGTGGCCCACGGACGGATCCCTTGCGACTCCGTCCAGCGCAACAGGCGGCCGCCTTCTCCCGCCAGCGCCACGGAGCCGTCCTTCAAGGTCGCCAGCGCCCAGATCACGGTCAGGCCCTCGACCGGCGTCGACGTGGCGGCCGGGCCCAGCACCAGCGCGCCATCGGCCGCCACCACGACCCCATGGGCTTCCGCCTTCGCGTAGTCCGCGGCCGAATCGGTCACCCAGAGCTGAGTCTCGGTCGCGAGCGCGCGCGAGGCCCCGAGGCCGGCGGCCGTGATCCAGAGTGCCGCCAGGGAGCGCCTCATCCGTTCTCCTCTCGTCTCACGGGGCGGTCGAGTCCACGGCGAGGTCAATCTGCAGCTCGCCGCGCACCGGTCCGTCGAGCGGGTGGGCGGTCTCGTCGAACAGCACGCGATCGCCGAACCGGGCCGCATCGCCGGCGCTCTGGCTGCTCGCGAGCAGCGCCAGGGCCGAGGCCGGAAGCTCCGGATAGTCGCGCCCTCCTCGGGTGACCTCGGGGGCTTGAGCGACGAGCGTCACGTAGAGCCGATCGGAGCGCCGCACTTCGGCGAGGCGACGCCAGGCTTCCTCGAGCGTGGAAGGGCGGTAGCGACCCGGCAGCCGCGCCGCTTCGAACCGATTGAGCTCCGCGGCGCCGCCCAGCCACACGGTGTAGTGCCCGTCAGGAGCCTCGCGCGGCACCTCGAGATCGACCAGCAGGGTACGGCGCCCGCCCCGCCAGCGCTCGATCTCGCAGGCGATCCGAGCCTTGCCACCGGGCCGCACGGCGGCCTCCACCAGGCGAGCCGAGCGCAGCGTCCAGAGCGCGCGACCCGGCGAAGAGGTGAGAGCGACCTCGATGCTGTCGAGGGTCAAAGGGGAATAGGGATTGTTTGCCAAGAAGCGCAGCGGCGCCGTCAGGGCAGGAGTCAAGTCGCCGGCCGGAGATTCGCTCGCCAGCACGTCCCCCATCTCCAAGGTCGGGGCTCCTCTGCGGTAGAGCCGCATCGTCCAGCGCAGCGTCTGGCCCGGGCCAATGCCTCCCAGCTCGAGCAGGCTGTTCACCGCGGCAATCGACACCAGCAGAGGCGCCACGCTGCGGTCTTCGATGCTCTCGAAGCGAAACACTTGCGGCGCGCGCGCGGGCAGCTCGACGCGTACGCCCACCGGCATCATCCGTGGCCGCGTACCGAGGGTCCCCGCCAGCGCGGCGCGGCGGTCCTGCGTGAGCGTGCCGACCGGCGGGCCGGAGGAGCCGATCTTGAACGACGAGAGCTGGCTCCCGACCACGGTCGTGATGTTCGCCGGCGCGAACGGGAGTCGAACCTCTCCCGACTGGAACAGCGGATGGCCGAAGATCAGGACCCGATCGCCGTCGCGATAGGTCATGGTGCCGATCGCCGACAGATCGAGATCGCCGCGCAGCAGGTCCACGGCCACCGCGGACCCTGGGCCGAGCTCGGTGGGCGGTAGCGAGGAGATCGCCCGGCCACCGGGTACGGCGTGAAAGCCCAGGGGCTCGAACGCGGCGCGGGCGATGGCGAGCGCCGCCGGGTCGAGGCCGGCGCAGGCGAGCGGCACCGGCAGCGGCGCGGCACCCACGGCCTCGGGCGCCGTCGGTCCGGCGTCGAAGGTCGGCGCGGCGGGATCCTGCCAGCGGAACGGACCATAGGCGATGTCGTCCTGGCCCGATCCGAGCTCGATGCCGCTCGGGCCCGAGGTGCCGGCGGGCGTCGGCGTCACCGGCAGCGCGAGCACCTCGAGCATTTCGCCGATCGGCGTGATGCCGAACACCGGCTCGCGGCTGAAGGACCAGCCGGTGGACAGTGCGCCGATCAGCTTCCCGTCGACGTAGACGGGCGAGCCGCTCATGCCCTGGGCGACCCCGGTGCGAATCGCACGCTCGCTCGTGGCACGGGCGAGGATCAAGTCTCCGCCCGCCTTGCCTCCGGGGAGGACGCCCAAGATCTCGGCATCGAACTCTTCGACGCGCTGGCCCTCGAAGACCGTGCGGACCGTGGCTTTCTGGCCCGGCTTGACCTGGTCGGGAGTGAGGGTGGGCACGGCCGCCCTCGCGGGCAGAACCGCCGCGAGCGGCGCGGCGACGGCAATGAGGGCCACGCACAGCACATGCTTCATCGGCCCGCGACTATAGCAGCGGGGCGCCGGGCCGCCAATCATGGCGCACGGCTCTTGAACGGCCCTCGGTGACCACGTAGATTCGCTCGCCATGCCTGCAGCGCTCCTGCTCGATCGACTCGCCCGGGCGCCATTGCTCGCCGACGGCGCGATGGGCACGATGCTCTATCAGAGTGGTATCGGATTCGATCAGTGCTTCGACGAGCTCAACCTATCCCGCCCCACGCTGGTGGAGTCCATCCACCGCGACTACCTCGCGGCCGGGGCCGAGTTGATCGAGACCAACACCTTCGGGGCCAACGCGGTACGCCTTACGGCTCATGGCTTGGAGGAGCGCGTGCGCGTCTTCGCCCGGCAAGGGGCCAAGCTGGCTCGGCAGGCGCGCGAGATCGTAGGCGTGAACGCCTTCGTGGCCGGCTCTCTGGGCCCGCTCGGGAAGCCCCTCGAACCGTTCGGGCACATCACGGTGCGGCAGGCCGAGGAATGGTTCCAGGCGACCGCGGAAGGGCTACTCGAAGGCGGATGCGACTGCTTCATTCTCGAGACCTTCCAGGATCTGACCGAAATCCTGGCGGCGCTGCGCGCGGTGCGCCGCGTTTCGCTCGAGCTGCCGGTGATCGCACAGATGACCTACGGCGAAGACGGGAAGACCCTCTACGGGCACGCACCCACCCTCGCGGTCAAGGCGTTGCGTCACGCGGGCGCTTCGGTGGTCGGGCTCAACTGCGGCATGGGCCCGCAGGCCACGCTCGAGGTGTTGGAAGAAATCGTGCGAGCCGCCGAGGACACGCCGGTCTCGGTGATGCCGAACGCGGGCCTTCCGCAGATGATCGAAGGGCGTTTCCTCTACCTGGCGAGCCCCGAGTACTTCGCGGATTTCGCCGCGCGCGCCGTCGAGGTGGGGGCGCGGATCGTGGGCGGTTGTTGCGGAACTACGCCCGCCCACGTGCGCGCGATGCGCGAACGCTTGGTGTCGCGGCTCCCGGCGGAGAAGCTGGCCCCGGGGGCCGAGGTGCGCGTGCTGGAACCCCCGCCCGCTCCGATCGCGCCGCCGGTCTCGGCCGGGGAGCCGTCGATCCTCGCGGTGCTGCGCGAGAAATTCGTGGTCAGCGTGGAGATCGATCCGCCGCGCGGCATCACCACCCAGAAGGTGATGGAAGCGGCGGCGCGGATGGCGCAACGCGGCGTGGACTGCGTCAACATCGCGGACTCTCCGCTGGCCCGCATCCGCATGAGCGCGGTGGCCCTTGCGTACCTGATCCGCACCCATTTCCCGCGTCTCGAGGTGATCCTCCATTACACCACCCGCGATCGCAATCTGATGGGGCTTCAGAGCGATCTCCTGGGCGCCCACGCGCTCGGGATCCGCAACGTGTTGTGCCTGACCGGGGATCCGCCGAGCTTGGGCGACTACCCGAACGCCACCGCGGTGTACGACACCGACGCACCAGGCTTGATGCGGATCGTCCATCGCATGAACCAGGGAGTGGACCTGGCCGGGTCCTCGATCGGCGCGGCGACGCGCTTCGCGATCGGGTGCGGCGTCAACCCGACTGCCGAGGACTTGGACAAGGAGCTCGACTACGTGAAGCGCAAGCTGGACGCCGGTCCGCACTTCGTGATGACGCAGCCGGTCTACGAGCTGGCGAGCTGGCAGCGGTTCGTCGAGCGTCTATCCGCGCTGACCACGATTCCGATCCTGATCGGCATCCTGCCCTTGCAGTCCTACCGTCACGCCGAGTTCCTGCACAACGAGGTGCCGGGGATCCACGTACCCGCTCACGTGCGCGCTCGCATGCGCGAGGCCGGCAACGAAGGCCAGCGGGTGGGGGTGGATCTGGCGCGCGAGCTGCTGGCACGCTGCAGGGCCCAAGCGAACGGCGTCTACCTCATGCCCTCGTTCGGGCGCTACGAGAACTGCCTCGAGGTGTTGGAGGGCCCGTGATGGAGCCGCCCGGCTTCCGCGGCCGGCTGCTGGGCGCCACGCTGGCGGGCGGGCTCACGGGAGGGCTGGCCGCGATCGCGCTCGCGCTCGGCGGCGGTCGCGCCTGGCTCGCACGCGGCGGTTGGTGGCTCGCGATCTTCGCCGGCGCGTCGGTCGGGGCGTTCGCGGCGTCGCGGTGGGCGGCGAACCGGGGCGAGCGAACCGGGGCGCTCCTCGTGGGCGCGGCCTTGCTGCTCGCCGCGGTGGGAATCCGCGTCGAGTCGCCCGCGGAGCAGGCCCAGGTGCCGCGCGGGGCGCGCGCGACCGCGCGCGCGCTGCTGCGCTGGAGCTACGAATCACCGCGGGCGGTGGCGCGCATTCTCCCCTACGCCCGCGATCCGAACCCCACGGTGCGCGAACAAGCGGTGCTGGCGCTGGGAGTCAACCGAGTCGTCTCCGATCTCGAGCGCTCCCCGGCGGACGGGAAGTCCCCGCTCACCGCCCAACTGCGGGACAGCCTGCGGGCCGCGTTGCTCACCGCGTTGGTCGATTCGGTGGAGACGGTTCGGGCACAGGCCGGCCGAGCGCTGTGGAAGGCGCCGCGCGCCTTCGGCGCGCAGCCGGCTGCCGCCGAGACACTCGCGGCAATCCTGGTGCGCGCGCTGGCTCCGGGGGCGACCGAACGTCTCGCCTGGCTGGCGCTCGACGCCGCCGCGGGAGCGCCACACCCGGCTCTGAAGAGCGCCGCGGCGCGCGTCGCGATGACGACGGCGGACAGCGATCTGGCGCGCGCGGCGCGCCGCGCCGCGGGCCGCACGCATCGCTGAAGCGAGCCGGCGCTTCTTCGGTGGCGTCGACTGCGACGGTGGGTTATAAGGGCGTCATGAACCGGCGCGCTGCCGATCCGCACCACCACACGGTCGCCGGCCCACTCGCCGATCGGCGGCGCGCCAGCGACTTGGCGGCCGTGGAAAATGCCGACTTGTGCTCCGGCTGCGTCACCTGCTGTACCTACATCACGGTCGAGGTCGATGCGCCACGTGCCGCCTGGGAGTATGACCAGTGGATCTGGGCGCTCTACCATCGCGGGGTGAGCCTCTACGTGGAGCGGCCCGAGCGATGGTTCGTGCATTTCGGCACCGTATGCGAGCACCTGAACCAGGCCGGCCGTTGCGACATTCACGGGCGTCATCCGGTGCTGTGTCGTGACTACGACCCACGCTCCTGCGAGCGCCGCCGGCCGCTCGCGGACGTCGTGGCATGGTTCGACCGCGGCGATGAGCTGGAGGCGTGGCTCGCGCGCCAGCGTCCCGCCCATTACCAGAGACTCCTCGCCTACCGCCGCCAGACGCCGGCGGGGCCTCCGGTGGCGGACGCGCTCGCGGACCGGAAGGCGCTCGACCAGGGCCTGATCGGCATCTCGGAACCGGCAGCGGACACGATCCCAGACACCCGGGAACCAGGCTCGCCGAGCGATCGAGCGCGAGCCCGCCGGGGCGCGGAGGAACGGACATGACGGACAGGACTCAGACCGTCGATCGCCGCGGCACCGTGGACGACGCCAGCTTGTCGCGGCTGGCGCGCGGCATCATCGGGTCGGAGGTGCTGCGCATCGCCGCCGAGATCCGCTCGCTCATCGCCGCCGGGCAGCCGGTGTGCAACCTGACCGTCGGCGATTTCGATCCGCGCGAGTTTCCACTCCCCGACAGCCTGCTCGAGGGGGTGCATCGAGCGCTCCGGGCCGGGCACACGAACTATCCGCCCTCGAACGGCGTGCTCGAGCTGCGCCAAGCCGCGGCCCGCTTCACCGAGCGCGAGCTCGGGCTCGCGGTCCCCGTGGAATCGGTGCTGGTGGCCGGTGGAGCGCGTCCGCTCATCTACGCTACCTATCGTACCCTCGTCGACCCGGGCGACACGGTGGCGTTTCCAGTGCCGTCGTGGAACAACAACCACTACGCGTACCTGACGGGCGCGGTCCCGTTGCCGCTCCCGGTGACGCGCGAGCACGACTTCCACCCGGTGCCCGAGCAGGTCGAGGCGATCCTGCCGCGGGTGCGCCTGCTCGCCCTGTGTACGCCGCTCAATCCCACCGGCACCCGCATGAGCCCCGCGGCGCTCGAGCAGATCTGCCGGGCGGTCGTGGCCGAGAACCGACGGCGCGAGGAGCGCGGCGAGCGCCCCGTGTTCTTGCTGTTCGATCAGGTCTACTGGTCGCTCGACTTCGACACGCCTCGCCCGCCGACGCCCGCCGGCCTGGTGCCGGAGGTCGCGCCCTACACCGTGGCGCTGGACGCAATCTCGAAGTCGCTCGCGGCGACGGGACTTCGCGTCGGCTGGTCGATCGCCGCCCCCGCGGTGACCGCCCGCATGTCCGATCTGCTGGGACACGTGGGTGCATGGGCCCCCAAGGCGGAGCAGATCGCCACCGCCGAGTTCCTGGACGACCCGACCGCATTCGCCGCCTTCCGCCGCACCATGCACCAGAGACTTCACGAGCGCCTCGACCTCCTGCACCAAGGACTGGAGCGGCTGCGGTCCCAGGGGCATCCGGTCGAAGCGGTGAAGCCCGAGGGAACGCTCTATCTCTCGGCACGGTTCGATCTGTTCGGGCGGCGTCTGGGCGGGCGCGAGTTGCGCACCAACGAGGACATCCGCCGGCTGCTGCTCGAGCAGGCCGGGATCGGCGTGGTTCCCTTCCAGGCTTTTGGCCTGTCGCGGGAAGACGGCTGGGTGCGCCTGTCGGTGGGTGGCGTCGCGGTGGTGGCGATCGAGGCAGGCCTCGAGCGACTCGCGGCGGCGTTGCGGCGGCTCGAATAGCACCAGCCCTTCCTCGTGGGGGAGCGAGCCGGCTTAGCAGGCTGCTGAAAAAGCCCGACTGCTGCGTTGCTCGGTCGCTCCTCGCGCCTTGCATTCAGGCTTTTTCAGCAGCCTGTTAGCGGGGCGTCCCCCAGGTTCGCTTCCATTCCGCGATCAGGTTGAGCGCCTCGAGCGGCGTCAGGGTCTCGGGCGAGAGATCGCCCAGGAGGTTCGCCAACGGGTGCGCCGTCGTCCCGGCGACCGCTCCGGTGGGGGCGTCCCCTGGAGGGCGCCGATCCAGGTGGTCGGCGGTGCGCTCGCTCTCGAGCTCGTGGAGAACCTGCCGCGCCCGCGCCAGCACCCGAGCCGGGAGGCCGGCGAGCTGGGCGACGTGGATGCCGTACGAGCGATCGGCCGGGCCCTCGACCATACGGTGCAAGAACACCACACCGTCCCCCCACTCTTCGACCGCGGCGTGCAGGTTGACGAGGCGTGGCAGGCGCTCGGCGAGCTGAGTGAGCTCGTGGTAGTGCGTGGCGAAGATGGTGCGCGGCCGCTGGCCTCGCTCCTCGTGCAGGTGCTCGGTCACCGCCCACGCCAGCGCCAACCCGTCGTACGTGGCGGTGCCACGGCCCACTTCGTCGAGCAGCACGAGCGAGCGCGGCGTGGCGTGGAGCAGGATGTCGGCGGTCTCTCGCATCTCGACCATGAACGTGCTCTGCCCCGCTCCCAGCCGGTCCGCGGCGCCGACGCGGGTAAACAACCGATCCACGAGCCCGATCCGGGCGGCGCGGGCGGGAACGTAGGAGCCCGCCTGTGCGAGCAACACGCACAGCGCCACCTGGCGCAAGTAGGTGCTCTTGCCTCCCATGTTGGGCCCGGTGAGCAAGACGATTTGCCGGTGGTCGGTGTCCAGCTCGCAGGAGTTGGGAACGAAGCGCCCGCTCGGCAGCAGGCGCTCCACCACCGGGTGGCGCGCATCCTCGAGGACGAGTCGGCCCGAGGCATCCATGTGGGGGCGCACCCAGCCGTAGCGCGCGGCGATCTCGGCGAGCGCAGCCTCGACGTCGAGCCGGGCCAGGGCGTCGGCCGCGGCCTGGACGAACAGCTCGTGCTCGCGTGCCTTGAGCTTTTCCTCGGCGCTCAAGACCTCGCTCTCCTTGGCCTTGAGCGCCGGCGTCACGAAGCGCTCGGCGCCGGTGAGCGTTTGGCGCCGCTCGTAGTCCGCCGGGACGCGGTGGAGGTGCGGACGCGTCACCTCGAGGTAGTAGCCGAACACGCGGTTGAACCCGATCTTGAGGCTCGAGATGCCGGTGCGCGCGCGTTCCTCGGTCTCGAGCTCGGCAATCCAGCGCTTGCCCGAGTGTGCGAGCTCGTGCAGGCGGTCACGATGGGCGTCGAAACCGTGCCGAATCAAGCCCCCATCGCGCGCGAGCGGCGGGGGCTCGTCGACCAGGGCGCGCGCGAGCAGCGACTCGAGCTCCGGGATACCGGCCAGGGCAGAGCCCGGCGGCGCGCACGCGGGCGCAAGGTCGGTGAGCGAGGCGGCGAGGCCCGGCAGCCGTCGGAGAGATCGCGCGGCGTGGCGCGCGCGCAGGCGAGGCGGCCGGCCAGGCGCTCGAGGTCGGGCAAGCCGCGCAAGGCGGCACGAAACGAGGCGCGCGCCATTCCGGCGTCGAGCCACGTCTGCACCGCGGCATGGCGGCGCTCGAGCTCGGCGAGGTCCAGAATCGGGCGCTCGAGCCAAGCCCGGAGCCGCCTCCCGCCGGGTGACGTCATGCAGGCGTTGAGGTGGTACCAGAGCGTGTGGCTGGGCTCCCCGCCCGGGTGCGCCTGGAAGAGCTCCAGATGCCGGGCCGTCGCGGCGTCGACACGCAACGTCTCGCTCTCGCTCCAACGCTCGATGCGCGCCCGGCGCAGCGCTTCGCCTACTTGGACGCGGTCGAGGTAGACCAGGGTCGCCGCGGCCGCGGCCCGCGCGGCCGGGACCTCGGCGAGCGAAGGGGTGATGTCGCCCCAGCGCCGCGTCGGCCGGAGATCGAGGAAGCTCGCGAGCGGGGCATGGCTGCGCGCCCCCGCAAGACCTTCGAGCGCACCCTCGAGTCGCCGAGCGAGCGTGGGCTCGATCGTGCCGTTCTCGGGCAGAACCCATTCGGCGACGCATACGCTCGACAACAGAGCCGGCGCGTCGGCCCAGCGC
>VBOY01000018.1:0-6875 GCA_005893295.1 Candidatus Eiseniibacteriota bacterium | reverse complement strand
ACCGCCGCGAGGAAGTTGTTCGCGGCCGGATCCAGGAAGCCGTCCCCCACCACCGAGCCTGGGGTCAGGATCTCGGTCACCGCCCGCTCCACCAAGCCCTTGGCTTGTCCTGCGGGCTCAAGCTGGTCGCACACCGCCACCGCGTGCCCGAGGCGGAGCAGCCGCGCCACGTAGGCGTCGCGCTGGTGCCAGGGCACGCCACACATCGGGATCGGCTCGGGATCCTGCTTGTTGCGGGAGGTGAGCGTGAGGCCGAGCAATCGCGACGCCGTCACGGCGTCCTCGAAGAACAGCTCGTAGAAGTCGCCCAGCCGGAAGAACAGCAACGCGTCCGGGTGCTCGCGCTTCACCCGCGTGTACTGCTCCATGAGACGCGTGCGACCGGCGCCTCCCGCGCGCGACTCGGCGCGCGCAGGCGCTGGGCTCGCCTCGGGAAAGAGCGTCATCGACGGCTCCCGCGCCGCGGCGCGCTCACGGCGAGCGCACGATCCGATAGGCGACCCCGAGCGCGCGCGCCGCTTGGTCGCCGGCCCGGCGGGCGTCGAGGTGGCCGGCGTAGGTCCCGAGGCGGACGACGTGCACCGCGGCGAGCCCCTGTCCGCGGGTGATCACCTGGGCGCTCGGAAAGCCGGCGTGGCGCGCCTCGCCAGCCAGCGATCGGGCGCGCGCGAGATCCAGAAACGAGCCGATCACGACCGCGACATGCCCGGTTCCGGCGCTCGCCTCGGCCTGCGCGAACTCGAGCCGCGCCGCGGCCGCTTCGATGCTGCGCGGGTACCGGGCGAGCAAGCGCTCGCGCGCCCTGCGAGCCTGGTCGGGCCGGTTCAAGCGCTCGGCCAGCGCGGCCGCGCGTTCGAGCACCGCCGCCCCGGCCTCCCCCAGATCGCCCTCGGCGATCGAGGCCAGCGCGTCGTAGGCGCGCTCGGGGCGTTGTGACAGCTCCCACGCCTGGGCGATGCCGAGCATCGCCTCGACGCGCCGCGGAGACCGGTCGAGCGCCACCTCCTCGAGCGACGCTCTCGCCTGGGTGGGTTCGCCGAGGCCGAGCCAGGCGAGCCCCGCCCAGTACCGGGCCTCGGCTTTGCGCGCCGGATCGAGGCGGGCCGCCGCGCGGGCGTAGGCAGTCACGGCCTCCCGGTACTCGCCCCGCGCGAAATGCAGCGCCCCGAGCGTGAGCGCGGCCTCGGCGCCCGACAAGGGCTCTGCCGCGGAGGCTTCGAGCCTCGCGAGCGGACCTCCCAGGCTGTCCGCCGGAGTGGTCGAAAGGAGTGCCGCCAGCGGGCGCGATGCCGCGAGGCAAGGCGCGGCGGGGGCCAGGATCAGGATCGCCGACGCCACGAGGCGCCGACCGCCATGTCGAACCGTAGGTGCCCGCATCGTCGTCGCAGGATACGGTGCGACGCATGAAAAGCCAATCGGGCGAGCGCGAACGCCCGCCCGATCGGAGCGCGCCCGTCCCTCACGGGCGACACCACTACTCTTCGGGAAGCTCCTCCGTTTTTCCGCGCCCGGCCTTGCTGGCCTCGGCCAGCTCCTCGGCGGGCGGATTCGCCGCGATGCGGGCCCGCACCTGATTGCGACGCGACGTCCACTCGGCGAGCGCGATGTCGTCCTGCTCGGCGAGCCAGGCCCTCACGCTCAGGATCAACCGATGGTTCGGCACGTCCACGCGGGTCACCTTCATGCGCAGCGTCTCGCCGATCTCGAACGCATCGTTGGGTCGCTTCAAGTCCTCGATGCCGAGCTGGGACAGGGGCACGAAGCCCTCGATCCCCCCACCGAGGTCCACGATCGCGCCCCGGTCGAAGAGGCGATTGATCGTCCCCGATTGCTCGGCTCCGGACGGGAAGTTCTCCGCCAGCGACGGCCACGGGTCCTCGGAGACCTGCTTGAGACCGAGGCTGATGCGCCGGTGTTCCTTGTCGATGGACAGGATGACCACCTCGAGCCCGTCGCCCTTCTTGAGCACCTCGCTCGGATGCGCGACGCGCTTGGTCCACGACATGTCGGAGACGTGGACCAGCCCGTCGATTCCCTCCTCCAGCTCCACGAACGCGCCGAAGTTGGTGAGGTTGCGCACCTTGCCCTTGACCTTGGTGCCGGGCGGGTACTTCTGGTCGAGCGTCAGCCAGGGATCGGGCTCGGTCTGCTTCAAGCCGAGCGAGATCTTCTCGTTCGCCTTGTCCACCTTGAGCACCACGGCTTCGATCACGTCAGCGATGTTCACCACCTTGGAGGGATGCCGCACGTGCCGCGTCCAGGACATCTCGGAGACGTGGACCAGCCCCTCGACGCCCCGTTCGAGCTCGACGAACGCACCGTAGTCGGTGATCGAAACGACCCGACCCTTGATGCGATCCCCCACCTTGTACTTCTCGTCCACCCCCTCCCAGGGATAGGCCTCGAGCTGCTTCAAGCCGAGCGAGATGCGCTCTTTTTCCGGATCGAAGTTGAGGACCTTGACGCGCAGCTTGTCTCCGATCTTCACCAGCTCGGACGGGTGCGACACGCGTCCCCACGACATGTCGGTGATGTGGAGCAGGCCATCGATGCCGCCGAGGTCCACGAAGGCGCCGAAGTCGGTGATGTTCTTCACCACTCCTTCGCGGATCTGATCCTTCGCCAGATCCTTGAGGATGCTGGCCTTCATGCGGTCGCGCTCCTGCTCGAGCACGGCGCGGCGCGACACCACGATGTTGCGGCGGCGCTTGTTCAGCTTGATGATCTTCACCTGGACCATCTGGCCGAGCAGCGCGTCGACGTTCTGCACCTGGCGCAGGGCGATCTGCGATCCGGGAAGGAAGGCCTCGACGCCGTAGAGGTCGACCACCACACCGCCCTTGATCTTGCGGACCAACCTTCCGTCCACCACCTGTTCGCGATCGTGGGCTTCCTTGACGCGATCCCAGACCCGCACGAAATCGGCCCGCTGCTTGGACAGCACCACCAGGCCGTCCTGGTTCTCCATCTTCTCGAGAAAGACCTCGATCGTATCCCCCACCTTGATGCTCGAGGGATCGGGGAACTCGGACAGGGCGATCACGCCTTCGCTCTTGAATCCCACGTCGACCAGGACTTCTTTGTCGTCCACCGCGAGCACCGTGCCGCGCACGATCTCGCCCTCGCCCAGCGACCGCATCGAATCTTCGTAGTGGCCGAACATCTCGGCGCGCGCTTCGGGCGAAATCTCCTCTTCGTCTTCGTAGTTGAGCGGCACGGGCGGCTGGGTGATGGCCCGCGCCGGTGTTTCCCGCGCGGGGTTGAGGGTCCTTTCGGTCGTGTCCAGCATGGAACGCAAGACCTCCTGATCTCGTATGAAGTTGGCGAAGCCGCCTATGCGGCTCCGCGTGACGCCGACGTCTCCTGCCCTGTCTTGAGAACCGCGACTTCCCGCATCACCGCCTCCCCCACCCGCTGATACAACGCTCGCCCGGGGGGAAGCGTGGCATCCTCGCCCGCGAGGTCCCTCCAGTGGTACGCGGGACCGAACCAAATCCTCACCCGCGCACGTCGCATCAGCCAGCGGCGAGGTCGGTTGCTGCCCGAGATGTAGCACGGCACGACCGGAACGTCGGCGTGGACCGCCATCATTCCGACTCCAGGTCGCGCCGGGTGCAACTCGCCGTCCCGCATCCGGCTCCCCTCCGGAAACATGAGCAACGCCTCGCCCCGTTTGAGCGTTGCCATCGCGCGCGAGAGTCCGCTCATATCCGCCACGCCGCGTCGAATCGGAATCGCGTTGAGCCCCCGGATGAGCGGCCCGAGCCCGAGGGTCCGGAAGAGCTCTTCCTTGGCGAGGAAGTGCATCTCCCGAGGGAGGGCGGAGCCGATGAACGGCGGGTCCCAGAACGAGATGTGGTTCGACGCGACGATCAGGCCGCCGTGTCGGGGGATGCGCTCGCGACCGCGAACCTCCCACCCCGTCAAGGCGGCGAAGCAGCCACTGGTCAAAAACCGCGCGACACTATAATACGCGCCCACGATTTCTCCTAATCGTCGAGCCCGTCTCGGCCCGCCCGTCCCGCCGGGTCCGGGAAAGCCGGATGGGCGCGGACGATCTCGAGCACGGCGGCCACCTGCTCGTCCACGGTCTTGCCCGACGTGTCGAGGCGCACCGCGTCCTGGGCCGCCGCGAGGGGGCTGTCGACCCGGGAGCGGTCACGTTCGTCGCGACTCGCGATCTCGCCCCGCACCTCGTCCAGCGGCACGATCATTCCACGCCGTGCGAGCTCTCGGTGGCGACGGAGGGCGCGCGTGGCCAGGTCGGCGTCCAGGTAGATCTTGACTTCGGCATCCGGGAACACCACGGTTCCCAGATCGCGTCCCTCGGCGATCAGGGGACCGCGGGCGCGCAAGGCCCGCTGGATCTCCACCAGCCTGCGGCGCACCACCGGGCGGGCGGCGAGCCGCGACGAAAGCTCGCTCACCGCCGGAGTCCGGATTTCCTCGCTCACGTCGACCCCTTCGAGCCACACGCGCGGCGCCTCGGCCGAGCCCGAAAGAACGAGGTCGAGGGCGCGCCCGCAACGCTCCAGCGCGGCATCGTCGTCGATCGGAATCCCCGCATGGCGCGCCTTGAGCGCGAAGGCGCGGTAGAGCGCCCCGGTATCGACGTAGAGGAGCCCGAGCCGGGCGGCCACCGCCCGCGCCGTGGTGCTCTTGCCCGCTCCGGCGGGACCGTCGATGGTGACCACGAAGCTCATCGTGCCTCGAGTCTACGCCGGCTGGATCTCGGCCCCGAGGCGAGCCAAGTCCCCGGTGAAGCCCGGATAGGACGTGGCGATCGAAGCCGTGTCCTCCACGGTGACCGCGCCTCGCGCGCGTGTGGCCAGCGCGGCGAAGGCCATTGCGATCCGGTGGTCGCCCTCGGAGCGCACGGTCCCTCCCCCGATCGGGCCGCCCACGATCTCGAGGCCATCGTCGAGAGCCCGCGCGGCGACGCCGAGCCGGCCAAGCCCGATGGCGATCGCGGCGAGGCGATCGCTCTCCTTGAGGCGCAGCTCGGCCGCGCCTTTGAGCCGCGAGGTCCCGTGGGCGGTCGCGGCGGCGATCGCCCAGGCGGGAACCTCGTCCACCATTCGCGGGATCTGGTCGGCCGTCACCTCCGCCGCTCGCAGCCGCTCGGGGCCCACCACCGTGACGTCCCCGATGGGCTCACCGGCGGCCTCTCCCGAGCGCTCCTCGTGCACCTCGGCGCCCATCGATGCCAGAACTTCCAAGAGCCCGGTGCGGGTCGGGTTGAGGCCGACGCCGCGCACCTTGACCCGTGCGCCGGGAGTCGCGGCGGCGGCGGCAAGGAAGAACGAAGCCGCCGAGAAGTCTCCGGCCACCTCGACCGCGGTGGCGCGCGGGCACGCCGGGCCTCTCAGCCGCACGCGCCGACCACCGGAGGGAAAGAGCTCCACCTCGGTCTCGACGCCGAACGCGCGCAGGAGTCGCTCGGTGTGGTCGCGCGCCGGGCCCAAGAGTTCGATCACGGTCTCGCCAGAGGCGTACAGCCCGGCCAGAAGCACCGCGGAAGCTACCTGGGCGCTCGCCACCTCCAACCTGTGGTGGATGGGACGGAGCGGACCTCCTACCACGACCAAGGGCGGAACGGTGTCCTCGCACCGCGCCCACAGCCTGGCTCCCATGCGTCGCAGTGGCTCGATCACGCGCGCCACGGGGCGACGGTTGAGCGAGCGGTCACCGGCGAGCACCGAGAGAAACGGGTGGGCCGCCAGGGGCCCGGCCAGCAGGCGCAACGTGGTCCCGGAGTTTCCGCAGTCGAGCACGCGGTCCGGCTCCTCGAGCCGACCTTGGCACCCCTCGATCGTCACCGTGCGGGCGTCCCCCTGGACGCGAGTCCCGAGCGCTTCGAGACACGCCAACGTCGTCGCGCAGTCTCGGCCGGGGTTGGCATTCCCGACCCGCGTCGAGCCATGGGCAAGGGCCCCCATCAGGTAGGCGCGATGGGTGATCGACTTGTCTCCCGGGGGGACCACCGTGCCGGCCACCGGTCGACCCGGCGTCACGGTCAGCCGGTCGGGGACGGAGGACGGCATTGCGGGGGTCGGGGCAGCCGTCGTCAGGGCCGCCCACGGGCGGCGGAACGCCCCGGGCGGGCCGATCTCGAGCCCGGCACCCGGCCGTTCGCGATGGTCGGCCGGCTCCCCGCGGCGAGGCGGCGGCCCGGCGGCCGCGCACGCGTCGCTTCGCTCGGTACGCCTGGGAGCGCCTGCACGTTGCGCCACGCGACGAAGTCGCTCAGCAGCCGGCGCAGACGCTCGTCCAGCCCGAGGAAGCTGCACGCCAGCTCGTAGGCGCGGGCGCCAGCGACGCGCGGCACCGCGAGACAGCGCACCACCACTCCTTCGCACTTGAGGAGTCGCTGGGTGCCCCGCGTCGCCGGAACTCCTGGCAGCACGATGGTCAACATGACCTTGGACAGCGGCGCGAGATAGTGTGGTGTCTGGCCTGGGGCACCATCGACCAGCGCCCGTTCGACCCGCATGCTCAGGCTGGCGTCCGCCCGAGCCACGCGCCGGCGTTCGATCCTTCGAGTCTTCTTCTGCGGCATCATGTCCTCCCCCGCTCTCGGCGGCGTCGTCGCTGCGGGCCCTCGATGGCCAAGTCGCACTCCCGTGCGGGCACGTCCACACGGGCGATCGTCACGTGTATCGTGTCCCCCAGGGTGAAGCGGCGGCGGGTTCGACGACCCGTCAGCCGCACGCCGAGCTCGTCAAGGGTGAAGAAGTCGTCGAGGTAGAGGGACGGACGCACGAATCCCTCGACCGGCGCCTCCTCGAGCTCGACGAAGAACCCTGGCGAGATGAGCCCGGTGATGATACCCGAAGCGCGCTCCCCGAGTCGCGCCTCCAGATAGCGCAGCCCCT
>VBOY01000017.1:8423-26349 GCA_005893295.1 Candidatus Eiseniibacteriota bacterium | reverse complement strand
ACGCGGCGGCCCTCTACGTGCGACGCGATGGGTCGCTCTCGACCGTCGCCCAGCGCTACGCCTACAGGCTGGTGCCTGCGGGCAACGAGAGGGTCCCAGAGCTGCAGCAGCGTAGCGGCGCCGACTCCGTCTACCGCGTGCGCTTGAAGAACGAGGTCGAGCGGGCGGTTGCGTGCTCGCGTCATGACGCGCTAGCCCGCAGCCTGTTGGCCAATGTCTTTCTCCTCGAGGGGCGCTACGTCGAGGCGCGAAGGGAGCTGCTCGCCGCGCTTCGCGTGTCACCCGGGACGCCGCGGGCGCACCAGCGGCTAGGCCTGCTCGCGCTGGAACAGGGCGAACCGCGGCGAGCCCTGGCCGAGTTCGCGGCCGAGCGCCGGCTCACCGGGGCCCAGCCGGGGCTGGCATTCGGGATCGGGCGGGCCTACGGGCGGCTCGGCGACTCCCGGCGCGCGGCCGCGTGGTACCGCCGCGAGCTCGAGCTGGACCCGGGTAATCAGGAAGCCCGCGACTCGTTGGGAGCAGAGCTGAACGGCGGGCAGCCCTAGGGCGCGCCGGCCCGAAGGTACTCCTCCAGCACGGCGCGCAGCCGATCGACCGCGCGGCCCGCCACCTCGGTCACCTCCTCGTGCGTGAGGGGAGCCTGCGACAGGCCGGTCGCTCGATTCGTGATGCACGAGATGCTGGCCGCCCGAGCCCCGAGATGAGCCGCGAGGGTGACCTCGGGCACGGTGCTCATGCAGGCGGCGTCCGCCCCCGCCGCGGCCGCGAAGCGGATCTCGGCGGCGGTCTCGTAGGCAGGACCTTTCCCGCCCAACAGCACGCCGCGGCCGAGCGGCACGCCGGCCCTGACCGCCGCCTCACGCAGCGCCGCCGCCAGCTCCGCGCTGTGGAGGGGAGCCACCGCGCGCCCCGAGCGCCGCTCCCTCCGCTCCGAGGCCGTGAGCATGCCGCGGGTTCCGATCCAGTTGATGTGGTCGGTGGCGAGCATCAGGTCGCCCGGAACGAGCTCACGGCTCACCGCGCCGGCCGCGTTGGTGAAGATGAGCGTGCGCGCCCCGAGCGCCCGCAGCACGCGCACGCCGAAGGTCACCTGATCGAGCCCGTAGCCTTCGTAGTGGTGGCTTCGCCCGGAGAGCACGGCGACCTCGATGCCGGCCCATCGGCCGAGGATCAGGCGGCCGCGGTGCCCCGCGACGGTCGAGCGCGGCCAGTGCGGCAGCTCCTGCGTGGGCCATGCCAGGGGCCGCTCCACCGCCTCGACGAGCCGCGCCAGCCCCGAGCCCAGGGTGAGACCGACGCGCGGGACGAGGCCGCTGTGCGCGCGGACCGCGGCGACCGCCTCGGCGACGCGCGCCTCGAGATCTCCCGTCATGAGCCCGGCGCGGCGGCGAGAGCCGCGGCGCGGTATTCGAGCGCGATGTTGTCCCGATGGGCCTCGCGCACCGTCTCGTCCATTGCGCGCAGGCGATCGTCCATGGTGCCGAGCCGCTCCTCGAGGGCCTCGACCGGCGAGCCGTCGCGAACCGCCTCGTGCGCGGCCGCGGCCAGGCGGTCCAGGTAGCCGATGTCGCGGGTGAGCCGCGCGACCGCCTCGGCGCGCCCGCGTGCCACGGTCCCGTGTCCGGGAATCAGGGTTTCGATCGCGCCGTGCAAGGCGAGCGGGAGCAGCTCCTCCAAGGTGTGACGGTAGACCGCGCAGGGCCGGTCGAGGATCGGCACCTCGCGATCGGACAGCATGTCGGCCGCGATCAGCAGCCTCTGCTCGGGGAGGTGGATGGTGAGCTGCGAGTCGTCGTGCCCGGGAGCGTCGCGCAGCACCAGGCGCCACGGCCCGAGCTTGGCGAAGTGGAGCCCGCTCACTGCTTGATCCGGACGATAGGGGGTGAAGTCTCGCTCCCACGTCTCGCCGTGGAGCCGTGCGCGGGCGCGAGCCTTTTCGAGGATGTGGCCGGCGTGCGCTCGCACGGCGGCGGCGAACCGATCGTGCGCGAGCACGCTCGCCCTGGGCCACCACGCTCGGCCGAGCACGTGGTCCCAGTGGGCGTGGGTCAAGAGCAGGGTCACCGCGTTCGTCTCGACGCGGCGCACCGCCTCGGCGAGATCGTCCAGCTCCGAAGGCAGCACGCCCGGATCGACGATCACGGTGTGTTCGGGGCTCGAGAGCACGGTCGAGTTCATCGAGAACGCCGCGCTCTGGCGCACACGGATTCCCGGCCCGAGTTCGCGCCAGGGGTGCGTGGCGCCGCCGCCAGGGTCGCGCATGGCCGCACGATCGAGCCTTTCGGCTCGGCATTCAAGGACTGACCCGAGCGGTCGCCTCGGTGCTAGGATGGGGACGCTGGACGCGAGGCTCGTGAGGGAAGCGGCTGGAACTAGCCATCCACCACGCCTCGCGCTCCACGGGAGTCGGCGCTCCTCGAAGAACGGAGCGCCGTGGGAGGTCTCGACGGCGTCAGGGAGGACCCATGGGCGATCTCGATCTGGGACGCGAGCGGCTCGGTGACTTAGGCGTGGCCTCGCGCCTCGAGTGGCTGGTCACGAACGGCATCGGAGGCTTCGCCGCGGGCACGGCGAGCGGCGATCTCACGCGATGCGAGCACGGGCTGCTGATCGCGGCCCTTCCACCTCCGCTGGGCGCGACCCTGCTTTTCACCAAGCTGTCCGAGCGCCTGCGCCTCGATGGCGCGTGGGTCGATCTCGATACGAACCGCTGGGCGAGCGGCGTCGTCGATCCCCGCGGCCACGTCCATCTGGAATCGTTTCGACTCGAGGGAAGCATCCCTACCTGGACGTGGGCGATCGGCGACACGCGGCTCGAAAAGCGGGTGTGGATGGAGCACGGCGAGAACACGACCTACGTCGAGTACCGGTTGGTCTCCGCCCGGTCGGCGGTGACGCTCGAGCTGCGAGCCCTGGCCAGCCATCGCCCCGCCTCGCGGATCGGTCCTCTTCAAAGCCCGAGCCCGCGGGTCGAGCCGGTGGCCGCCGGGCTCAAGATCGAGTGCTTCCCGGACGCCACGCCGCTGTGGCTCACTGCGCCGGGTGCGGTGATCGAGGTGGCGCAGGACTGGTATCGGGGCTTCTTCCTGCCGCTCGAGCAGGAACTGGGTCGAACGGCGCTCGAGGACCATTGCTGGGCCGGCAGCACCAGCCGGGCCGCGGGTCTCGATGGCCGAGGCGACATGGCGCTGGCGGCCGCGCGCCTGCGCCACGCGGCGCGCGAGCGCGGCCACTTGGATGCATGGCGGCGGGCGCAGCCGGTGGCGCGCCTGGCGCCGGGCTGGGTCCGGCGCCTGGCCCTCGCGGCGGAGGCATTCGTGGTCGAGCGCGGAACGCCGCTCGACCCCAGCGGGCGGGGCCTCGTGGCGGGCTACCCGCAGCCGGACGAGGCGACGCGCGACGCGTTGATCGCTCTGCCGGGGCTCACACTCTCGACCGGACGCTTCGACGTCGCCCGCACGCTGCTCGCCGGGATCGCCTGCCGGGTCGACCGAGGATTGATCTCGGTCTCGCCTTCCGCGGGTCACCCCGACCGGTTCGAAAGCGTGGACGTTTCACTGTGGCTCTTCCAGGCGATGCGCTCCTACGTCGAGGCCACCGCGGACGACGCGCTGCTCGAGCAGCTCTATCCGACGCTCGAGGACATCGGGGCTTGGCTCGAGCGAGGCACGAGTTTCGGGGTGGGCGTCGACCCCCGCGATGCCCTGCTCCGCAGCGGCGGCGACGAAGCGCCGCTCACGTGGATGGACGCCCTGGTGGACGGCGCGCCGGTGACGCCGCGGCGTGGCAAGCCGGTCGAGATCAACGCGCTCTGGTACAACGCCCTCACCGCGATGGCGTTGTTCGCGCGCCGGCTGGGCCGCCCCGAGGACGCCTACCAGGACATGGCGCGCCGCGTCGCCAACGCGTTCGCGCGCTATTGGAATCCCGAGCAGGATTGCCTCTACGACCTGCTGGATGGACCCGAGGGTCCCGATGCTTCGGTGCGGCCGAACCAGTTGCTTGCCGTGTCGCTTCCCGATTCACCGCTGCCCGCGGCGCGGCGCCGCGCGGTGCTCGAGACCTGTGGTCGCTGGCTGCTCACGTCCCGTGGCCTGCAGAGCCTGGCGCCGAACGACCCGCGTCACCGTGGTCGCACGGCCGGCGACTCCGCCGCGCGCGCCGCCTCGCTCCACCAGGGGACGGTGTGGGGGTGGCTCTTGCCGCACTATTCGCTGGCCCACCATCGAGTGCACCGCGACCGCGCGGCCGCCCTGGCGACCCTCGAGCCGCTCGGCCGCTCGATCGAAACGCTCGCCCTCGGCTTCCTCCCCGAGATGGCCGACGGCGACGCGCCCCACGCCGCGCGTGGGCGCTGGGCGAGTGCTGCCGCCACCGGAGAAATCCTGCGCGCCTATCACGTGCTCGCCGCCGCCGCGCACCGGCAGACGCGCCCGCGTGGCAAGGTGGAACGGGCCGCCGTCGCCGTCTGACCCTGGAGGTGCCGATGGTGGACGCCCATCGCAAGCTCAACGAGGAGGAAGTGAAGCTGGCATTGAGCCGACTCACGCGGTGGAGCGTGGTGGGCGGCAAGCTCCACCGCGAGTTCCAATTCAAGGACTTCGTGGAAGCGTGGGGATTCCTGTCGAGCGCGGCCCTGGTCGTGCAGCAAATGGACCACCATCCCGAGTGGTCGAACGTCTACGGCACGGTGCGCGTGGACATCGTCACGCACGACGTGGGCGGGATCAGCCGGCGCGACATCGAGCTGGCCGAGAAGCTCGAGCTGTTGGCGTCGCGCCGGGCCTAGGTGCCGGGCTCCGCCGGCTCCTAGGCCGGGGACACCCTAGATGAGCCGCATCAGGTTCTGCTGAAACGTCCGAACTTCCTGCTTGGCCATGGGTTGCCTCCCTCAGCGTCCGCGCCGCGCGGGACGAGCGGCGGGGCTCGCCGCCGGCACGAGGAGCACGCGCACCTGGTGGTCGGCGTGGCTGAAGTACGGAAGCCAGCGGCCCAGGCTCTGCATCGGGGTCCGCGCGAGGCGCTGCCGGTACGCTGCCCAGAACGCCTCGTCCCTCAGGAGCGCGCAGCTCGCCATGCCGCGCGCCAGCGTGTGAAGCACGCCGGCCTCGGTGAGGCTGGCGTCACGCACTTCCCGCCGCATCGGGCCGCCGATCAGCCACAGGTCGGAAGTCTGGAGCTGAAAGTACAGCGGCGCCGCGATCGGAGTGCGCGCCAGGTCGCGCAGCACCTCGTCGAGCTGAACGGCGATGGTGTCGACGTCCGTTTCGCGCGATGGGACCGGGACCGAGATCCGCGCCAGGTCGGGTTCGTCCAAGAACGCGAAGTGAAACCGGCTCTCGGGGCTCGAGGGAGTTGACCAGGCCGCGTCCACCTGGGAGCCGATGATCAGGCTGGCGAGCAGGAACGAAGGGTGGAGCGTATCGTCCAGTGCCGGCGCGAGAATGCCGACCGAGGCTACCGACGCGGTGAGCCCCGGGCGCGGAATGATCCGCACGCCCGGGTCCAAGTGCGGGAGCGGCGTGGCGGGGGCGGCGACCCCCGCCGGGATCCCGCCGAACAGGTTCTCCACCAACCGATGGATGTCGACCGTTCGTAGATTCCCCGCCAGGCTGAGCGTGGCGTTCGCCGGGACGAAGCGCTCCTTGAGGCGGTCCTCGACTTCGCGCAGCGTGATGCTCTCCACGTCGCGGCCCGAGGCCCGCTCCCCGATGGTCGGCTCGTCGTGACCCAGGGCGACCTCGCGCACCAGGTAGTCGAGCGAGGCCGCGGGCGGCCCGAAGGCCTGATCCGCGATCTCGCGCCGCACTTCGCCGATCGCTTCCTTGAGCTCCTGCGGCGTCACCGTGACGCCACGCATCCGTGCGGCGATCTGGCTCAGCATGCCCGGGAACTGTCCGATGGTCGCGATCTCGGTGAACAGCGTCTGGCGCCGGGTGACCGGATAGCTCCAGCCGAGCGGCCGCTGGCTCTCGATGTCGTCCACGCTTCGCTCGGGGAAGGTCCCGGCCGCCGAAGTGAAGGCCAGCAGACCCAGGAGCTGGGCGAGGCCCTGGCGCCCGGGCGGGTCTTGGTCGCTGCCGAACGGATAGCCCACCGTCGCCGCCACCGCGCCGGCGTCGGGAATGTGGCGGGTGGTGACGCGTAGCCCGTTCGACAGCGTCCAGCGCTCCACCACCGTGCTGTCGGCCAAGATGTCCGGATGGCCGGGCGCCGCGGCCGCATGGGCGAGGCCGGCCTTCGAGGCGAGCACGGCCAGCACGAGCAAGGCGGAACGACGGATCGCCAGAGGTCCTCCCTTAGAACGCATGCGAAACGCCGCCCGCGAGGCGGCGTCGACACGCTCGATTCTACGGCTTTCGCGCCCAAAAGTAGAGCGCCGAGGCCATCGGCCGCTGGTCCCAAGGGAAGCACCGGGCTGGTCGCTTGACCGGTTCGCAGGCCCTTCCTATTGTGCCGCGAGACGTGGTCGCGCCGCCCTCTGGACCGGTGCCCGGGGACCGACCTCACGTCACGGAGACCATGCGGCTCAACCGGCGTGTCATTGCGCGGCTTCCCAAGACCGACATCCATTGCCATCTCGACGGCTGCCTGCGGCCGCGCACCGTGCTCGAGCTCGCCCACGCGCAGGGGATTCGCCTCCCGACCCGCACCCTGCCCGCGCTCACGCGCCTGCTCAAGGCCGGCCGGCGCACCCGCAACCTGCGCGACTACCTGAGGATCTTCGACCTCACGCTGAGCGTGATGCAGGAGCGGGCCTCCCTGTATCGCGTGGCCTACGAGCTGGCCGAGGACGCCGCGGCCGAGAACGTGCGCCATCTCGAAGTGCGCTACTCGCCGGCGCTCCACCGCCGCCGCAGGCTCTCCTACGTGGACATCGTCGATCCGGTGATCACCGGTCTCGCCGACGCGGGCCGCGTGCACGGCCTGTCGACCGGGGTGATCATCTGCGGGATCCGCTCGATGAGCCCCAAGGTGTCGCTCGCCCTGGCCGAGCTGGCCGTGGCCTACAAGGGTCGCGGCGTGCTGGCCTTCGACCTGGCGGGCCAGGAGAAGGACTATCCGGCGAAGGCGCATCGCGCGGCGTTCCGGCTCATCCTCAAGAACAACATCAATTCGACCGTGCACGCCGGCGAGGCGTTCGGGCCGGCCAGCATCGGCCAGGCGCTTCACTACTGCGGGGCGCACCGCATCGGGCACGGCACGCGGCTGCACGAGGATCCCGACCTGCTGCGCTACGTCAACGATCACCGGATCCCGCTCGAGGTCTGCCTCTCGTCCAACGTGCAGACACGCGCCGTGCCGAGCCTCGCGAAGCACCCGTTCGCGTTCTACTTCCGCAAGGGGCTCAGGGTCACGCTCAACACCGACTCGCGGCTGATCTCGGCCACCACCGTCACCGATGAAGTCGCGCGGGCGGCGCGCGCCTTCCACCTCGGGCCCTACGATATCAAGCGCATCTTGATCAACGGCTTCAAGAGCGCCTTCCTGCCCTATGCGCACAAGGCCCGAGTTCTGCGCGAGGTGAACCTCGAGATCGATCGCGTGTTCATGGAGACCTTCCCGGACGAGTACGACCGTCGCTTCACGACGCTCTAGCGTCGGCGGCAGGGCCGGGGCAGTTGGACCGTCAGGTTTGCCGGGGAGCGCGGCGCCCGAGTATGGTCTTAAGCCCACCTCGGGAATCCCAAACCAGTCGGAGGATCGATCCAGGGTGAGACCGACTCCGGAGGCTCAAGGCCGCCGGGTTCGCGACTCCGTGACCGAGATGGCGCAGCTCGTGCTGCCGCACGAGGCCAACGTTCACGGCAGCGTGCTCGGCGGCACGGTGATGCATTGGATCGACCTGGCCGCGGCGGTGACCGCGAACCGTCATTGCCGGCGCCCGGTGGTGACGGCAGCGATCGACGAGATGTCCTTCTTGGCGCCGATCAACGTCGGTCAGTTGGCCCTGATCTCCGCGCGGATCACCCTGGTGGACAAGAGCAGCATGGAGATCCGGGTCGAGGTCGGCTCGGAAGACCTGCTCACGGGCGAGCAGCGGCACACCAGCACCGCCTATGTCACGTTCGTGGCCATCGACCCGGTGACCAGCCGCCCCGCCCCGGTCCCGCCCCTCATCCTGGAAGCCGACGACGAGAAGGCCGGGCACGCGCGGGCGATCGAGCGTAGGCGCCAGCGGTTGGCGCGCAGGGCGGAGAGTACGACCGCGGGCCGGTAGCCGGCCCGACTTGGCGGCGCGGCCCCGGCCGAGTAGTCTCGACTGCCACGACGGAAGGTGGTCGTGGCCGGAGGGAGATCCATGCCGATTTCCATCGTGGTGCCCCAGCTCGGCGAGAGCGTCGCCGAGGGCACGGTCTCGAAGTGGCTCAAGGCCCAGGGCGACAAGGTGCGCAAGGAGGAGCCGCTGGTCGAGATCCAGACCGACAAGATCAACGTCGAGATTCCTTCACCCGGTGACGGGATCCTGGAGCGGATCCTGGTGGCCGAAGGGACGACCGTGCTGGTCGGCACCGAGATCGCGGTGCTCTCCGGGGCGGGCGAGCCGGCGGCGCCGGCTCCCTCGCTCGCGGCGGCTCCGGCGGTGGCTTCCGCCGCGGCGCCTCCCTCGCAACCGGCGCGCGCGGGCGCACCGGCCGTGGCGAGCCCGGCGTTGCGCCCCGCGCCCTCCACGGGTGATGGCTCGAGCGGCAACGGCGAGTTGCAGGTGGGCGACGGGCGCAGCTTGTCGCCTGCGGTGCGGAGGATCATGCGCGAGCAGAACGTCAGCTTGGCCGAGCTGGCGGCGATCCGCGGCTCGGGCGTGGCGGGGCGGGTGACGCGCGACGACCTGCTCGAGTACTTGCAGTCGCGGACCGCCGCACCCGCGCGCGCCAGCGCGGCCGCCGCAGTGGCGCCCCCGGCCCCCGCCGCTCCGCCTCCCGCGTTCCTCGCGCCCAGGCTGGCGCCGGCCGCCGCCGGCCCGCGCGAAGAGGTAGTGCCGTTCTCCAAGGTGCGAAAGCTGATCGCCGAGAACATGGTGCGCGCCAAGCACACAGCCGCGCACACGCACTGCTTCGACGAGACCGACATGAGCGCGATCGTCGGGCTCAAACGGGAATGGGGCCCGAAGCTCGAGGCCCAGGGCGTGCGGCTCACGTACATGCCATTCTTCATCAAGGCGTCGGTGCTCGCGCTCAAGGAGTTCCCGTGGGTGAATGGCGAGGTGCGCGGCGACACGATGGTGGTCAAGAAGTTCTACAACATCGGCATGGCAGTCGGGCGGGACGAGAAGGGGTTGATCGTGCCCAACCTCAAGGACTGCGACCGCAAGAACCTGGTGCAGATCGCGGCCGAGGTGAACGACCTCGCCGCGCGCGCCCGGGCCGACCGCCTGAAGCCGGACGAAATCCAGGGTGGCACCTTCAGCATCACGAACGCCGGGGTCTACGGGGCGATCAACTCCTCACCGGTGATCAACGTGCCGGAGGTGGCGATCCTCGGCGTGCACAAGATCGTCGAACGGCCCGTGATCCGAGACGGGCAGATCGTGGCGCGCCCGATGATGAACGCCTCGATCGGGTTCGATCATCGGGTGGTCGACGGGGAGCTGGCGGTCAAGTTTCTTAGGCGGGTGTGCGAGCTGCTCGAGCGACCCGAGCTGCTCTGGTTCCACGCCTGAGCACCCGCGGGAGACAGCGTGATCCTCTCGGCCTGTCATTTGGGACCGACGCCATACCGCGAGGCGCTCGCCTTGCAGGAGGGTCTGGTCTCGGCGCGCGCATCCGGCACCACCGGCGACTGGCTCTTGTATCCGGATCATTCGCCCGTCCTGACGATCGGCCGCGGCGGGAATCCCGAAAGCCTGATCGCGGACGCCGCCACGCTGAAGGGGCGAGGAATCGAGCTGTTCGAGGTGGCACGCGGGGGCGACGTCACGTGGCATGGCCCGGGCCAGCTGGTGGGCTACCTGATCGCGGACCTGTCGCGGCACGGCCGCGACCTGCATCGCTTCCTGCGCGACCTGGAGCAGTCGCTGATCGACGCCCTGGCCGCCTTCGGCGTCGCGGGCGAGCGCGTCGCGGGACGCACCGGCGTGTGGGTTGAGGGAGAGAAGATCGCCTCGATTGGCGTCGCCGTGCGTCGCTGGGTGAGCTATCATGGCTTCGCGCTTAACGTCGCTCCGGACTTGGGGTTCTTCGATCTTATCCACCCTTGCGGGTTGCGCGGCATCCATATGACGTCACTCGCGAGGCGGCTCGAGGAAAAGGCCCCGACGCTCGCCGAGGCGCGGGAGCGAGTCGCCGTAGCAGTTGCCGCGGCAATGGGATACGAGGGTTTGGCCTGGAAAGATCCCGCCCAGGCTCGAAGGCTCGCCGAGGAAGCGGCGGGAGAGAGCGGGCCCCGCGCCGAAGCTCATGCGGGCTGAAGGCGAGGGCGCCGCGCCCGAAGGCAAGAACGAGAGGAGAACGATGCTCACCATGACCGAAACGGCCAGCCGCAAGCTGACCGAGATCATCGCCGGCCAAAACGAGCCGGTGGCAGGACTCAGGGTGTTCGTCCAGAAGGGCGGCTGCTCGGGGTACTCCTACGGGATGACGCTCGCCCAGGCAATCGAAGCCGACGACTGGGTCGGCGAGTTCGGCGGCGTCAAGGTGCTGGTGGACCCCCAGAGCGCCAAGGTCCTGAACGGGGTTCAGATCGACTTCGTCGAATCGCTGCAGGGCAGCGGCTTCTCGATCCACAATCCCAACGCGGTGCGCTCGTGCGGTTGCGGGAACTCGTTCGAGACCGAGGAGAGCGCGTCGGGAGAGCAGGCGTGAGGATCGAGGTCTTCACGGTCGAGGAAGCCAATCGGCGGATCGTCGAGATCCGGCCATGGCTCGCTCGGCTGGTCGAGACCAAGCGCGAATACGAACGCATTCAGGGGCGCGTCGACGTGCTGAAGCTGGCGGCGTCGGGGGCATCGCCCGGCAACCCGGACGCCCAAGAGCTCGCCGGCTTGGAGAGCTTGCGCTCCCAGCTCGCCGACAAGATCTCGCGCGGCGTGGCAGCGATCCATCGCCGCGGGTGCCTGATCAAGGACTTGGACCTCGGCCTGGTCGATTTCTACGCCCTGGCGGGGGACCGGCTGGTGATGCTGTGCTGGAAGATCGACGAGCCCGAAATCCAGCACTGGCACACCCTCGATGGCGGCTTCGCGGGCCGCCAGCCTTTGAAACGGGCCAAGCTCGAGTAGTCCGGTGAGCACCACCCTTTCGACCCCGGTCGACGGCGCCCGTCCGTTCTCCGAGTTCGCGTCGCTGCCGGCTTCCGAGATTCGGGAGCGAACGTGGGCGGCCAAGCGCCGGCTCGGGAACCGGGTCGTGGTCCTCGGCCACCACTACCAGCGCGAGAGCGTGATCGAGTTCGCCGACGCGCGCGGCGATTCGTTCAAGCTCGCCCAGCTCGCCGCGGCATCGCCCGAGGCCCAGTGGATCGTGTTCTGCGGCGTCCACTTCATGGCCGAATCCGCCGACATCCTGCGCCAGCCACACCAGGCCGTGATTCTGCCCGACCTGAGAGCGGGCTGCTCGATGGCCGACATGGCGGCCGCGGAGGACGTGGCCGAAGCCTGGGACAGGCTGACGCGGGTTCACGGGGACACGATCGTGCCGGTCACCTACATGAACTCGACCGCGGCCCTGAAGGCATTCTGCGGCGAGCACGGGGGCGTCGTGTGCACCTCCTCGAACGCGCGTGCCGTGCTCGAGTGGGCCTGGGCGAAACGGGCGCGCGTGTTCTTCTTCCCCGATCAGCATCTGGGCCGCAACACCGCGACCGCGATGGGCGTGCCGCTCGAGGCGATGGCCGAATGGGACTATCGCGCCGAGGATCTGGAGCGCCAGAACGCGCGCTGCTTCGGCGAAGGGGCGCGACTCATCCTGTGGCGCGGATTCTGCTCGGTGCACACCAAGTTCTCCCTCCAGCAGGTGCGCGAGGCGCGCGCCGCGAACCCCCAGGTGCGCATCCTGGTGCATCCCGAGTGCCCGTTCGACGTGGTCCAGCACGCCGACCTCGTCGGGTCCACCGAGTTCATCATCGACCAGGTGCGCAAGGCGCCGCCCGGCACGGCATGGGCGATCGGCACCGAGATCAACCTGGTCCACCGGCTGGGGCTCGAGCACCCCGAGCAAGCGGTGCGCTCGCTCCAGAAGAACGTGTGCCCGTGCGCGACCATGAATCGCATCGATCCCGCCCACCTGCTCTGGGCGCTCGAGAATCTGACGTTGGGCCACGTGGTGAACAAGGTAGCGGTGCCGGAGGAAGTGAAGCGCTTCGCGCGGGTGGCGCTCGACCAGATGCTCGCCTTGAAGGGCGCGGGTGCTCCCGCCCGCGCGGCGATGGCGCGGGACTGATGGTGAGCGAGCCTCGAGGCGACGAGTCCATGCCCGAGACGCACGACCCCGATCCGGCCCCGTCGGCCCCGGTTCGACATCCATCGATTCGCGTCCTCGGGTCACCACGGCCCGCGATCCCTCAGCGCTTGCCGCTCGCGCCGCGATTCGGTGGCTGCGCCTCCGGGGCGGGCGTGGGGCTCGGCGCCGAGCAGGGGACGGGCTTCCGCCGGCTTCCCGAGTGGCTCAAGGTCCAGCTCCCCGGCGCCGGCGAATACGCCGAGACCAAGGCATTGCTGCGCCGCCAGGGCCTCCACACCGTGTGCGAAGAGGCGCGGTGCCCGAATCTGGGCCATTGCTGGGCGCGTGGGACCGCCACGATCATGATCTTGGGAGAGCTGTGCACGCGACGCTGTGGCTTTTGCGCGGTCGGGCCGGGCAAGCCCAACGGCTTCATCGACTGGGACGAGCCGCGGCGGACGGCCGAGGCGGTGGCCGCGATGGGGCTCAAGCACACGGTGATCACGTCGGTGGCACGGGACGACCTCGCGGACGGGGGGAGCACGATCTTCGCCGCGGTGATCCGCGAGATTCGCCGGCGCTCGCCCACCGTGATCGAGGTCCTGATTCCCGACTTCCGCGGCCACGCCGATGACCTGGCGCGCGTGATCGACGCCGGGCCCGACGTGATCAATCACAACCTGGAGACGGTCGAGCGGCTCCACCCGATCGTGCGGCCCAGCGCGCGCTACGACCGGTCGCTCGAGCTGCTCGGTCGCGTGGCGGAGAGCGCCCCGGCGATTCAGGTCAAGTCGGGGCTCATGCTGGGCCTCGGAGAGCGCGAGGACGAAGTGAGCCAAGCGCTCGAGGACTTGGTGGCGCACGGCTGCCAGCTGCTCACGATCGGCCAGTACCTGAGGCCTACGCCCCAGCACCTGCCCGTGGTCGAGTACGTCCACCCCGACGTGTTCAAAGCCTGGGGGCAGCGCGCCCTCGCGCTGGGGTTCGCGAACTGCGCCAGCGGCCCGCTCGTCCGGTCCTCGTTCCACGCCGACGAGCTGGCGGGCACGGTGCGCGCGGGGGAGAGCAGTCGGATCGGCTGATCCCGTTCGTCCGCCTCGAGAAAGGGGGCGCCGAGGCCGATACTTTACAATACAAAGTACTTGGTGCATGATGGGGTCGCGCTCCCGCGGGGGCGCGACCATGGTGTGACCGGCACCTCGGCGCCGTCGCAGGCGAAGGAGCAACGCATGGGTCCACAAGAAGACCTTCCTGGGGCTCTGATGTTCGAGGACGCTGTTTCGTACTGGGAGCCGCGCCGCATCGCCTACAACCTGGCGTTGATCGCCGTGGCGGCGTACGCCGTGCTCAGGACATGGCCTCACTTTCGACCTGCCTTCGCCCCAGGATCGATCCCTCCCCTGGCGGTCCTCGCGGTGCTCGCGAACCTCTGCTATTGCGCCGCCTACGTCGTCGAGCTCCTGGTGCACGACGCGGCTCTCCGGGAAGCCTGGCGCCGTCGGCGCTGGAGTCTCTGGCTCGCCGGAACCCTCCTCGCGATGTTCATCGAGTACTACTGGATCGTCGACGAGATCTATCCGGACTTCCCTTCCGTCCACTGACTCGACACGACGCTGGACCGACGCGAGGCGGCCGGTCCTTACGACCAGCCGCCTCGCGGAACGCGATCGACGGGCGTTACTTGAGCGAGGTCTTCCCGTCGTCCTCCTGGTTCAGCCACTTGTCGTAGGCGGTGAAATTGAACGGCCGCCCGAGGAAGTCCTCCACCAGCTTGGCCGCCGGCTTCGAGCCGCCCGGCTCGAGGACCGCGTGCCGGTAGTGCAGCGCGACCTGTGGGGCGAGCAGGTTCGCGCGATCGAACTGGCTGAACATGTCCTTCGCGATGACGAGCGACCACATGTACGTGTAGTAGACCGCCGAATAGCCGTCGAGGTGCCCGAACGCGCACTGGAAGTGGGTGCCGTCCACGTAGGGGAACGGCTGGTACTTCTTCACCAGAGCCTTGAGCACGTCGTCGGTGTCGAGGTTGGTCGGATCCTGGTTGTAGTACGAGAGCGATACGTCCGCGTATACCATCTGGCGCCGCACCCGCAGCCCCTCGCCGTAGTCGTGGGCCCGCTTCATCTGCTTCACCAGGTCGGCCGGGATGGGCTCGTTCGTCTGGTAGTGCGTGGCGAAGGTCGCCAGCGTCGCCGGGTCCCAGGCCCACTCCTCGAGCATCTGCGAGGGCGCTTCGATGAAGTCCTGCTCGGTGCGCCCGCCGCCGATCCCGCACCACCGCTGATGGCCCGCGAACAGCGCGTGCACCAGGTGGCCGAACTCGTGCAGGAAGGTGACCACGTCGTCGTGTTCCATCAAACCCGGGTCACCCGCCTCGCCGCCCGGGAGATTGCAGACCAGCGCGGCCTCGGGGATCTGCCGCCCCTCCACGCCGGTGCGCACGTCGAATTGGGCGGCGTGGTTGTACTTGTCCTTGCGCGGGTGCATGTCGAGGTAGAAACGCCCCACCAGCTTGCCGTTCTCGAGCATCTCCCAGCACTCGACCGAGGGGTCCCACACCGGCGCGTCCTTGACCCGCCGGTAGGTCACGCCGAAGAGCGTGCTCGTGAGGTCGAGGATCCCCTGCTTCACCTTGTCGTAGGCGAGATAGGGCCGCACCGACTGGGAGTCGAAGTTGTAGTCCGACTTGCGCACCGCCTCCGACCAGTAGTTCGATTCCCAGAGGTTGACCTGGATGGCGCCCGGCACGTCCTTCTGCTTGCGTTTGAGCAGCACCTGGTACTCGCGGTCGGCGCGCGGGCCCGAGGCAGTCACGATCTTGTCGATGAAGTCCCGCACGTTCTTGGCGTTGCCCACCATCTTGTTGGCGGTGATGTAGTCGGCCCACTCGTCGAAGCCCAGCAGCTTCGCCAGCTCGTAGCGCCGCGCGAACATCCGCTTCAACACCTCCATGTTCTTCGGATAGGCGCGGTTGTTGTACTCCATGTAGAGACGATGGCGAACGTCGTCGCTCTTGCAGTACGACATCACCGGAATGTAGTCGGGGTAGTTGATGTCGAGCGTGATCTTGCCGTCGGCGCCGGGCTTGTGGTTGGCGATGAAGTCGGCCGGCAGTCCGTCCAGGTCGGCCGCGCCCGCCACCGTGATCGTGCGGACGTCGCTGCGGATGTTGCGATCGAAGTCCTGTCCGATCTTGACCAGTTCGTCGCGCAGCTCCTGGACGCGCTTGCGGGTCGCCTCGTCCTTGTCGACGCCGGCGAGCCGGAAGTCACGCAGCTCCTTCTCGAGGTAGTAGCGGGTCGCGTCGTCGGCTTTCGAGCGATCGATCGCGGCGAGCGCGTCGTACACGCGACGGTTGAGCGACAGCTCGGTGGCGTAGGCCGAAACCTTCTGGCTCACCTTCTCGGCCGCCGCGCGCAACGTCGAATCGGGATGCACGTTCTCCATCAACCCGGCTTGCGAGGACGCGGCATCCAACTCGATTTGGGCGTCGTCGTACGGACGCAGCGTGTTCGCGAGGGTGCGCGTGCCCTTCACGGCGAGCATGCGCGCGATATCGGCCTTGGCCCGCGCGATCCGACCGTCGTGCATCTTGGCGAACGCGGCCGCGTTCGGGTGACCGGTCCAGAAAGGGGCGTTGTCGGCCTTCTGGCTCGCCGGCGCGGTTTTCGCGGCGGGCGCGGTCGCGGCGAGCGTCGGGGCGGCCAACGCGCCCATCAAGGCCAGGACGGGCAGGATGTGAGAGGTGCGCTTCACGGAACCTCCGTAGGAGTGATCGCTCGCGCCCTCTTCAAGAGGGCGCGCCACGAGGATCGGGCCGCTCGTCGAGGCAGGCGGATGGCCTGCGGAGCCAGCCATCCGGCACCATACTCGGCCCGCGGCGGCGGCTCAAGAACGGCGATCGAGACGGTGACCGGCGCACGGATTCGGCCGACCAGCGCCCCTACTTGCGCGGTGGCTTGCTGGGCCGCATCTCCACCCTGCTGAACAGCGCGCGGGCGGGCGAGCGCAGCAGGTCGATCACCACCTCGGCCACGTCAGGAGGGGTGAGCGCCCAAGCTCCCTTGGTCGATGCGCCGCGTCCGAACTCGGTCGCCACACTCCCCGGCATCAGGTAGGAGACCCGGATGCCGTCGTAGCGCACTTCCTGCATGAGAGCCTCGCTGAACCCGTTGAGCCCGAACTTGCTGGCGTTGTAGGCGGCCCCGTTCGGGAAGGCATTCTTCCCCGCCAGGGACGAGATGTTGAGGATGTAGCCACCGCCGCGCGACTTCATCTGCGGGATCGCTTCGTGACAGCAGTAGAAGACGCCGTTCAGGTTGGTCTCGATCACGGTGCGCCAGTCTTCGGGGGAGGTCTCGGCGACCGGCCCGAAGATCCCGACGCCGGCGTTGTTGACCAGGATGTCCGTTCCGCCCGCGGCGCGAGCCACCTGCTCGAACAGCCACACCACCTGCTCGTGGTGCCGCACGTCGCAGGCGAAGCCCATGCTCTTGCCGCCCACCTCCCGGGCGGCCCGTTCGGCGTCCCGGCGTTCGCGGGCGGTGAGCGCCACCCTCGCCCCCTCGGCGGCCAACGCCTCGACGATTCCCCGCCCGATGCCGCGATTGCCGCCGGTCACCACCGCCACCCGCCCGTCCAAGAATCCCATGTCGCCCTCCTGCGTTGCGTTCCCCTTCGCGTTTGGCTAGCGTGCCTCACGCCGATCGCCCCGCGGCATGCCCGCGATCGCGCGAGCCCTTCATGCCCGGCCTCGAACTTCTCTCCGTATCCAAGATCTACAGCGGCGGCGTACGCGCGGTGGATCGCGTGAGCCTTTCGGTGACCAGCGGCGAGCAGCTGGTGCTGGTCGGCCCATCGGGCTGCGGCAAATCGAGCCTGCTGCGGATGGTCGCCGGCCTCGAAGAGGTCAGCGAGGGCGAGATCCGGATCGGCGATCGCGTGGTGAACGACCTCCCGCCGCGAGAACGCGACGTCGCGATGGTGTTCCAGAACTATGCGCTCTACCCGCACATGACCGTGTTCGAGAACATGGCATTCGGGCTCACGCTGCGCAAGCGACCCAAGCAGGAGATCGAGCGCACGGTCCGCGAGACGGCTTCGGCACTGGGGCTCGAGGTGAAGCTCTCGCGCAAGCCCCGCGAGCTGTCGGGGGGAGAGCGGCAGCGCGTGGCCCTCGGCCGCGCCCTGGTGCGCCATCCCCAGGTGTTCCTGTTCGACGAGCCGTTGTCGAACCTCGATGCCAAGCTGCGAGTCCAGACCCGGGGCGAGATCCACCGGCTCCACCGGCGCCTCGAGGCAACGATGGTCTACGTGACCCACGACCAGGTCGAAGCGATGACGCTCGGCGAGCGCATCGCGGTGCTCAAGGACGGCGTCCTCCAGCAGCTCGCCGGCCCTCACGTGCTCTACCACCAGCCTGCGAACCAGTTCGTGGCGGGCTTCCTCGGCAGCCCGCCGATGAACTTTCTCACCATCACGCTCGGGGCGGATGGCCGCGTGGCATGGGACGGCGGAGCGGGCGTCGTGCCGGCGTCGGCGCCCGCGGG
>VBOY01000017.1:0-8405 GCA_005893295.1 Candidatus Eiseniibacteriota bacterium | reverse complement strand
CCCGAGGACCTGACCCTGCGAGAGAGCGGGCCTGGAGGCTCGTTCGAGGCGCTGCTCGAGGTCCGCGAGCCCCTGGGCAACGAGGTGCTGCTCTACTGGAGCACCGCGTCGGGGCCGTTGACCTCGCGCGTCGCCGGCGAGGCGGGACCTGGCCCGGGCGAGAAGGCCCAGCTCCACTTTCGTTTCGAGAAGCTCCACTGGTTCGACCCCGACGGCGGCGCGGCGATCGCGTGACCCTCGCTTCGTGTCTTGACGCCGGCCCATGCCCTAAGTAATCGTTTTCATGGTGCAAGGCCATGGGGGACTCCCCTGGCCGGGAAAGGCAGGAACATGGCCACCATCAAGGACGTCGCTCGTGAAGCCGGAGTTTCGATCGCGACCGTCTCGCGCGTCTTCAACGCCAGCGCGGTGGTGAGCGAGCCCACGCAACGCGCTGTGCGCGAAGTCGCTGCGCGCCTCAACTACTGGCCCAACGGGGCGGCCCGCAGCCTGATCACGAACCGCACCCAGGCGATCGGCGTGCTCCTGCCCGACCTGTTCGGCGAGTTCTACTCCGAGATCCTGCGGGGCATGGATTGCACGGCGCGCAAGGCCGGCCTGCACGTCCTGGTGTCGAGCTCCCACGCCGACGCCGAGGAGGTCCTGGCCGCGCTGCGCGCGCTGCGCGGGCGCATCGACGGCCTGATCGTGATGGCCCCGGATCTGGACGCGCGGGACGCGGTGCAGAGTGCCGCCACGAAAATCCCCCTGGTGCTGATCGATGCCGGCCCCGGCGTGGAGGGCTGCAACACGCTCAGCATCGCCAACACCGAGGGGGCCCATGCGGTGGTGCGCCACTTGATCCGGCTCGGCCACCGGCGGATCGCCGTGATCACCGGGCCGCCGCGCAACGTCGACGCTCAGCAGCGGCTCGCCGGCTACCACGCCGCGCTGCGCGAAGCCGGCCTTCCGCGCGTGACCGAGCTCGAGATCGCGGGCGACTTCACCGAGCCATCGGGCTACGAGGCGGGTGGGCGGCTGCTGGCGCTCGATCCACAGCCGAGCGCGGTGTTCGCGTCCAACGACTACATGGCGATCGGCGTCATGGGAGCCCTGAGCGATTCGCGGGTGCGCGTTCCCGAGGACGTCGCCGTCGCCGGGTTCGACGACATCGCCATGTCGCGCTATCTCAACCCACCGCTCACCACCGTGCACGTGGACGCCTACCGGCTGGGAGAGCGCGCGGTCGAATGCCTGGTGCGCATCGACTCCGAGGCGCCGGAGCAGTGGCATCGCGAGGTCTTGCCCACCACGCTCGTGGTCCGCGGCTCGTGTGGCTCCTCCTCGGCTGCGCACCCCCGGGCCGGCGCCGGACGCCAGCGCGGCCGCTGACGCGGGGGACGCACTCGTGCGACCGCCCCCTGTGCGAGCCCCGTGGCGGGCCGCCGCGGTCGTGCTCCTCGGGTTGGCCGCGCTCGCCGCGGGGGCCGAGCGGGCTCCGGCCGCCGGCGTGCGCGCCGAGGTCGCTGGCAGCCAAGGCGCTCGCCCGCCGATTCCCCCGGCCCACGCCGCCTTTCTCGACACGCTCGAGCAGCGCACCTTCCGGTGGTTCTGGGATCTGAGCGACCCCAGCACCGGCCTGACGCCCGACCGCTGGCCGACCCGCTCGTTCGTGAGCGTGGGCGCCATGGGATTCGCCCTCACCGCCTACCCGATCGGCGCCGAGCGCGGCTGGGTCGCGCGCCAAGCGGCCGCGCAGCGAACGCTCGCCACGCTGCGCTTTCTTTGGCACGCGCCCCAGGACACGGCGGCGCGCGGCATGACCGGCTACCGCGGGTTCTTCTATCACTTCCTCGATCCGACGGGCGGACAGCGCTTCGAGAACGTCGAGCTCTCCACCATGGACACCGCGCTGCTGATGGCCGGAGTGCTCTTCTGCCAGTCGTACTTCGATCGCCCTTCGGCGCTCGAGGACAGCATCCGCTCGCTCGCCGAATCGCTCTACGACCGCGTCGACTGGCGCTGGGCCCAGATCCGTCCGCCGACCATCGCGCTGGGATGGCTGCCGCGTGAAGGGCATCTGCCCTACGATTGGAGGGGCTACAACGAGGCGATGATCCTTCACATCCTGGCCCTGGGCTCGCCCTCCCATGCGGTCGGCCCCGAGACCTGGGAAGCCTGGACCAGCCGCTACCGGTGGGGAGCGTTCCAGGGCCAGGAGTACCTGGGGTTTGCGCCGCTCTTCGGCCACCAGTACTCGCACGTGTGGATCGATTTCCGCGGGATCCGCGACGCGGCGATGCGTGCCCGCGGCATCGACTACTTCGAGAACTCGCGTCGCGCCACGCTCGCCCATCGGGCCTACGCGATCGCCAACCCCTCGGGGTTCACGGGCTACGGCGATCGGTTGTGGGGGTTGAGCGCCTGTGATGGGCCGCTGGACAGCACGGTCGAGATCGGCGGGCGCTTGCGATCGTTCCGCACCTACGCCGCGCGCGGCGTGTCCTTCACCGAGGTGACCGACGACGGCACGGTGGCCCCCACCGCGGCGGCGTCTTCGATCGTGTTCGCGCCCGAAGTGGTCGTCCCCACGCTGATCGCGATGCGCGCGACCTACGGCGAGAGCCTGTTCGGCCGTTACGGGTTCGTGGACGCGCTCAACCCCACCTTGCGCGTGGCCGTTCCGGTTCACCACGGCCGCGTCGACCCGACCAAGGGCTGGTTCGACACCGACTACCTGGGCATCGACCAGGGCCCGATCCTGGCGATGATCGAGAACTACCGGAGCGAGCTGGTGTGGCGCACGATGCGGCGCAACCCGCACATCCGGCGCGGACTCGAGCGGGCCGGATTCACGGGCGGATGGCTGCGCGCGGCGCCGCGGAAGCGCTGATGCGGGCCTCGGCGGCGGGGCTCTTGGCGTTGGTCGCGGTCGGGCTCGGTGGCTGCGCGTCCGCCGTCGGCCACGGAGTGACGCTGCGCTTCTGGGCGATGGGCCGCGAGGGCGAGGTCGTCCAGGAGCTGATGCGCGACTTCGAACGCGAGAACCCCGGCGTCCACGTGCGAGTGCAGCAGATCCCCTGGTCCGCGGCGCACGAGAAGCTCCTCACCGCCTTCGTCGGCGACGCCACGCCCGACCTCGCCCAGCTCGGCAACACCTGGATGGCCGAGTTCGTGGCGCTGCGCTCGCTGGAGCGACTGGACCCCTGGCGGGAACGATCCACCCTGAGCCCGGCCAGCTACTTCGACGGCATCTGGGACACGAACGTGATCGACGGCGCGCTGTTCGGGATCCCCTGGTACGTCGACACGCGCCTGCTCTTCTACCGCCGCGACCTGTTCGAGCGCGCCGGCATCGCGCGCATGCCCGAGAGCTGGGCGGCGTGGCGCGCGGCGCTGGCCGCGGTGAAGCGCCGCGCCGGGAAACGCGGCTACGCTCTGTTCCTGCCTCCCAACGAATACGAGCCGCTGCTGGTGCTCGCGCTCTCGGCCCGCTCGCCGCTGCTGCGCGACCAGGGCACGCGCGGCGCCTTCTCCGAGCCTCCGTTCCGGCGCGCGTTCGACTTCTACGCCGGACTCTACCGCGACGGTTTGGCGCCGCCGCTGCGCAACAACGAGGTGGCCAATGTCTACCAGGAGTTCGCGCGCGGCTACTTCGCCGCTTACATCACCGGGCCCTGGAACCTGGGCGAGTTCGAGCGTCGTTTGCCGCCGGAGCTCCAGGCGGCATGGGCCACCGCCCCCATGCCGGGACCCGACGGCAAGGCGTCGGGCGTGTCGCTGGCGGGTGGATCGAGCCTGGTGGTGTTCCGGGGCTCACGACACAAGGCCGAGGCCTTACGCGTGATCGAGTTCCTGTCCCGCCCGGAGCAGCAGCTGCGCTTCTACCGCTTGACGGGGGATCTCCCGGCCCGCCGCGAGGCGTGGCGCGACACCGCGCTCACCGGCAACCCGCGCATCCGCGCCTTCGGCGAGCAGCTGACGCGCACCGCCTCGACTCCCAAGGTTCCGGAGTGGGAGCTGATCGCGAATCGCCTGCGCGACTATGCCGAGCAGGTGGTCCGTGGCGGAGCGCCCGCCGACTCGACCCTGGCCGCACTCGACCGCGACGTGGCCGGAATCCTCGAGAAGCGGCGCTGGTTGCTCGCGCGACGGCACGGCGAGGTCCACGCGGAGTCGGCGCGATGAGCGCCGCGGGAGCGCGCGCGCAGGCGGCGGCCGGTTGGGCGTTCGTCGCTCCGGCCCTGACGTTGATCGGCGTGTTCTTCTTCCTGCCGGTGCTCGCCGGTCTGTTCTTGAGCGTGACGGACTTCGACATCTACGCGATCGCCGCACCCCAAGTGGCTCGCTTCGTCGGGCTCGCGAACTACCGCCACGTCCTCGTGGACCCGGTGTTCTGGAAGGCCCTGGGCAACACGTTGTTCTTCGTCTTGGCGGGCGGACCGCTCTCGGTCGTGGTCTCGCTCGGCGCGGCCCTGCTGGTCACCTCGCGACTCGCCCGCGCGCCGGCGCTCTACCGCTCGGTCTTCTTCGCTCCCGTGGTGACCACGCTGGTGGCGATGGCGGTGGTGTGGCGCTACCTCTACCACCCGCGCTACGGGCTCGTGAATCATGCGCTCTCGTTCCTCGGGCTTCCCCCGGTGGATTGGCTCGGCGATCCCCATTGGGCGATGCCGGCGATCGTGCTGCTATCCCCGACGAGCTGTACGAGGCCGCCGCCCTGGACGGCGCGGGCTGGTGGGCCCGGCTGCGCCACGTCACGATCCCCAACCTCGCTCCCACGCTCTTGTTCGTGAGCGTGATGACGATGATCGACTTGTTCCAGCTCTTCGCCGAGCCCTACGTGATGACCCAGGGCGGCCCGCTCAAGGCCACCACCAGCATCGTGTTGCTCATGTACGAAGAGGGATTCCGCTGGTGGCGCATGGGACACGCGGCCGCGATCGCCTTCGTCCTGTTCGTGATTACGCTGGCGGCCACGATGCTGCAGCTCAGGCTGCAGCGGGAGCGCGACGCATGAGGCGCGGCCTCGCGGGCCTGCTGGTGAATGTCGCGCTGGCGCTCGGGGCGCTGTTCACCGCGACCCCGCTGCTGTGGATGGTGTCGGCCTCGTTCATGCCGGCCGGCCAGGCGAGCGAGCTGCCGCCCCGGCTGCTGCCGAATCACCCGACGCTCGAGCATTACGCGACCTTGTTCTCGCGCCTCGACCTGGCGCGGCACCTCTCGAACAGCCTGTTGATCGCCATCGGCTCGACTCTGATCTGCGTGGCGCTGTGCGGCATGGCGGGCTACGCGTTCGCCAAGCTCGAGTTCCGGGGGCGAGAGCGTATCTTCCGGCTGCTGGTCTTGGGGATGCTGATCCCGGCCCAGGTGGGAATGCTGCCGCTGTTCCTGCTGCTCAAGGGGATGGGGCTGGTGAACACGATGGCGGGCGTGATGATCCCGATGATGGCGCCGATCTTCGGCATCTTCATGGTGCGCCAGTACGCGCTCGGCATCCCGCGCGACCTGCTCGACGCGGCGCGGATGGACGGGGCCAGCGAGGGGCGCCTCTTCTGGACCATCGTGGTGCCCACGATGCGGCCGATCCTCGCCACGCTCGCCACGTTCATCTTCCTTTCCACCTGGAACGACTTTCTGTGGCCCTTGATCGTCTTGAGCGACGACGCCCGCTACACGCTGCCGGTGGCGCTGGCCAACCTGTCCGGCGAGCACGTCCAGGACACCGAGCTCATGATGGCGGGGGCGGTGCTCACGGTGACGCCGGTGTTGCTGGTGTTCCTGGTTCTGCAGCGCCAGTACGTGCGCGGGCTGTTCCTGGGCAGCGTCAAGGGCTGAGCGGTGCCGAAGCGGGCCCTCGTGGTGGCGCTCGTGGCGGCCGCCGCAGCCGGACGCGTGGCCGCCTCCCCGTGGCCGGCCGCCACGGCGGACAGCGCGGTGCTGGTGGACGGGTTCGAGGATGTGTCCGCGTGGTCGGCCCATCCCGCCGAGGGCGTGACGCTCACGCTCGCATCCGACGCGGGCGTTCATGGACGCTGTCTGCGGCTCGACGTTCGATTCATCCACGGCACCGGCTACGCGGTCGTCCGGCGCGCGGTATCGCTCGATCTGCCGAAGGATTACGTCTTTCGTTTCCGGGTGCGAGGCCAGATCCCGGCGAACCACCTCGAGTTCAAGCTGGTGGACTCGACCAGCGCCAACGTCTGGTGGCACGTGCGGCGCGACCTCGAGTTCCCGCGCGACTGGCAGGTCCTGAGCTCGCGGCGCCGACAGATCGGCTTCGCGTGGGGGCCGAAGGGTGGCGGCGAGATCCGGCACGTGGCGTTCATCGAGCTCGCGGTCACGGCGGGAGAGGGGGGAGCGGGCTCGGTGTGGCTCGACGATCTCACGCTGGAGCCCGTCCTCTCCGACTCGCTCATGCCCCGGATTCGCGCGGCTGCCTCGTCGTCGAGCCCCGGTCACGAGCCGGCGCGCGCGCTCGATCGGCGCGCCGCCACCTCGTGGGTGAGCGCTCCGACGGATTCGGCCCCGTGGTTCTCGCTCGACCTTTCGCGTGCTCGGGAATTCGGGGGACTGCTGCTCGAGTGGGAGCCAGGTCGGCACCTCTCGGACTACGTGGTGGAGACGTCCTTGGACGGCCACTCGTGGAGTGCGGCGGACACCGTGCGCGGTGGGGACGGCGGGCGCGATCCGCTCCCCCTGCCCGAGAGCGAGGGGCGCTTCGTCCGCGTGCGGGCGTTGGGGCGGTCTCGGGTGGCCAGGGTGGCGCTGCGTGAGGCCACGCTCGAGCCGCTCGAATGGTCGGCCACGCCCGAGGCGTTCTTCACCGCACTCGCCCACCATGCTAAGCGAGGGACGTATCCGCGCCCCTACAGCGGCGAGCAGTGCGCTTGGGCGGTGGTCGGGCTGAACGGTGGCCGCGAGCAGGGACTCCTCAGCGAGGACGGAATGTTCGAGACCGGCAAGCGCATGTGCTCGATCGAGCCGTTCCTGCGCATCGGAGGCCGACTCGTCACCTGGGCCGACGTGCGCGGCGAGACGAGCCTGGCGGGTAGCCTTCCGATTCCCACGGCGCGCTGGCTGAGGCCGGATGTCGAGCTGACGGTGACCGCGTTCGCGACCGGCGACACCGCGCACTCGAGGGCGCTGGTGCGCTACCGGGTGCGGGACACGAGCGGCCGCAGACGGAGCGCCACACTCTACCTGGCGGTGCGCCCGTTCCAGGTCAACCCGCCGTGGCAGAACGTCGGCGCTCGAGGCGGAGTGGCGCGCGTGAGCGCCATCGCGCGCGACGGTCAGGTGGTGCGCGTGAACGGCGAGCACGGCCTGCTCTCGCTCACGCCGATCCGTGGCTTTGGCGCTGCGCCCTTCGAGGGCGGCGAGGTGGTGGAGGGACTGCGCGCCGGGCGACTGCCTGCGAGCGACCATGCCACGGACCGGCGCGGCTTCGCGTCGGGAGTCATCGCCTACGCGATCGACCTGCCCGCCCACGGCGAAGCGCGCGTGGACGTGCTCGTTCCGCTGCGCGAGCGGCCCGAGGAGGGCATGCGCGTTTCGGCCCCCGTCGAGGAGCACCAGGCGATCGAGGCCTGGCGATCGAGGCTCGGTCCCGCGGTCGTGGACGTGCCGGCGGCGGGACGAGACGCGATCTCGACCCTCGAGGCCCAGCTCGGTTGGATCCTCGTCAACCGCCGCGGCGGCGCGATCCAGCCCGGCTCGCGCAACTACGACCGCTCCTGGATCCGGGATGGCTCGCTCACCTCGTCTGCGCTGCTGCGCCTGGGGCATCCCGAGGTGGTGCGTGACTTCATCGAGTGGTTCGCGCCGTTTCAGTATGAAAACGGCAAGATCCCGTGCTGCGCCAGTGCCCGTGGGCCGGATCCGGTGACCGAGAACGACAGCCACGGCGAGTGGATCTGGCTGGTCGCCGAGTACTACCGGTACACGGGCGATCGCGCGTTGGTCGAGCGCATGTGGCCGACGGTCGTCAAGGCAGTCACGCACCTGGACTCGCTGCGCGGCGAGCGCCGCACCGTGGAATGGCGGGCCCCCGACAAGCGCCGCTACTTCGGGCTCGTGCTGCCGTCGATCAGCCACGAGGGGTATGCGAACCCGATGCACTCGTACTGGGACGACTTCTTCGCTCACCGCGGCTATCGGGACGCGGCGTTCCTGGCCGCCGCCCTCGGTCGCCCCGAGCGCGATCGCTTCGCCGCCGCGCGCGATACCTTCGCCCGCGATCTGGCGGCGTCGATCGCCGCCACGATGCGCGAGCGACGAATCGACTACGTCCCCGGCTGCGCCGAGCTGGGAGATTTCGATGCGACCTCGACCACGGTGGCGCTCACCCCCACCGGCGCCGCCGATTTGCTGCCCGGGACCGCGATCCGCACCACGTTCGAGCGCTATTGGAACTTCTTCCGCGA
>VBOY01000053.1 GCA_005893295.1 Candidatus Eiseniibacteriota bacterium | reverse complement strand
GGAAGCAGGCAATGCATATAGCGCTAGCCTGGGCTTGGGACGCCAATTGGCCGAGCCTTCGAGTGCATTTTGTTGGCTGCGTCGTCCCACTCCACGACTGGCCGTGTGAGCCTAGCGAGGAATCGAGGCCGCCCAGGCTTGGACGACCTCGCGAAACAGAAGAACTACAGCAGCTGCCGCGAACGGAAAGAGACGACACCTCACTCGGCAACAATGACGTGGTCGAGCACCTGGACCTCCAGAAGTTCTCCCGCTTCGACTAGACTGACTGCCGTGACCGCCCTTCGTCTTCCGAAGGAGGAGCTCGCGTGCCCGCCCTCTACCTGGTGATCACCTCGGCCCTGGTGGCCGTGATCGCCTACCGCACCTACGGGGCGTTCCTGGCCGCCAAGGTGGCGACCCTCGATGACTTGCGCCGCACCCCGGCCCACGTCCTCGCCGACGGGCGCGACTACGTGCCGACCAACCGCGTCGTCCTGTTCGGCCACCATTTCGCCGCGATCGCGGGCGCCGGCCCCTTGATCGGGCCGGTGCTCGCCGCGCAGTTCGGCTATCTGCCCGGGTTCCTGTGGTTGCTGGTTGGCTCGGTATTGGCCGGCGGGGTGCACGATTTCGTCATCCTCACCGCCTCGGTGCGCAGCCAAGGCCGTTCGCTCGCCAACATCGCGCGCGAGCAGGTGAGCCCGCTCACCGGCACGGCCACCGCGATCGCCATCGTGTTCGTCATGACGGTGGCGATGGCTGCGATGGCGCTCGTGGTGGTGAACTCGCTCAAGCAGAGCGCGTGGGGCGTGTTCAGCATCGGGCTCACGATCCCGATCGCGCTCGCCATGGGGCTGTGGCTCCGGCGCATCCGCCCGGATGCGATCCGCGGCGTGACGGCGTTCGGGACCGTCGCCCTGCTGATCGCGGTGGCGGCGGGCGCCTGGATCCACGCATCGCCGCTGCGCCACTGGTTCGTCTTTCCCGAGCGCGGGATCGCCGCCGGGATCATGGTCTACGGCTTCCTCGCCTCGGTGTTGCCGGTGTGGCTGCTGCTCGCGCCGCGCGACTACCTGTCGAGCTTCATGAAGATCGGCGCGGTCGCGCTGCTCGCCGTGGGCGTGATCGTCGTGAACCCACGGCTTCACATGCCGGCCTTCACCCCCTTCGTGCACGGTGGCGGCCCGGTGTTCCCCGGCACCCTGTTTCCCTACGTGTTCATCACCATCGCCTGCGGGGCGATCTCGGGCTTCCATTCGCTGATCGCTTCGGGCACCACGCCCAAGATGATCGATCGCGAGCGCGACATCCTGCCGATCTCCTACGGCGCGATGGTGGTGGAAGGGTTCGTCGGCGTGGTGGCGCTGATCGCCGCCTGCGCGCTCGAGCCCGCCGACTACTTCGCCATCAACGCCAAGCCCGAGGTGTTCGCCACGCTCGGGATGGCGGTGAAGAACCTGCCGCGGCTCGAAGCCCAGGTGGGCGAGCAGCTCGCCGGGCGTCCCGGCGGCGCGGTATCGCTGGCGGTGGGCATGGCGCAGATCTTTTCGTCGCTCCCGTTCCTCAAGGGCCTGATGGCGTTTTGGTACCACTTCGCCATCATGTTCGAGGCGCTGTTCGTACTCACCCTGATCGACGCCGGCACGCGCGTGATGCGCTACATGTTCCAAGAAGTCGGCGGCATGGTGGTGCCGGGGCTCAAGAGCTGGAAGGGTGCCGCTCCGGCGGTGGTCTTCAGCGGGCTCGCGGTCGCAGGCTGGGGCTACTTCGTGTGGACCGGCACCGTGAGCACGGTGTGGCCGATGTTGGGGGTCGCGAACCAGCTCTTGGCGGCGTTCGCGCTCGCGATTGGCACCTCCGTGCTGATCCACATGGGCAAGGCGCGCTACGGGTGGTGCACGCTGATCCCGCTCGCCTTCATGTGCGTGAACACGCTCACCGCCGGCTGGCTCAACCTGGGCGTCAACTACCTGCGCCCGCAGCTGGCGGCCGGGGCCCCGTCGCTGTGGGCCGCGTTCCTCCTCGCCCCGACGCCGGCCAAGATCCAAAGCGTGGTGACGCTCGTGGTGATGGCGCTGCTCGTGGTCGTAGTGGTGGACAGCCTGGTCCAATGGAGCCGCCCGGCGCGCCGCCGGGTCGCCGGCCAGGCGGAGCCGAGCGAGGCGCTCGTCCCTTCGTGAGGTTCCATCGGAACGCAGCCCTGGCGTTGGTGGTGGCGATCGCGCTCTCGACCTGGCGCGGCCAGCTGTGGATCGTCGCGCGCCCGGGCGAGCAGCCGCGCGCCTTGCTCCTGGAGCCTCTCGCGATGCGACGGACCACTCGCGTCGACGCGGTGTTGCCCGCCGTGCCGGTGGGAATGGAGCGCGTGCGCGCCGGCGGCGAGCCGTTGCTCATCCACTACTGGGCGCCGTGGGAGCATGATGCCCTCAGCCAGGTGACGCGGCTCGACTCCCTGAGGCGGCTTCCCGAGCTCGAGCGCCTGCGCGTGGTGGTGGTGTGCTTCGATCCGTTTCCGTCGGTGGCCCGATACGTGGCGCGCCAGCGGCTGCGCCTACCGGTGCTCCTCGACGCCGAGGCCGAGTTGCGCAAGGGGCTCCCCTGCCCGAGCCTTCCCTACACCTACGGGATCGATGCCGCGGGGCGAGTCGCCATCGCCCAGCCGGGCGAGGTCGACTGGTGGGACTTGGCGACGCGCGCGGCGCTGGCACGATTGGTCGCCGAGTCGGGGAGCCGGCGGCCGGTTCCTAGGGGCTCCGAGACTCTGTAGCCCTGACGTGCGCGGCGCCCCCAACGTGCGGCCCAGCATGCCAAACCCATCCAAGCGGCCGCCGGAAGCGGTCCCTCAACCGTTCCCTGCGCGGTCGCCGGATGGGTCCGGTGAGCCGCCTGATTGCGTCCGCAATCGCCATGGGCATGTGGCGTGCCAGCACTCGGAGCCTCCCAGCACGCATGAGAAGATCCGCGCAATCGCCCGTCGGACAGTCACTTGTGTAAGCGCGATCGTTCCGCAGTGGTCCGTGGGCCGATGAAGAAGCAATGGACTTCTCCGCGTCTCGAACGCTGATCTCCGCAATCACGAGCGGCGGATGCTCGGTTCTCGGATTGACCCTCGCCACGGTCCCGGCGCAGGCTGCGGCGGTGAGCCTGCTCCTACCCCAGACCCGCACCGGCACCGTGCAGTCCGTGCGGCCCGTCGACATCCACGGCGATCGCTACCTCGATCTCGCGGTGTCGCTCGATGATCCCGGCTCGGCGCCGGTCGTGGGCCGGGTGGGCGCGATGGAGTGCCCGCCCGATCTCAAGCCCGGCGATCGCGTCAGCCTCAGGTTCACGATGGGAGTGATCACCAGCGTCTCGCGAGCCTGACCCCGCGGCCCACGTCAAGGGCCCGCTGGACATCGTGGGTTCCGGCGGCTGGTGGTTCGCCACGCTCGGACTCACGCTCCTCAGGCTGTGGCTCGCCCTGTGGGTGCCACTCGGCGACGACGAGGGCTACTATTGGGTCTGGTCTCGACACTTGGCCGCGTCCTACTACGACCACCCGCCGATGGTGGCTTGGCTGGTGGCCCTCTCGACTCATGTTCTGGGTAGCTCGCTCGTCGCGCTTAGGTTGCCGTTCGTGGCCTGCGGCACGCTGTCGGCGGTCGCCCTGCGTGCCTTGGTCGAGCGGATCACGGGAGATGGGCGGCTTGCCCGCGAATCGTCGATGCTGTTCCAGGTCGTTCCCGTATTCGTCGCCCTCGGCTTCATGGTCATCCCGGACGCGCCCCTGATTCTCTTCTGGCTTCTGGCGGGCCTCGCAGCCCATCGACTGGAGCGTCGACCCGGCCTTGCCTCGGCGGTCCTGCTGGGGGTGGCGCTGGGTGCCGCGGCATTGAGCAAGTACATCGCCGGTTTGCTCTGGGTCTCCCTGGCGGGATATCTGGTGCTGCAGTTTCGGGCCAAGAGCGTCGCTCCCCTGGCTGCCGCCTTCGCGGTCGCCGTCCTGATCGCAAGTCCGGTGCTGTGGTGGAACGCCGGCCACGACTGGGCGTCGTTCCGCTACCAGTTCGTGTCTCGTCATCAGCAAGCGCATTTCGACTTGGGCCGGCTCGCCCTCTACCTCGGCTCGCAGGCGCTCTATCTCACGCCCCCCCTGCTGGCGCTGCTCGCCGTGGCCACTCTCGGGGTCGGGGCACGGAGAGTCGAGCGCGGCGATCGGCTTCTCTGGTGGCTCGGAGCCCCCACCGCGTTGGTGTTCCTGGCGGTGGCCGGGTTCACCCGCTTCAAGCCCAACTGGGCGGCGCCCGGATACGCGACCCTGGTGGTGGTGGCGGTGCGTGGAGCCTCGCGGTGGCGGGACCGCTCGCCGCGCCTCGCCCAGGCGCTCGGCGTGGCCACCGTGGCATCTGCGATCGCGTGCGCCGCGTTCCCGCTCGTCCAGCTCGCCCGTCCGCTCTTCCCTCTCCCGCCGCGCGCGGACCCGACCGTGGACATGGCCGGGTGGCCAGCGATCGCCGCGCGCGCCGAACGGGCGGCCACGAAGATCCGCTCCGAGACGGGTGCGATGCCCTTCTACGCCGCCGGGCGCTATCAGCTCGCGTCCCGGCTCGAGTTCTATCTGCCCGGGCACCCGGACGTGTTCTCGCTCAACCCCGGCCGCGACGCCTACGACGACTGGCAGGACCTGGCGTCGCTGCGCGGCCGCGATTGCATCTTCGTCACCAGCGATCGCTTCCCCACAGCGCCGCAGCAGCTGGCGCGATGGGATTCGACGCGCGTCGAGGCGCGGCTCGTGGTCGCGACGCGAGGCCGCGAGCAATTCCGTGTGACCGTGTACGTCGTCCGCGGATATCGGCCGGGGCCACCGGACGATGGCGGGCGAGCCTCGCGGGCGGGCCCGACCCAGGGGCGGGAGCTTGCTCCTGGGTCGGGCGACTTGCGTGAGCGCGTCAGGGCGTGAAGCGCTTCTTCTCGAGCAGGACCGCGCCGCTCTGCGTGCCAAGCGTGTATGCCGAGCGGAACTCGCCCTCGCTGCCGACCTTGGCGCCCTCGCGCGGGGCCCCGGTCCCCTGCGCGATGATCGTGAGCGTCCCGGTGCCGTCGTCGATCTGATATCCGCCGTAACCCATCACTCCCACCGAAGCGCCTACGGTTCCCGCCACCCGCACGGTCGTCTTGTCGAAGCGCGAGGGATCGTCCAGCAGCGTCTTGATCGAGGTGACACCGCCGTGGCAGCCGGCGATCGAAGCCAACGCGAGCGCGGCACCCAGCGCCGCCATCCGTGGACCACGCAATCCGAGCATGGGAAGTTCTCCTGTCGAGTCGTCGCGGGAGCGCGCGGACCATAGCACAGCGTCACGCCGGCACGCCTCGCGGCCGGTACCTCCCTCACGAGCGGGCTTGGGGACGCCGATATCTCGACAGTGAATCGATCGCCACGAGTGAATCGGTCCCCGCGCTCGGAACGGGTCGCGTTCAGGCTGCTCTCGGCGGCCGCACTGTGTGCCTGCGTGCTCCTCCAAGCGTGCGCTCCGCGCGAGAGGTGGCAAGCCGTGGCCATCCCGACGGACGCCGAGTTCGACGGCATCTGGTTCACGGACTCGCTCCACGGCTGGGTCGCCGGCGGTGGCTACCTGATCGACGGGGGCATCGTCGGCCGGACCGCCGATGGAGGGCGCACATGGCGCTTCCAGAGCGGCGTCGCCCCCGGGCGCGGGCCGGAGTTCCACCTGCATCGAGTGCAGTTTCGAGACTCGCTCCGCGGCCTTGCGGTGGGAGATGTCGGCGTGATCCTGGTGACTGCCGACGGCGGCGAGAGCTGGCGTCCGGCTCACGAGGTCCCCGCGGGGGCGGGGCTTTCCGACGTCCAGCTCCTCGACGAGCGCATGGGCTGGGCCGTCGGCCCGGGAAGCATTCTGCGCACCGAGGACGGCGGGGAGACCTGGCGCACGTTGGCCCGCAGCTCGCCCGAGAACGGCTATCTGTCGGGCAGCGCGATCCACTTCATCGACGCGCGGCGCGGCTGGATGGTCGGCCATGGCGGGACGGTGATGCGCTCCGAGGACGGCGGCGAGACGTGGTCGAACGTGCCCATGCCGCTGCGCTCGGGCGAGCACCCGACGCTGTGGGACGTCACCTTCGCCGATCCCTCCCACGGCTGGATCGTGGGCGACCTCGGAAGCATCTTCCACACCGAGGATGGCGGCGCGACCTGGACACGGCAGGAGCAGGGCGTTCCCGTCAATCGCGTGAACGCGCGACGCCAGCGCGACGTCCTCCCCGAGCTCGAGACGGAGCCGGATCGCCTTTCGGTGAGCGCGCTGTGGTTCACCGACGAGAGCCATGGATGCGCAGTCGGATACTACGCCGACGTCGCGCAGTCGATCGTGCTGCGCACCGACGATGGCGGCGCCACCTGGCGCGTCGAGCGCATCGAGCCCGGGACTCTGCTGCGCTCGCTCCATGCGCTCGACTCGAGGCACGCCTGGGCGGTCGGCAATCGCGCCCGCAGGACGCCCCAAGTGGTCCTGTGCTACAGGGCGTGTCAGCGCTGAGGTCGACGCGCGAGAGCGCTACGGAGCGACTTCGATCGAGGTCAGCAACGCCTCGAACACGGGGGCGGCTCGCTCGACCGGGCCACGGTCGATCGCGAGCACCAGCAGGTAGCCGCGGTGATCGAGGCAAGCCAGGCGGTGGCGATCGAGATGGGTCACGCGATCCCAGGTGTCGACGTCGACCCATTCGCCCGAGGGCAAGGTTCTTCGGGCCTGGCGCGCAATCTGGCGCCGGCGCGTATCCATCGTCCGATGGAGAGCGTATGCCGCCCAGCCCTCGGGCAGAGCGTATGCCGCCCAGCCGTCGGGCGTGACCGGCGGAAGGAACGAAGTGTTCTCGATGAGCGCCTCGAACGCCTGGTCGATGTCGCGCCGGCTCGCCCCGCCGTGGAGCGCGGCGACCTCGTTCCACGGCCGCCAGAACTCCGCCTCTTGGTGCGAGGAAGCGAGGAAGAACGGGGCTCCGGTCAAGTCGCGTACGCGGGAGAACGCGTCCTCGATGCGCCCCTGATCCGCGATCCGCCGGGCGTCGCGCAGCTCGCGCACGAGGCCCTCGCGTGTCGCGGGGCCGAGATCCTCGAGGACCAGCACCATCTCGCCGCGGCGAAAGATCTGCTCGCGGCCGTGATCCAGGTGCTCCCACCCCGCGGGAGACACCAGCCGCACGTCATGGTGGCCGACACGCACGCCCTGCAACCCGGGATGCGAGCAGCCCTGTGCCGTGGCCAGCAGGAGCGAGACGAACGCGACGGCGTCAGCCGAGCCCACGAGCCGGTCGAAGGTCTCGCGGTTCTCGGGAGTGCCTTGGTAGGTCACCTTGAAGGCGCACCGGTTCACGACCCAGAAGACCTGACGGTAGAGCAGCGGACGTTCTGGTGTGATCAACGTGTCGTCGCTCGCGAACGCAGCCAGGTCCCCGATGGTCGTGTCCCGCTGGTAGCCGAGGCGCCAACGGCCGGGCTCGAGCATGCGCTCCGGCCGCAAGCGCACTCGCGGCAAGAGCTCGGCCAGCGTCGGCTCGTAGGACGATGCCGCCTGGAGCGCCTCATCGAGGTCGGCGCTTGCGAACCGGGGGCTTCCGGACAGATAGTCCGAGACGGCTCGGTCGAGCGCCGCGTTGATCGCAAGCGCGGCGGCGGCTTCTTCTTCCGACAGCGGATCGTCGGTGCGTGCGCGCGCGAGCGAGACCTTGTCCAGGAACTCGCGGCGCGACAGCGAGTCCGCCTGGCGAATCAGAGTCTGAAGCGCCGCCCGCCGGTCCCGCTCGGCGAGCACGCGGAACGCGGCGACCGTGACGCATTGACCCCCTCCGCCCTGGAGGACGAAACGCACTCCCTGCAGACCGCCGCTGCTCTCTGCCTCCCTCCTCCAGCGCGACGAGGGGGGCGAGAACGAGATCGGCTGGGCGCACCACGAGAAGGTCTCGGGTGGCTGTAACAGGGTCTCGGCAGCGTCGTGCCCGCAGCCGATCACTGCGGCGAGCGTCGTGAGTCCGAGGATCGAGAGACTGCGGCGTCGAGCCAGCATGGCGACCTCGCGAGTGCGGCCGTTTCAGACGCCTGGTTATCGACACTGCCGACGTGAGCCTTCACGGTCCGCGATCGCCTTGTCCCGTCTGCACGCTTTGGGCCATAGTTGTGTGTCTCGACACCCGGTCGCCGAGCGACCGGGCCGCCGATGGCCTGGATTCAAGCCTCATGAACCACTCGTTCACGATCTCGGAAGTGCAGTCCGACGCCTGCGTCAAGGAGGACGCTCCGTGACCCCATCTCGCGTGCCCGACGGCCAGCAGCGTGGTTTCATCGTTCCGATCGGAGGCGCCGAAGACAAAGTCGGCGCCGAATCGATCCTCAAGCGCTTCGTGAGGCTGTGCGGCAAGCGCGAGGCCCGGATCGCGGTCATCCCGACGGCCTCCGAGCTGCGCACCACCGGCCGGCGCTACGAGGAGCTGTTCCGAGGTCTCAAGGCCGGCAAGGTGTGGGTGCTTGCCTTCGAGACCCGGCAGCAATGTGAAGATCTCGAGGAGCTGGCGGTGCTGGAGAAGGCGAACGGCGTGTTCCTCACCGGCGGCAGCCAGCTCCGGTTGAGCACCACGCTCGGCGGCACACCCGTGGCCAAGGCGCTGCGCGCCATGAACGCACGCGGCGTGCACGTCGCGGGCACCTCGGCAGGTGCGGCGTTCTTGCCCGAGCACATGATCGCCTACGGCGACGAGGGACCCACGCCGCGCGCGGGCATGGTCTCGCTGGCTCCCGGGCTCGGGCTCACGAACCGGGTGATCGTGGACCAGCACTTCAAGGAGCGCGACCGGCTGGGCCGCCTGCTCGCCGCTCTCGCCTCCAATCCGTTCGCCCACGGCATCGGGCTCGACGAGGACGCGGCCGCCTTCATCGGCCCCGACGACACGCTCGAGGTGGCCGGCACCGGCGGCCTCACGATCGTGGATCCGGCCGAGATGGAGTACTCCTCGATGGACCGGGCCAAGGTGGGCGACCCGGTGAGCGTGATCGGCGTCAAGATCCACGTGCTGCTGAATGGAGCGCGGTACGACCTCCACGAGCGCCGGGCCACCGCGGCCGGCGCCGAGGTCGACGAAAGCTAGACGCATGAAGCTGATCGAATCCTCGGTCTATTTGGGGCCCAGCATCTACGCCCATTTCCCGGTCATCCGCTTCACCTTGGACCTGGAGGAACTCGAGGCGTGGCCCACCATGCGGCTGGGCCGCCCGTTCATCGATTCCCTGCTCCAGGCCCTGCCCGGCTTGCACGAGCACGGCTGCTCCTACGGTGAGGCGGGGGGATTCGTGCGGCGCATGACCGAGGACGAGGGCACCTGGCTCGGCCACGTGCTCGAGCACGCGGCGATCGAGCTCCAGAACGTAGCCGGAGCACACGTGACGTTCGGCAAGACGCGCGAGGCAGGCAGGCCCGGCGTCTACGACATCGTGTTCCAGTACGAGCAGGCCGACGTAGGAGTCGAGGCCGGCAAGCTGGGGATGAGCCTGCTGCTCTCGCTGCTTCCTCCGGAGCTACGACGCGAGGGGGTGCTGCCGCCGGGTTTCTCCTTCGCCGACGCCCGCGACGAGCTGATCCGCTTCACCCAGAGCCATGCCCTGGGCCCCAGCACGGCCTCGCTCGTGCGGGCGGCCGAGGAGCGCGACATCCCTTGGCTGAGGCTCAACAATCAGAGCCTGGTCCAGTTCGGGCACGGTCGCTTCCAGAAGCGCATCCAGGCCACGGTGACCACGGAGACCCGACACATCGCGGTCGAGATCGCCTCGGACAAAGAGGAGACGAACCGCATCCTGGGCGACCTCGGCCTGCCGGTTCCGCAACAGCGCTTGGTCTACTCCGAGGAGGACGCCGCGGTCGCGGCGCAGAAGATCGGCCTGCCGGTGGTGGTCAAGCCATACAACGGCAACCACGGACGAGGGGTCTCGCTCGACCTGCGCGACGGGCGGCACGTGCGCGAGGCGTTCAAGAAGGCTCGCGAGCACAGCCGCGCCGTGATCGTGGAGAGCTTCGTGAGCGGCCACGACTACCGCCTGCTGGTAGTGAACGGAACCCTGATCGCCGCCGCCGAGCGCATGCCGGGGCACGTGGTCGGCGACGGCCGGCACACGGTCGCGGAGCTGGTCGAGATCACGAACCGCGACCCGCGGCGCGGCATCGGGCACGAGAAGGTGCTCACCCGCCTGGCGCTGGACGACCAGGCCGACCGTTGCCTCGCCGATCGCGGCTACGCGCGCGACACCGTGCCCGCCGAAGGCGAGCAGGTGCGCCTGCGTCTCACCGGCAACCTTTCGACCGGCGGCACCGCGATCGACGTCACCGACGTGGTGCACCCCGACAACGTCGAGATGGCGGTGCGCGCCATCAAGGCAATCGGGCTCGACGTCGGCGGCGTGGACTTCATCTCCCCCGACATCGCCCACTCGTTCCGCGAGGTCGGCGGAGCGATCTGCGAGGTGAACGCGGCCCCCGGGTTCCGCATGCACGTGGCGCCCAGCGAAGGCACGCCGCGCGACGTCGCGGGGCCGGTGATGGAGATGCTGTTTCCGCCCGGCACCCCCAATCGCATTCCGATCGCGACCATCACCGGAACCAACGGCAAGACCACCACCGCGCGCATGGTGGCGCACATCCTCAAGCTCTGCGGCCGCACCGTGGGCCTCACCACCACCGACGGCGTCTACATCAATGGCCAGCTCACGGTGAAGGGCGACATGACCGGTCCGGTCGCGGCGCGCATGGTGCTACGCGATCCGAGCGTGGATGTGGCGGTGCTCGAGACCGCGCGCGGCGGCATCCTGCGCCGCGGCCTCGGCTATCGGAAGTGCATGGTGGGCGCCGTGCTCAACATCGAGAGCGACCATTTGGGTCTCAAGGGCGTGCAGACGCTGGACCAGCTCGCCGAGGTCAAGCGGGTCGTGATCGAGGTGGCCCAGGACACCGCGGTCTTGAACGCCGACGACCCACGCTGCCTGCTCATGGCCGACCACACGCGGGCGAAGCACCTGTGCTACGTGACGCAGCAGCTCCAGTATCCGCTGGTCAAGGAGCACATCCGCGCGGGCGGCCGCGCCTGCGCCCTGGAAGAGGGCGTGAACGGCCACATGATCGCGTTGTTCGACCGCGGGCTCCACCTGCCGGTGATGTGGACCCATGCCATCCCTTCCACGCTCGAAGGACGCGCCACGCACAACGTACAAAACGCCATGTTCGCCGCCGCCATCGCCTACGCGATGGGCGTCAAGATCGAGGACATTCGACAAGGCTTGCGCACCTTCGACACCACGTTCGAGCAGGCGCCAGGCCGCACCAACGTATACGAGCGGCACCCGTTCCGCGTCATCATGGACTATGGCCACAATGCCTCGGCGGTGCGCGCGATGTGCGATCTCGCGGACCGCATGGAGGTGCGCGGCCGGCGAATCTGCGTGCTCGCGGCGCCCGGCGATCGGCGCGACGAGGACATCGCCGAAATCGGCCGGGTGGCCGCCGGGCACTTCGACCATTATCTGTGCCGGCGCGACGACGAGACGCGTGGGCGGAAGAGCGACGAAGTCCCGCGCATGCTGCGATCGGCCCTGCTCGAGGCGGGTGTGCCGGCCCAGAAGGTGGAGATCGTTCCCGACGAGCAGGAAGCGGTGGGCACGGCGCTGCGTATGGCGCGGCCTGGCGATCTGGTGCTCTTGTTCGCCGATGCGTTGACGCGAACCTGGAACCAGGTGCAGCACTTTCAGGTCGACCTCAAGGAGAGCTCGGCCCCACCGGCGGCCGTGGAGGCCGGCGACGACGGCCTCGACGCCGACGAGGGGCTATTGCTGATCCGTGACGAGCGCGGCGTGCGTCTGGCGCGGGACACCGAGGTCACGGACTGAACGCGGTGAAGCTCGCCCGCTGCGCGACTGGCACTCGTTTCGCTTGCCACGCGGCGACCGACACCGGCGCCGACTGATCCATGCGCATCCTCGATTCACGCCGCCTCACCGGCCCCAACCTCCTGCTCGATGGACCGGGGGCGCTCCTCGACGTCGCGGTCGAGGACCCGGAGCCCGCGATCGCCGCCTGGCGAGACGCCTTGGCCTCGCTGCTCGATGCGGTCGGCTGGGCTCGAGCCGCCACGGTCGCGCGCGCGAATCGCCACGGGGCCAGCCTGGCGTTCGCCGCCGACCTCGATGTGCTCTACGCCGCGACGGAGGTGAACGAGGCGGCGTGGGCCATGGCGTCGCGCGCCCTCGGAGCACCGGACCACGGGAGCGATGAGCCATTCACGGCCACGGTCGCGCGGCTTCGAGAAGCGATCGACGAAGAGCGCAAGCCATGGCTGCTCGAGCTCGCCGGCCAAGCGAGCCGCCGTGGGGTCACGCTGCTCGCCGATGACCGCCGCGTGTCGGTGGGCCTTGGCACAGGATCTCGCGCCTGGCCCGCGGCGGAAACCCCGTACGTCATGGACCGGATTCCCTGGGGGGAGCTCCACGACGTTCCGGCGGCGCTCGTGACCGGGACCAACGGCAAGACGACGACCGTGCGCCTGCTGGGCGAGATCGCCGAGGCGGCCGGAAAGACGGCCGGCGTGACCTCGACCGATCGAGTCACCGTGGGGCCCGACGTGGTGGCGGAGGGCGACTACTCGGGCCCCAACGGTGCGCGAACCGTGCTGCGCGACCGTCGGGTCGAGGTCGCGATGCTCGAAGTGGCGCGCGGCGGCATCCTGCGCCGCGGGCTGGCGCTGCCCCGTGCCCAGGCGGCGCTGGTCACCAACGTGGCCAACGACCATCTCGGCGAGTTCGGGATCTTCGACCTTGCTTCGCTCGCCGACGTCAAGCTGGTTGTCGCAAAAACCGTCGGATCCGAAGGGCGGGTGGTGCTCAATGCCGACGATCCCCTGTTGCTCGAGCGCGGCGCACGCCTGCCCCATCGCGTGATCTGGTTCAGCCTCGATGCCGAGCACCCGGCGCTCGCGGCGCACCTCACACGCGGCGGCGAGGCGTGCGTCCTCGCGGGCGAGACGCTGATGCTGCTACGCGGGCGCGAGCGGGCCGCAATCGCGAGCGTCGCCGAGGTGCCGATGACGTTTGGCGGCGCCGCGCGACACAATGTCGCGAACGCCCTCGGCGCAATCGGCGTGGCGACGGCGCTCGGGTTCTCGGTCGAGGTCGTTCGCTCGGGGCTGCTCGCGTTCCAGACCACTGCCGCCGCGAATCCCGGGCGCGGCAACCTGTGGACGCTGGGCGGCGCCACCGCGATCGTGGACTTCGCGCACAACCCGCACGGCCTCGCGGCGCTTTCGGATCTGGCCGCTTCCCTCCCGGCGCGCCGCCGCAGCATCGTGATCGGCCAAGCCGGCGATCGCGACGACGAGGCGATCCGCGAGTTCGCGCGGGCCGCGTGGGCGACCTGCCCCGACCGAGTCTTCCTGAAGGAGATGGAGATCTTCCTGCGCGGCCGCGAGCGGGGCGCCGTGCCGGCGATCCTCGAGGCCGAGCTTCGTCGGCTCGGCGCACCTGAGGCCGCGTTCGTCCGCTGCGAGTCCGAGCTGGAGGCGGTGCGTGCCGCGCTCGAATGGGCGCGTGAGGGCGATCTGTTGATCCTCACCACCCACGCCCAGCGGGATCAAGTGATCGGCCTGCTCGAGGGCCTGAGGAAGGTCGGGTGGAAGCCGGGAGAGCCAGTCGCCGAGCCGACGACGTGAGCGCGGATTCCATCGTGGGCCCCATGCCAGGCTCGAGCTCGTGAGCGACGCTCGCCGCGCGTGGCCCAACGGCGCGCCACGGGTTGGTCAACGCGTCACGCGCTCCCGCGTGGTGACCGCCCGCGACATCCAGCTCTTCACCGAGATCAGCGGCGACCGCAATCCCATCCACTATGACGAGACCATCGCCCGATCGACTCGATTCGGCGGCATCGTGGTGCAGGGCGGCGTCACCACCGCCATCCTCAACGCCGTCGTGGCGGAAGATCTCCCCGGGCCGGGTACGGTGTTCCTCCGCGTCGAGTGGGACTTCAAGGCTCCCGTCAAACCCGGGGACCGGATCACCGGCGAAGTGGAGGTCACCCGGGTGCGAGAGGACAAACCGATCACCGAGCTTGCGACCCGCGTGCTGCTCGACGACGGCACCGTGGTGCTGGAAGGAACCGCGGTCTGTTACACGGTGCCGCTCGGCCGGTGAGGAGTCCCGGCCCACGCCCTGGCACCCGCCTAGCATTCCCGCCGCCGAAACGAAGCGGGGCGGTGGAGCGATTCTGGTTTCCATCTCATCCATGACCTCAACTCGCGGCTCTAGGATGATGGAGCGGAACGTGATCAAACCACCGACTCATGAGCGACGGGCCCGCTCCAAACCGATCGCGACCCAAGGCCCCACCCGCGGGTCACGTTGCCGAGAGCACAGGGGCTCGAAGGCCTCCTGCCATCCTTTGGCGCGCCGATCCGGCCGAATTCCTTCGGTTCCGACGCGCCGTTCTCGCATCGAAGGTGCGGTATGGGTCCGCCACTCCTCCATGAACCCGCATCCGTAGATGCCCAGACCGCAGCGGCCGTTCTCTCCGAAATCGCCGAGATCGCCTCGGAGACGATCGAGTTGCGTGAGGTGTTTCCGCGCGTCGCAACCGCGGTGCGGAGGATCCTTCCGCTCGACAACATGGGCGTGGTCCGCATCGTCGACGGGGACCGCGTCGTGCTCCACGCTACGACCCTCGATCACCGCGACCCGGCCGACAGATGCTCGGACCCCATGCTCCTCAGCGCATGGTCCCCACGCTGGCGCCCGCATTCGGGTCCGATGATCCGGATCGACGACGCCCGCTCCGAGCTCGACCCCTCGTATCCGATGGATGCCGCGGTGATCGACGCCGGCATGGGCTCGGGCTTGTGGGAGCCCTTCCGGCGCGGCAGCTCGTTCTCGGGAGGCGTGTGGCTGTGCGCGTACCGCCCACACGCCTTCAACGACGGGCACCAAGAGCTCCTGCGCCCCATCGCCGCGTTGCTCGGCTCTGCGGTCGAGCACTGGAGGATTTGGGACAAGGAGCAGCGCCGCCAGGACCGGCTCGATCGGATCGAGGCCCTGCTGGGGACGCTCGCGGAATCGCTCGACGTGCGCGAAGTGTTCCAGCGGCTCTCGGACGGGATGCAGTCCAGTCTGCCGCACGACATGATGGTCCTCACGGAGCTCGATCCACGAACCCGCACGCTGCGGATCGTGGCGGCAACCGGTGATTGCGAGATCCCCATCCCTCCGGGCGGCGTGCATCTCACGGAAGAGGAGATGGCGCTCCGTGTCGATGTCGAGATCTTCCGCGACATCCCGGCCGAGATCGTCCCCGAGACCGAGCGGGAGCAGTTGATCGTCGCTTCGGGTCTCAGGTCCTGGCTCCGAGTGCCCGTCCGACTGACGGGTGAGGTGAGCGGAGGCCTGAGCTTCTTCCACAGGGAGCCGTTCCGTTTCGTCCAGGAAGACGCCGAGGTCGCGCGTCGGCTGGCCGATCGCATCGCGCTCTCGCTTTCCTTCCACCGACTCGCGGAGGAAGCGCGCATCGCGACCGAGGAGCGGGAGCGCGCCCAGCGGCTCGAGGCGACCGTCGAGACGCTGGCGCGCGAGCTCGAGTCCCGCGGCCGGGCCCGCATCATTGGCCGTTCGCGCTCGTGGAAGGAGATCCAGCTCGCGGTCGGACGGGTGGCTTCGTCCGAGACCACGGTGCTCATCACCGGCGAGTCGGGAACCGGCAAGGAAGTGGTCTCGAGCCTGATCCACCAGGGCTCGGCGCGGACGCGGAAACCGTTTGTCGCCATCAACTGTGCGGCCCTGCCCGAGCAGCTGCTCGAGTCGGAGCTGTTCGGATACGAGAAGGGCGCGTTCACGGGGGCCGCCGGCACCAAGATCGGCCGCATCGAGCAAGCCGCCGGCGGCACGTTGTTTCTCGACGAGATCGCCGAGATGAGCCCGCTGGTCCAGGCCAAGTTCCTGCGCGTGCTCGAGGAGCGCGAGTTCCAGCGGCTCGGAGGCACACGCACCATCAAGGCCGATGTGCGCGTGGTGGCCGCGACGAATCGTGATCTGGCGGGGGCAATCGCGCGCGGCGCGTTTCGCGAGGACCTCTACTACCGCCTCAACGTGTTCCAGATTCACATCCCGCCGCTGCGCGAGCGCGCGGAGGACATCGTGCCACTCGCGGACGCTTTCCTCGACGAGCTCGGCCGAACGATGGGTCGCCCGGCGGCGGGGATCTCACGCGATGCTCGCGAGTGGCTGCTCTCCTATCCCTGGCCCGGCAACGTTCGCGAGCTGCGGAATGCGATCGAGCGGGCCATTCTGCTCTGTGATGGCGGCCTGATCACCCGGGAGCATCTCCCGCGGCCCCCGGTTCCGCTCGCCACCGGCCACGGCCACGGCAATGGCGCCGGTAACGGGCTGGCTCGGACGGCAACGAACCACTCGCCCAATGGCGCGGCGCCGCTTCCGCCGGAAGCGATGAACCTCGGCACCGTGGAGCGCGGGCTGGTCGAGAAGGCTCTCGGCCAGGCCAAGGGCAACAAGTCCCAAGCGGCGCGCCTGCTCGGCCTCAGTCGCGCTCAGCTCTACTGGCGGCTCGAAAAATACGGCATCCAGTAGAGTCCCTCGCGTCTGCGCGTAGACGCGGGCGCGATCCCGGTTGCGGATAGGCGCCGACCCACCGACAGCCTGTCGATCCATCCACAGCAGCGCCATCCGTTCGAGCGCTCCCTTCCTTCGACGACTCAACCCGCAAACCATCGCGCGTGCGCTGGTTCCACCCGCGATGGGCCTCCGTTCCGCGGTGGCACGTCGCTTGAGTTGGATTCACGCAGTCCGCGCCGCTCGAACGATGGAAGGGGCCGAAACACGGCCCCCCACCGCACGAGTCCGAGCCATGAGGAGCGAAGCCATGAACATCAGGAATTGGGTAGTCATCACGGCCGGCGTCTCACTGATTGCCGCCACGGCCTTCGCCCAGGAGAGCCCCGCGTCGCGATTCGACGCTTCTCTGCTGGGAGGGATTCACGCGTTCAACAGCAACGACACCGCCCTGCCGGATCACTTGTTCAGCGTTCCGGCGGTCGTCAACGTCGCGTATCAGATCACCCCCGAGCTGGCCACCGAAGGTGACTTCACGTGGCTGATCCCGGTGCAACGGAAAGTGGACCTGGGATCGGGAACGAAGCAGGACCGGAAGGCCCCGAACGTCCTCGCCTATCAGGCCGGGGTGCGAGCGAGTCTCCCACTCTCCACGTGGACGCCGTACGTGGCGGGCGGCATCGGCGCCATGACCTTCCTGTCCAACAACGACTCCGACCGCCTCCCGCGGCTCGACGAGTCGCAGACGATGTTCGCGGTCAACTTCGGCGGCGGGGCGCAGCTCGGCCTGAACGCGCGCTGGGGCGTGCGGGCCGACTTCCGCGAGTTCGTCGCCTTCCCCGGCAAGGACACGGCGGGCTTTTCTGCCAACGGCTCGGCCGACCCGATCTGGATGGAGCGGGGGACGCTCGGCCTTTCGTACCGCTACTGATGTCGGGCCGGCAGCGGGTGCGGATGGGTCGACAGGATGACGGTCCAGCCGCACCGCTCCCGCCGCGGGGGTCGGGCGCCCAGGAGGACCTCAAGTCATGCAGGTGCAGGGAAATCGATGGCGCAGGAGCGCCACGCGGACGGTGGCATGCGGCTTGAGTCGAAAGCGACGCGAAACGGAGAACCCATGAGTCAGTCCTGTGTCGAGCGAATCATCGGAGTCCTGGCGACCGACGAGGGTCTGCGCCGGCGTTTCCGGAAGAACCCCCGCGCCGCGCTGCAGGAGATGGTCGATCGGGGGCTGGAGTTGAACGACTGCGAGATGGCTTCGCTCGCCACCCTCGATGGCCGCGAGCTCATGCGATTCGCGCGGGCGATCAACCCCCGCCTGCAGAAGATCGAATTGAGCGGAGGTGACTCGTGGAACGGCTAGTCAAGGCTCTGGCGAGCGTTCTGCTGCTGGCGCGCGCGCTGCAGCCCGGGTTCGCAATGGGCGCCGAGCGTCCGCTGCGGCTCGACGAGGCGATCCGCATGGCGCTCCAGCGGAACGAGGGGTTGATCATCGATCGCGAATCGCTCGTCTCCGCGGAGGCGAGCCTCGGCGGCGCTCGTGGCGCCTACGATCCACAGCTCGAGCTGAGCGGCGGCTGGTCGCGCAGCACCGAACCCGTGAACTCGGCGTTCTCGGGAGCGCCAGCGGGTCGCTTCGCGCCCGAGCTGAAGTCCACCGAAGCTGGCGCCGCGATCCGGCAGCTCCTTCCCAGCGGCGGCACGCTTTCGCTGAGGGCCCAAGGCGCACGCCAGACGACCGATGGCTCCTCCGCGCTGCTGTCACCGGCGTTCAGCACCGGCATGGGCGTGGAGCTGCGGCAGCCCCTGCTCCGTAATCTGTCGACCGACGCATCCCGGCAGGCGGTGCGCGCGGCCGACGCCGGCCGGCATCAGGCGCTCGCCTCGCTGCAACGCAGCGTGTCGGAGACCGTCGCGGCGGTCGATCGCGCATATTGGAGCCTGGTGGCCGCACGGCAAGGCGTGAGCGTCCGCGAGGACGCCACGCGGCTCGCGGAACAGCAGCTCGGCGACACCCAGGCTCGCGTCGAGTCCGGAACCACCCCCGGCACCGAGCTCTCCCAGCCGCGCGCCGAGCTGGAACGCCGGCGCGCCGACCTGCTCGCACAGCGCGAAGTCCTGGCGCGCGCGCAGAACACCATCAAGCTCCTGATCCTTGGCGACGCCGACGGGGCCGGATGGCTCGACGAGATCGACCCCACCGACAGTGTCGCGACGACCGTGGCACCCGTCGACGCGGAGGCCTCGCTGCGGCGCGCGCTCGCCACGCGCCCCGAGCTGGCCGCCGCCCGCGCGGCACTCGAACGGCGGCACACCGAGACCGCGCTGGCCCGCAACGGCGTCTGGCCGGCCCTCGACGCGGTGGTCTCCTACGACCGCTTCGGGTTCGCCGGGTCTCGCAATCCCGTCGGGCCGGCGAGCACCATTCCGCCGGACATGCGGGGCGATCTCGGCACCTCCTTCGACCGGCTGGGTGACGGTGACTTCGAGGCGACGCGTGTCGCCCTGGTGCTGGGCTTGCCGATTCGCAATCGCACCGCCCACGCCGACGCCGCGGTCGCGCGCAGCGCCGAGAACCAGGCCGAGGCCGACTTGATGCGGGTGCGAAAGCTCGTTCGAGCCGAAGTGCTCGACGCGGTCGCTGCGCTCGAGACCGCGGGCCAGCGGATCGAGGCCACGCGGGCCGGCCGCGAAGCCGCCGAGATTCAGCTCGCCGCCGAACGCGACCGCTACTCGACCGGGCTGTCCACGAATTTCCTCGTGCTCACGCGCCAGAACGACCTCTCCCGGGCGCGACTCGACGAGATCTCGGCACGCACCGATTACCGAATTGCGCGCACCGAGCTGGCGCGCGCGACCGGCTGGCTGATCCAAGACCGCGGCATCGACATCGGAACGACGCGATAAGGAGACCCTCATGAAGAAGCGAATGGTCCTCACGCTCACGATCCTGCTGGGCTTCGTCGCCGCCATTGGCGCCGTGAAATTCTTCCAGATCAAAGCCGCGATCGCGCAAGGCGCGTCGTGGCAGCCACCGCCCGAGGCGGTCACCACCGTCGTGACGCGGGTCGAGTACTGGCCGTCGTCCTTGAGCGCCATTGGCTCCGTGGCCGCCGTCCACGGCGTCACCGTGAGTGCCGATCTGTCCGGCATCGTCGAGAGCATCGACTTCGAATCCGGCCGTGGAGTGCGTGCCGGAGACGTCCTGGTCCGGCTCGACACCAGCCAGGAGCGCGCGCAGCTCGCCGCGGCCGAGGCGCAGCGCGACCTCACTCGCTTGAACCTGGAGCGCGGGCGCCAGTTGCTCGAGAAGCATGTCATCGCCCAGGCGGAGTACGACCGCATGGCGGCGGAGGCCAAGGAAGCCGAAGCGCGAACCGGCGAGATCCGCGCCACGATCGAGCGCAAGCGGATCCGAGCCCCCTTCGCGGGCGTTCTCGGAATCCGCCAGGTCAATCTCGGCCAATACCTGAACGGCGGCGACGCGGTGGTGCCGCTCCAGTCCATGGATCCGATCTATGTCGACTTCGCTCTGCCGCAGCAAGACGTCGCCTCGCTCAAAGTCGGTGCCGCGGTGCGCCTCTCGGCTGACGGCATCGTGATCCCCGACTTCGAAGGTCGGATCACGGCCATCAACTCGGTGGTGGACGAAGCGACGCGCAACGCCCAGGTCCAGGCCACGTTCCGTAACCCGCAGGGACGGCTCCGCCCCGGCATGTTCGTCAAGGTGGAAGCCAGCTTCGGGCGCGGCGACTCGATCATAGCGCTACCGGCCTCGGCGGTGAGCTACGCGCCCTACGGGAACTCGGTGTTCGTCGTGACCCAGATGAAGGGTCCGAACGGGAAGCCCTACCGCGGCGTGGAACAGCGGTTCGTGAGACTCGGCCCCGGTCGTGGCGACCAGGTCTCGGTTCTCTCCGGCCTCAAACCCGGCGAGGAAGTCGTGAGCTCGGGCGTGTTCAAGCTCCGCAGCGGCGCCGCCATCCTGGTCAACAACAAGATCGCTCCTTCCAACAATCCCGCACCGAAACCGGAGGACAGCTGATGCGATTCACCGATCTGTTCGTCAAGCGTCCGGTTCTCGCGATCGTCGTCAATCTCGTCATCCTGATCGCCGGGCTGCAGTCCATCCGCTCGCTCAGCGTGCGGCAATACCCTCGCAGCGACATCGCGGTCGTGACCGTCACCACCGCCTACGTGGGGGCGAACGCGGACTTGGTGCGTGGCTTCATCACCACGCCGTTGGAACGGGTGATCGCCAGCGCCGACGGCATCGACTACATCGAGTCGTCGAGTGCCCAGAGCGTGAGCACGATCACCGTGCACCTGAAGCTCAACTACGACACCAATGCCGCGCTCACCCAGATCCAGGCCAAGGTCGCACAAGTCCGGAATGACTTGCCTCCCGAGGCCGAGGCGCCGGTGATCGAGCTCGCGACCGCGGACAACCAGTTCGCGGCGATGTACATCGGCTTTTCGTCGGACGACTTGGACCAGAACCAGATCACCGACTACCTGACGCGTGTCGTCCAGCCCAAGCTCAGCTCGATCGCCGGGGTCCAGCGCGCCGAGATCCTCGGGGGCCGCACGTTCGCGATGCGAATCTGGCTCAAGCCCGAGAAGATGGCGGCGATGGGCATTTCGGCCTCCCAGGTACGCGACGCTCTGGCCCAGAACAACTACCTCTCGACGCTGGGCAAGACCAAGGGTTCGATGGTCTCGGTGAACCTGGTCGCGAACACGAACCTTCAGACTCCCGAAGAGTTCCGGCGGCTGGTGGTGAAGGAACACCAGGGCGACGTGGTCCGGCTCGGCGACATCGCCGACGTCGTGCTGGGAGCGGAGAACTACGAGCAGGACGTGCGCTTCGACGGCAAGGGCGCGACGTTCATGGGCATCTGGGTACTCCCCACGGCCAACTCGCGCGAGGTGATCCGGCGGGTCCGTGACGCCATGCCCGGGATCCAGGCGCAACTGCCCGCCGGGATCAAGGCGGGGATTCCTTACGACTCGACCGAGTACATCCAGAACGCCATCCACGAGGTGCTCAAGACGCTGGGTGAGACGCTGCTGATCGTCATCTTCGTGATCTTCCTGTTCCTCGGCTCGGTGCGTGCTGTGATCATCCCGGTCGTCGCGATCCCGATCTCGCTCATCGGCGCCGTGTTCCTCATGCTGGTCGCCGGCTTCACCATCAATCTCCTCACCTTGCTCGCCATCGTGCTCTCGGTGGGGCTCGTGGTGGACGACGCGATCGTCATGGTGGAGAATGTCGAGCGGCACCTGCGCGCCGGCGTTCCGCCCTTCCGCGCCGCACTCGAGGCGGCGCGCGAGCTGATTGGTCCGATCATCGCCATGACCATCACGCTGGCGGCCGTGTACACGCCGGTGGCGATCCAGGGCGGGCTCACCGGGTCGCTGTTCCGCGAGTTCGCCTTCACGCTCGCGGGCGCGGTGATCGTCTCCGGAGTCGTCGCCCTGACCCTGTCGCCGATGATGGGCTCCAAGCTGCTGCGCTCGGCCGATACCGAGCGCGGTCTGCCAGGCTGGATCAACCGGCAGTTCG
>VBOY01000142.1 GCA_005893295.1 Candidatus Eiseniibacteriota bacterium | reverse complement strand
CCCGCCCGGTCGCGCCCGTCCCACGTCACCCGGTGCTCGCCGGCCTCGCGCACGCCACGCTCGACCGACCGCACCAGGCGGCCGTTGGGGTCGAAGACGTCGAGCGCCACCGCGGAGCGGGCGGGCAGCGCGTAATCGAGTCGGGTGCTCCCGCGGAACGGGTTGGGCGTGGGCGCGCGCAGCTCGAGGTGCCGCGAGCGCGGTCCGTCCGAGACAGCCAGGGTCGGCGGGAACGAGAGCAAGCGGAAGTCGTCCACCGCGGCCTCGATCAGCGACGGGTCGCCGATGTCCTCGGCGACGAACCGCAGCTTCATGTTGCCGGTCGGCGCGACGTAGTCGCTGATGAAGAACAGCACGCGGCGCCACGAGTTGTCGGAATCGTTCGTGTTCTCCACCGGCACCCAATTCGCGCCGTTGTCGTTCGTGATCTCGACGCGCCAGAAGTCGGTGCCCGGGGCCCCGCCCGCGTTGTTGCTGTACCAGCGGTAGTACTCGATCACCGGGCGTGACAGGCCCGCGGCGCTGAAGTCGGTCGAATACAAGGTCGTGTGCCCGCCGTCCACGTCGTTGGTCCCGGGAGGGTCGCTGGCGGCGGCGTTGCCGGTGACGAAGCACATCGACGCCGGGTCGGGCGTGTGGTCGACCTCGGGCTGTACCGGGATTCCTCCGACGTAGGTCCCCACCGGCTCCTCGCGCACCCACACGCCGGTGGTCGCATTGTCACTCGGGTCACCCACCGTCCATCCCTGGGCCGTCTCGAAATCGTACGAGAGCTGCCGGATCGGCGGCCCGACCAGGAACACGTTCACCTTGGACGGCGCTCCGGGCGGATCCACCTTCGTGCCACCCGACAGATCGTTGGCGCTGATGTAGTAGCGAACGATCTGCGGCGCCTGGGTGGTGATCGTGGCGCGATACTCGTTGGCCGTCGTGGTCGGCGTCATCGAGACCGTGGCGTAGGGAGCCCCGTTCGACGAGTAGTGGAGCGTCGGCGATCCCGTATCCAGCCCTCCGAACGACCCGCTGTAACTGATGAGCGCGCTGACGTCGATGGCGCCGCCCGAGGACTGATCGGCGAGCGGGGCATGCGAGATGTCGATGAAGAACGTGGTGCCGATTCCATGCGCGTTGAACGCGGCCACGATCGCCCCCGAATGCGGCGTGCCGTTGCCGAGGTCGGCGTCGTCGTCATCCGCCACCAGGGTGGCGATGAAGTATTCGCCCATCGCCACGCCGTCGTTCGGATCGTCCGGCGTGCTGTACTTGGCGAAGTGGGCGAGGTGCTCCGCGATCGAGAGCCCGACCGCTTGACGCAGGTCCCAGAACGCGCCACCGATGATGAGCCCGGTGGTATGGGGATCGCCGCTCGCGTCTTCCGGCCAGCGATTCGTGTTGGCGATGGTTCGCAGCATGGTTCCCGGCCCCATGAACCCGTGGCCGATGACCGGGTCGTCCCTCACGAAGGCGGAATTCACGTCCGCCATGCCCTCGTGCAGCGCGCCATTCTGCATGCCGATGGGCGAGCCGGTCTGCAGATACAGGTTGTCGTTGATGCTGTGTCCATACTCGTGATAGATGACGTCGGGAATGGTTGCGATGTCCGGACAGCCGCCGCCGGCCGCATAGAAATTGAGGGTGCCGTCCCAGTACGCGTTGCAGGTGCCGCTCACTTCCACCCTGCACAAGATCTGGTAGTCGTTGCCGACGAATCCCGGATCGAGCGTCTTCGCATAGTCGTGGACCAGGTTCACGTGGTAGAAGGCGTCGCGCTCGGCGTCCAGGGAAGCGGCCGAGCCGCTGGCGGCCCACGCGATGTTCACCGTGGAGCCGTCGGTCGCATTGGTCGTGAAGCTGGCGTTTCCTCCGCCGCGATCGACGCGCACGAATGGACCCGACAGCTTCGCGCTCACCTTGCCGTTGCCGGGGGTGGCGACCGAGTAGTTGCCGGCTGCGTCACTCGCCACGGTGGTCGTCCCCACGGTCACGTTGTCGTGGGCGAACGGCCGGCTGGTGAGCGGATCGGTCGGCAGCGCCAGATGCACGGTCCCGGAGACGTTGCCGCCGATCGCATCGCGCACGCGGTTCATCCGCCACAGCACCTCGCCGGTTCGTGCGTCCACCAGGGCGATCCAGTTGCCCGGCGGGTCGGCGGTGTGAACGCGCACGTCGTAGGCCAACCGATAGCGCATGGAGTCCTCGGTCGCGTAGGGCAACAGATAGAGCGCGTCGCCGCCTTCGACACGATCGGTCGCCGGGTCGAACCTGAGCCCCGACCGCGCCGCCTCGCGGGCCGCGGCAGGGACCAGCAGGGGCTTGGTCACGACCTCGGGTCCGATGCGATGGGCATCGGCCCCGAACGCCATCAGGTTCCCGTTCGTCCCGACGTCGAACTCCCAATCCTCGAACAGGACCGGCACTCCACCGACGATCTGTCGATAGCGCACGTGCCACACGTTCCCCGCGCGCACGACCGCCGCGGTCTCGAGCGAGAGGCCGGCGCCGAAGACTCCGGGTGTGCCGGCGATGAAGCGGCGCACCGCCCGATCCACCCCATCGGCATCGCCCACGAACCCAGGCAGCGCGATGGCGGGGCCCACGGCGCGATGGGGAGTCCCTGTGATCTCGTTCCACTCGGCGCCCCAATGCCCATGGCGCGCCTGAAAGTCGCGCCAGGCCGCGCTTCGGCCAAGCTCGGCTTGGCGGGCAGGGTCCCCCATTCGCACCGTGGAGCCTTCGGGCAAGGGGACCGCGCCGTCGTTGGGACGCGAGCCCGTGAATGCCGCGGCGCGGGCGGTGACGAGGGCGAGAGACAGCGAGACGAGCCAACCGACGCGATGCGAAGGCACGGTGGTCCCTCCTCGGGTGCAGACCGGATTGTGGGTTGGCCAAGGGGCAGCGCCTCGGAGCGGCGGGGCGCCTGGATGGTGGACGCAAGGGCGCTGACGAATCCTGTTCATTATGCCGCTTGCCGCGGAGTCCCTCAACCCGGTTCGCCGGGCCAAGCTTGGCGATCCGCGTTGACCTCGGGCGTCACCGCAGGCCATGCTTGAATCGCTCCCCGCCCAACCAGGGAGGTAGGCCATGGGCGAAGGGGGACGTCGGGTCGTCACCCGAAACGTCAACTATGCACGCGGTGGCGGCCGGCGGATTGCGCGCGAGCTGTACGACGCCGTAAAGCGCGCGATTCTCAATTCGGTCCCGCGCGACGGTGAAGGCATCCTGTTTCGAGACCTATCCCGCGCGGTGTCGGGACGGGTGCCGAAGGCTCTGCTGCGAGGCCGGTCGGTGTCCTGGTACACGACCACGGTCAAGCTGGACCTGGAAGCGCGTGGCATGATCCAACGTCTGCCGGGACGGACGCCGCAACGGTTGCGCCGCACCGGACGGGGCCGCTAGGGAGGTGTCGCCGCCTCAGCGAAGCCTGGTGGCGGGCATGGTATCCTCATCGTCGGCATGAAACGTTGCCTTCTCTTCGCCGCCGCGGCGCTGGCGCTCGCCGCAGGTGCCCCCGCGCTGGCCCATGAGCCGCTCGGCGATGAAATCGCCGCGCTCTCCCGGCGCATCCAGGCAGGCACAGCAGGCCCTGCCGAGTACCTGAGGCGCGGCGAGCTGTTCCGCCTCTCGGGCGATTTTGCCGAGGCCAAGGCAGACTACGATCGGGCCGAGCGTCTCGACCCCACGCGCGCCGAGATCCACTCCTGCCGCGGGGCGCTGCTCTCGGACCTCGGGCAGCCCCGCCATGCGGCCTCCGAGCTCGACCGTTACTTGGAATTGCGGCCACGGTCCCGCGATGCGCTGGCGCTTCGCGCACGCGTCGCGATGGCGCTGGGACGCGCTTGGGAGGCCGTGCCGTTCTTGAGCCGCGCGCTCACCGTGGGTCCTGCCACGCCCGATTTGTATTTGGAGCGTGCCCGCATCCAGGCGGCGCTTCCCGGCGGGCACGTGGACGAGGCCGTGCAGGGACTGCGCGAGGGCATCGCTCGGCTCGGGCCGGTGGTGGGTCTCGAGCTGTACGCGGCCAATCTCGAGCGGGGGACGAGCCATGCGGCCATGACTGCGGGCGGCGCCGCTCGCGCGCGCGTGGCCCCGTCGGCACCCGCGAGGGGAGCCACGGCTCCCTCGGCCCCGCCGCCGAATGTCTCGCGCCGTACCGCGCGCGTCGTCACGCGCGTATTGCCCAGGCGGTCCGCCGCGGCCGCGGCACTCGCGAGCCCGATCGTCACCCGCGGGCCGTACCTCCAGGAAGGAACGTCGTCCAGCGTGATCGTGCGCTGGTCGGAACCAAGCGCGAGCAACGGTCGTTCCACGCCGACGACGCCACCCTGACCACCGAGCACGAAGTCCTCGTGAGCGGGCTGTCCCCCGGCACGCGCTACACGTACGCCGTCGGGACCTCGGTTGGTGAGCTACGCGGTGATGACGGGAGCTTGTCCTTCGTCACTGCCCCGCCCCCCGGCACATCCAGGCCGACGCGGCTGTGGATCCTGGGGGACAGCGGAACCGCAAGTCGCGAGGCGCGGGCGGTGCGCGACGCCTACTATGCCTACGCTGGCGGGCGACCGCCCGACGTATGGCTGATGCTCGGCGACAACGCCTATGATAGCGGCACCGACGCCCAGTATCAGGCCGCGGTCTTCGACATGTACCCGTCCACGCTGGCGAGCACCGTGCTGTGGCCGACGCGCGGCAACCACGACGTCGTCTTCGACGGCGCCGGCAACGACTACTACGACATCTTCAGCCTGCCGACACATGCGGAGGCGGGCGGGATTCCCTCGGGGGCCGAGGCCTACTACTCGTTCGACTACGGCGACATCCACCTGATCTGCCTCGACTCGGAGGGCAGCGACCGCAGGGCCGACGGCGCCATGATGACGTGGCTTGCCAGCGACCTGGCGGCGACGACCCGTACCTGGGTGATCGCCTTTTGGCACCACCCTCCCTACTCGAAGGGCTCGCACGACTCGGACGACCCGGGCGACAGCGGGGGGCGCATGCGCGACATGCGCGAGCACGCGCTGCCGATCCTCGAGGCGGGAGGCGTGGACCTGGTGCTCACCGGCCATAGCCATTCGTACGAGAGGTCGTTCCTCCTCGACGGCCACTATGGGCTTTCCTCCTCCTTGATCAATGCGATGAAGGTGGATGCTCGGGATGGCAGGCCCGGAGGCGCGGGTCCGTACCACAAGCCCGAGGAGGCGCGAGCCGCTCACGAGGGCGCGGTGTACGCGGTCGCCGGGACCTCGGGACAGACCAGCGGAGGATCCCTCGACCACCCGATCATGATCACGTCGCTCAACGTGCTCGGCTCCTTGGTGCTCGACGTGAAGGGTCACCGATTGGACGGGCGCTTTCTCGACGCCAGCGGTGCGATTCGCGACAGTTTCGCCATCGTGAAGAGCGGGAAAGGAGCGCGGGGCGCCGCCCCCGCCGTGGTCTCCTCGATCCGCCCCAACCCGGCGGTCGGCTCGACGGCGATTGGCTTCGAGCTGGCGCAAGCGGGCCACGTGAGCTTGACGATCGTGGATGCCAGCGGCCGGCGCATCCGCACCCTGGTTCGCGAGACGCGCGCTGCCGGTCCCGACGAGATCGTCTGGGACGGCCGCGACGGCTCGGGGCGGCGGGTGCGGGCCGGGGTCTACTTCGCCTCGATCGAGCTTGGCGGGCGCGTTTCCTCCCGCCGGCTGATCATTACGCGCTAGCCGCCTTCCAAGGACGCGGGCTGGCCCCCGACGAGCGCCGTGCCGAGCCGCGAGGAGCCATGCGCGTCGCCGACATGAACTGGATGCAGGTGGAAGCGGTTCTCGAGCACGAAGACCGCGCCGTGCTTCCCTTGGGCTCCACCGAACAGCATGCCTACCTGAGCCTGGCCACGGACAGCATCCTGGCCGAGCGCGTGGCCACGGCGGCCGCCGAGCCGCTCGGCGTGCCGGTGTTTCCGGTGGTCTCCTACGGGATCACCCCGTACTTCACCGCCTACCCGGGCACCGTCACCCTGCGCAGCGCGACGTTTCTCTCGCTGGTGCGGGAGATCCTCGATGGGATCTCCGAGGCGGGCTTTCGCCGCATCCTGATCGTCAACGGCCACGGTGGAAACGCGCCGGCGCAGGCGCTGGCGGCGGAGTGGGCGACCGAGCATCCGGGAGCCCGAATCAAGTTCCACAACTGGTGGAATGCGCCACGGACGATCGCCAAGGTGCGCGAGATCGACCCCAAGGCATCCCATGCGTCCTGGATGGAGAGCTTTCCGTGGACCCGCGTCGAAGGGGTCACGGTCCCGCGCGAGTCCAAGCCGATGGTGGATCTCACGCGCCTCTCCTCGCTCGATCCACGCGAGACGCGCAGCCTCCTCGGAGATGGCAGCTTCGGCGGCCTCCATCGCCGCTCGGACGATGAGATTCTCGCGGTCTGGGAGGTGGCGATCCAGGAGACGCGGGAGCTGCTCGCCGGTGGTTGGAGCTGAGCCGACATCCGAAGCCCCGGGAGTTACCCAGGGCTGAATCTAGATGCGGCGCTGAAGCGCCGCTGTCCCGACAGCGGGCTGCTGCGTCACTCCGACTCGCTGATATCGATCGCCGGAACGAACCCGGTGATCGCCGATTACGGCGACAACCGCGTGCGCATCTTCACTCCGAGCCCCTGAGCGCTCCGCCGCCTCATCCTGGCCGCATCTTCCATTGCCATTGACTCAAGCGCCAGCCACATCCCTGGATGGCGAGTGCTCCGATGTACCCCAGAGCAGGTCGGAGAGTATGGACCGACCAACGAATGGCCTGGTCGATGTCGTTCGAGGCTGCCTGAAGGGTTGCAGGACCCTGCGCGGGATCGGTTGTCAGGGGAACCGTGAAACTCTGGAGCGGTAGCGCGAGACCGCGGCCACGGGCCTTCACGTAAGCCTCCTTCTTCGTCCAACAACTGATGAAGGCCTCGGCGTAGAGATGGTCGGGAAGAGCACTCAACTGGTCGACTTCCGCTGCCGAGAAGAAGTACCGCGCGAGCTCCGCGTAATCCGATTGCGCGCGGATGTATTCGAGATCGACGCCGACGTTGGACTCGGGGGCGATGGCGATGAGGGCAAGACCGGCGGAGTGAGAGAGGTTGAACTTGAGCCGGCCGCCGAACTCGGGGCCGAGGTCAGGCTTGCCGAATGCCTGGTACACAAAGCCTATTCGGCCAGGTTCGGTCTGGAGATAGCGCCCCAGGACCTCACGCAGCACTCCGTGCGCGACGATGAAATGCCGTCGATCGCGCTGGAATCGGAAACGTGCGCTCCGGTTGCGTTCGTCAACCGCGAGGGTCGCGTAGAGGCGAGCCAACGTCTCCGCCGGAACGTCCAGGCAGGCGCACCAAACATGCACCTCGTCGGACGCCACTCGAGACGGGCCCGCCAGCGTGGGCGCGCGCGCCGTGTTTGGCTTGGACACGGCTGGCTCCGATGCTGTGGGGGCGGTCGCCGTCATTTGCCGGTCACCTCGATCGTCGGCGAGCAGTCGGCCGGGTGCACCGCGTCGGCCATCGCGACGAGCACTTCGCGTGGCCCCTGGAAGGGCTCCCTGCCGTGCGCGGTGCGGATGTTGTCCACGAGCATCAGGTCGCCGGACTGCCACGGCTCGCGTACGGTGTTTGCCTCATAGACTTGGTTGATCACCTGCACGACACCCGCGCCGATCGGGTCGCCGTCGCCGAAGCGGGTATTGAACGGCAATCCGTCCTCGCCGTAGAGGTCCACGAGGTACTCGCGCACCTCCGGCTCGATCGTCCACTCGCTGAGGAAGGCGATCTGGTTGAACCAGCACCGCCGGCCGGTGAGCGGGTGAGCCATGACGGCGCTGCGGCGCTGCCAGGTGCGCAATGCGCCGTCGGGTTGCCACTCGAACCGGATCGCGTTGGCACGACAGTAACTCTCGACGGCGGAGCGGTCCTCGGTCCCGAACGCTCCGGCGATCGACGCCCCGATGTCGTCGTTGTAGTTGCGGATCAGGAGCCAGCCCACCCTCTCGAAACGCTCGACCAGCTCGGCGGGGAGCGCGCGAAGCACGGCCGGCGAGTCTGCCACCGGGGTGGCGCCCCCGGCCGTTGGCGCAACAAGGCAGGCAAACAGCATGAGGCCGGGGAACTGGAGGGCGTAGCTGAGCTCGTGGTGCATGCACATGGGCTGGTTGGGGGGCCACTTCGACGAGGAGTACACGCCGTGCGCGTAGCTTCGCCGCGGCGCGAACGCCTCCCGCTCGGTCATCAGACCGCCCAGGTGCCGAAAGACCGCTTCGGTCTCGGCCGCGTCGCGCAGCCCGAGACCGCGAACGAGGAGCGAACCGTGCTCGGCGACCAGGGCGCGCAGCGCGTCGCGCTGCTCCGCCGCCCAGCGCGGCGCGCCGCCGGTTGCCTCGGCTTGGAGCATCGGTGGCTTTCCGGGTCGCCGGTCCACCGGGAGCTGTGAGGTCGGGGATGAGGTCGACATCTCGATCCCTTTCAGGCGCTGCTGTTCTCGGAGCGGCGCTCGGCCCTGCCATCGATCAGCATGGCCAGGTCGGCGAGGATCGGGTGGTCGGTGAGGTCCTTG
>VBOY01000052.1 GCA_005893295.1 Candidatus Eiseniibacteriota bacterium | reverse complement strand
AGCTGCTGGGGCCCAACTTGGCCGCCGTCATGACGATCAACACCGACTTCGGGGAGACCGAGGCCGACGCGCGCCAGACCAACCTCACGCGCTTCGACGTCTTGTTCCCGGAGAAGCGGGCCTTCTTTCTCGAGGGCGCAGACATCTTCGAGTTCGGGTCGGGCCTCGATGTCGACGGCGCAACCGTCATTCCGTTCTTCAGCCGCACCATCGGTCTCTACACGCCGGAAGGCGAGGACGAGGGAACCGTGGTTCCTCTGCGCGGCGGAGGAAAGCTCCAGGGCCGGATCGGCAACACGAATGTCGGGGCTCTCGCGGTCGCCACCGACCGCGTCAAGTCGTTCGGCGTCCCGAAAACGGAAATGGGAGCTGTCCGCATCCGTCAGAATGTGCTCCTCGGCGTGATCGGGACGTTCGGCGATCCGCTGAACCGGACGCGTAGCTGGCTGGGCGGGGCGGATTTCACCTATCGGACGTCCCAGTTCCAGGAAGACAAGAACCTGGTCGCCGGAATCTGGGGCCTCGCCACGGACCGCCGAAAGTCGAGAGGCGATCGCGGCGCCTACGGCGGCAACATCGCCTATCCCAACGACGAGTTGGACGCGGGAATGACCTTCTTTCACGTCGGCCGGGACTTCAAGCCCTCCCTAGGATTCGTGCAGCGGGCCGGCCAGGTCTTCGACGCATCCGCGGACTACACCGTGAGGCCCGGCGCGCCGGTACGCCAGGTGAAGTTCGGGGGGGGCTATTTCGAGGTCCGGAACCCGAACGGTCGGTGGGAGAGCTACGCCCTCTCGGCCAAGCCCCTCGACCTGACGTTCGAGAGCGGAGACCGGCTTCAGCTCGAGTTCAGCCCGGAAGGCGAGCGCCTCAAGGAGAGCTTCGACATCTTCGATTCGCCTGCGAAGACGGTCGAAATCCGGGCCGGTCAGTACGATTGGAAGCGCTGGACGAGCCGCGGCACCCTCGCCCCGGCCCGCCAGATCAGTGGCGAGATCGCCTATTCCATCGGCGGCTTCTACGGCGGCCATCTCCGGACCGTCGAGGCTTCGGTGATTCTCAAGCCCCTCTCGATCCTCACACTTCAGCTCACCAGCGAGCGCAATATGGCCACCCTCGAGCCCACTGGATTCACCCAGTTCCTCCACGGGCTCCATGCCGAGCTCAAGCTCTCGCCCGAGTTCCAGGTGACGCACTTCCTGCAATACGACAACGAGAGCCGGTCTCTCGGCTCCGCCTCCCGCCTGCGGTGGACCTTCCATCCCCTCGGCGACCTGTTCGTGGCGTACAACCACAACATGACTCGGTCCGTCCAGCAGACGCGGAAGCGCTGGGAGTTCGCTTCGGACCAGCTTCTGATGAAGGTCCAATATTCCCTGCGATGGTGAGTCATTGACATGTTCCGTTCATCTATATGATGCTTATGTTAGGATAGTATTAACGAATGTGAGAATCCACTCTGACTCGTATCTGAATTGCCTCCCCAGGGCACAATCCCCGGGCTCGACAGGCCGCCGCGAAGGAATTGCAGGCTACCGAAAGGGAAGCGGCCGAGAATCCGTTACCCAGGAGGTCGTCGGCAATGGTCCGTTCCAGGATTGAGTCCAGTTTGCGATTGCGGCCGCCGGCGGTCGCGATCGCGGTGGTCGTGATGCTGGTCGGACTCGCGCGGCTCGAGGACATCCCGGTGGATGTCTTCCCCGAGATCCTGGCGCTCGTACCGTTCTCACCGCCCCTCGCCTCATGATCCCGCGCGACGACACCTCGGGGCCGCGTGCCTCTTCGCGGGAAATCCTCCGCGCCGATGGCCTGCGGATGTTCTACGGATCGCGCGAGGCGCTCAAAGGGCTCTCGTTCTCCTTGGGCTCCGGGCGCGTGCTCGGGTTCCTGGGTCCCAATGGCGCCGGCAAGACCACGGCGATCCGCATCCTGACGACGATCCTGGAACCATCGTCCGGTTCCTTCGCGGTGGACGGAGTCGGATCGAGCGATCCCCAGACCATCCGCCGCAAGATCGGCGTGCTTCCGGAGAGCCTGGGATTCACGAAATCGAACACGGCTCTCGAGCACCTGACCTATTTCGGGCAACTCTACGGACGGGGCGCCAAAGAGGCGCAGACGCGCGCGCAGGCGTTGGTCCAGGAAGTGGGGCTGGAGCAGCGCGCGAAGTCGCCCATCGGCACCTACAGCCGAGGGATGCGCCAGCGGCTTGGCATCGCGCGCGCGCTCGTCAACGATCCGGTGGTGGTGTTCCTCGACGAACCCACGCTCGGGCTCGATCCGCGGGGCCAGAAGGAGTTGCTCGCCCTGGTGCACCGGATCCCGCTCGAGCGAAACGCCAGCATCATTCTGTGCAGCCATCTGCTGTCCGAAATCGAAGGCGTGTGCGACGAGGTCGTCATCCTCAGCTCCGGCGAGGTCGTGGCCAGCGGCACCGTGAACGACGTCGTCCGACAAGCGCGCTCGAACGCGATGCAGGCCGACGGTATCCGCGTGCGCGTGCCTTCGGCATCGGTCTCGAAGGCCTGCCAACTCCTGGAGTCTCTTCCCGAGGTGGGGGCGGCCGTCCCGCTCCGTGGCGTGGTGGGCTGGGTGGGGATCACGATGGTCGAGAGCGACGACGGGACGCCTCGGGACCAGCACGACAACAACATGATCCTCGACGCCCTCATCCGGGCCGACATTGCGGTCCTCTCGTTCCAGGCGGAAGTCGCCCGCCTGCAGGACGCGTTCCTCCATCTCACCGAAGAGGCGATTCGATGAGTTCTCACGAGCATGTCGCGGAACCCCGGGCCCCGCGGGTCGAATCACCGTCCCCCACGTGGTGGGTGGTGTTCGCCCGGGAGGCCACGGACCTGTGGGTCGGAGGCAAGGGACTCACGCTGGTGCTCGCCTACACCGTGATGCTGGGGGTGTGGTCGTACGTGATGGCGAGCAATACCGACCTACGACTCATCCCACCCAAGGAGATGGTGTGGGAGATGCTCGAGGCGAGCATTTCGGTGGGGTGTTTCATCTGCATGATCGCCGCGGCCGACAATATCAGCGGGGATCGCGAGCGCGGCGCCCTCGAAGCGCTGCTGTTGACCCCGACCAGCCGCCGGCAGCTCGTGATGGGCAAATTCCTGGCGACCCTCTCGCTCTGGCCCGCGGTGATGGCGGTCACCATCCCCTACCTCGCCGTGCTCAGCCAGGGAACGGACATCCTAGGGCCGGCTTCGATGTGGGGAATGCTCACCGGCACCGCGCTGGTCTCGGGCATCACCGCGGTCGGGATGGTCATCAGCCTGTGGTCGAACTCGCTCAAGACCAGCATGTCCGCCGCCCTGGGGCTTTTCGTCCTGATCTTCATGCCATTTGCCCTTCCCGGGCACGCCCAGACTGGCCCCATGGGACTTCTTCTCCAGCTCCTGAGCCCGCTCATGGCGACCTACGATTTCCTCGCCAAGGTCCTGGTGAACAACCGTGCGCTCACCGACCACGCCCGGCCCGTAGGTGGGCTCCTGGTCTGGCATCACCTGATCTCGCCCGCATTCTTCGGGCTTGCCATGTTCATGTTGCTGTTCTTCACCAGCACCGGTTTGCGGATCGAGGCGGGGCGCGCGGCCTGGACGCGCCGCCGCTCCGGCCGCGCGACCGCCGCTCTCGCCATCGCCTGCCTCCTCGGGTGCATGGGGAGCGCCGACGGGCTGGCCGGAGTCGCGCCCTCGGGCCCGGCGGCGCGGGAGCTCGAGATCTCCATCGACCGACACCACGCCCTGATGGGTCAGGGGGATTCGCTCGTCTATCACACGTCGCTGACCAACCGCGCCACCGAGACCTCGCCTCCCATCACCGTGGCCATGAACATCATCAACCTGGACTCACGGGGCGACGTCGTCGACCCGGAAGACTGGTCTCCTCGCCGCACCCAATACATCGACTCCCTCCGCGTGGGTGAGTCGGTGTCCCTGGCGTGGAAGGTCAACGCGATCATGGATGGCGACTACATGCTGTACATGGTCGCGATTGCCAAGCCCGGCCGGCCCGAGAACTCGGTGCAGCCGGCCACCAGCTTCGGCATCCATCTGACGATTTCGCCCCGGGTCAAACTGAACCCCAAGGGGATTCTGCTGTACGTGATCGGAACTCCGTTGCTGCTGGCATCGGGGATGATCTACCTGCATCGCCGTCGCCGGCTGGCCAGCGGCGGGGGGTGAGCGGGGGGCGATTGGACGACACCGGGACCCGTGCTTGAGGAGGAATCATGCGACGCTTTCTCATAATTCCCATCGCCATCGCCGCGCTCTTGGCGGTCGTGGGTCTTTGGAGCAATCGGCCCACGACGGCGGCGGCGAAGCCGACGGCGGCGCCCAAGCAGGTGGAGCCCGGCGCCAAGCCGTATGAGGAACTGGTCGCAAGCAATTTCGAGCGCTCGGAGACCATCGACAATCCTTGGTGGCCCTTGGAACCGGGCACGCAGATGGTCTACGAAGGGTTCACCGAGGGCGACGGCGAGAAGCTTCCGCATCGACTGGTGTCGACCGTGACCGATCTCACTCGGATGGTCGCCGGAGTGCGCGCGCGCGTCGTTCACGAGGCGGACTACACCGACGGCAAGATGATCGAGCAGGAGCTGGCCTACTTCGCGCAGGACAAGGCGGGGAACGTTTGGCATTTGGGCGAGTATCGCGAGACGTTCGAGGACGAATTCGTGGGTGGGCGCATCTTCTACCCGGGACAACCGGAAGGCGCCAAGGGGGGGATCATGGTGCCCGCCAACCCCCAGGTCGGGACGCCCAGCTTTTCGGAAGGGTACGTCCCGCCGCCGTTCATGTGGACCGATCGCGGCCGCGTCTACCAGCTGGGCCAGAAGACCAAGGTCGGCACCGGCAGCTACGACGACGTTCTGGTCATCGAGGAATTCGACGAGAACTATCCCGGTGCATTCCAGCTCAAGTACTTCGCCAAGGGCGTGGGGAACGTGCGCGTGGGCTGGCGTGGTACGGGCGCGGACAAGGAGACGCTGGAGCTAATGAAGATCGAACGGTTGAACGACCAGCAAATGGAGGGGATCCGCGCCAATGCCTTGGAGATGGAAAAGCGGGCCCTCATCTACTGCACGCTTCCGCCGATGGAGAGGGCCGTGCGTGCGAACTGACCGCCGGCTGGCCCTGGCCGTCATCCCCTGGGTTGCGTGGGCTTTTGACGCCGAGGCGCAACTGGGCGGCACCGCGCCCGACGGAACGCCCAACATCAGCTTCACGCCGGGCCTGCGCCTGCAACCCACACGATCACAACCTCAAAGTGCAGGGCGAGTACACCTTCAAGCGGGAACACGATCGACCGGTTCGGAACGACCTGTTTCAGGTCCAGCTCCAGCTGGACTACTGATTCCCAAACCATCGTCCGCCATGGACGAGGTCTCCCATTGCGGAGAGCTCGCGGCCCCCGCTGCCGCGCCATGAACGACGACCGAGGAGGCCGCATGACGGCTTCGAGAGAGACGAAAGCAGCCCCGGCGTGGAGCAGTGTGCTGGTCCGCACCCTGCAGATCGCGCTCGTCGCATTCGTGGCGTTGGTCGCCAAGGAATGGTCGGACACTCGAGAAACGGACTTTGGCGCAACCGCGATCGATGCCGCATGGGTGGCGGGCGCGACGTTTCTGTTCTACGCAGCGCTCAAGGCGATCGAACCCAAACCTCGCGATTAGCGAGGGCGGAGGGCGGCGAGCCTGGCTGAGAGGGCCTCAGCCGCTCAGCAGGATCGCGGTCACCTGGGTGAACGAGAGCACGAAGCCCACAGCGGTCAGGGCGATCAGCGCCAGCCCCAGCACCAGGACCGCCCGGCTCTCGCGTTTCTCGGCGCCGAATCGCATCGACTGAGCCGACAGCCAACCGCCGGCGAAACCCCCGGCGTGCGCGAAGTTGTTGACCCCCGACATGAAGAACCCCATCGCGAACATGACCAGCGCCCACTGCCACAACTGCGAGGTCATCACGGCGCCGCCGCGCTTGCGGCCATAGACGATCAGCGCGGCGAGCAGGCCGAAGATGCTCCCCGAGGCTCCCACCGAGGGCGCATGCGACACGAGGTTGGAGACCAGGAATCCGACGGCGCCCGAAATGCTGAAGATCACGAAACCACGCGCCGGCCCGAACAGGTCGGTGACCGCGGGGGCGAGATTTCGGATCCACATCACATTGAAGAAGATGTGGAGCAGGCTGCCGTGTAGATAGATCGCCGTGAGCAGCGTCCACCACCAGCCTTCGCGCCACGCGAGCCCACCGGTCATCCCGAGCTGATAGAGCGCGCGTTGGCCCGGCGACAGGATGGAGAAAAGGCCGCTCATGTGGAAGATCGCTTCGGGCTGGAGCGCGAGCGACACCACGTAGAGGACGACGCAGCTCGAGACGATCAAGGTGACCACGTCGATCCGGTTGCCGAAGAGTCGTTGCAGCGCCGGGGTCCAGCCGAACAGGCCGGGACGCCAGGCACCGCAGAACGGGCACCGGTCCTCGTTGACGCCGATCAGCTTGCTGCAGTTGGGGCAGATCATCGCGCCCTGGGTCTGCCGCATAGGGGCGCAGCATACGCCACGATCGCTCGCCGCACGAGACCTGGCGCCATGGAGCCGCCCGATTTTGCTTGCATCATCCCGCCCAGGGCCGCACCCTCCCCGGGTCCGCGAGTTCCGCGGGCACCGTCGTTAGGGGTGGCCCGGCCGGCAACGCCGGCTCAGGGCCTGAGAGCACACCCTTCGAACCTGAACTGGTTCATGCCAGCGTAGGGAAACGGCGAAGACAAGCGCGCTCTCCGGTTGCCTTCACGCCGTCCCTTCGCGGGCGGCGTTTCTGCTTGCGCGCGGTCGAGAGACCGCCACCCAAGAACACGCCCCCCGCCGAGGAACGTCATGTTCAGCCAGAGCCCCCTCGACTGGGGGCTGATCTTGTCGTACTTCGGCTTCCTGGCCTTGGTATGGCTGCGCCGGCTCGGGAAGCGAAGCCAGGCCTCCGACTACCTGGTGGCCGGCCGCCAGGTGACGCTGCCGGCGTTCGTGGCCACTCTGGTCGCCACCTGGTACGGCGGTATCCTCGGAGTGGGCGAGTACTCCTATCGCTACGGGATCTCGAACTGGCTGGTGTTCGGCGTCCCCTACTACATCGGTGCGCTGCTGTTCGCGCTGTTCTTCGCGCGCCGGGCGCGGCAGGCGGCGCTCTACACGCTGCCCGACCTGCTCGACCGCAACTACGGGCGACCGGTGGCGCTGGCCGGCGCGCTGGCCGTGTTCATCACCGCCGCGCCGGCGGCCTATGTGCTCATGCTGGGGACCCTGTTCGCCGCCATGTTCCATCTGCCGCTCCTGCCATGCGTGGCGGCGGCGGCGCTCTTCTCGGTCTTCTACATCTACAACGGGGGCCTGCGCACGGTGGTGTTCACCGACCAGATCCAGTTCGTCCTCATGTACGCGGGATTCATCGTGATGCTGGGCTACTTGGTCGCGGATCATGGCTGGCTGTCGTTCCTCCACCGATCGCTCCCGGCGTCGCACTTCACCTGGCACGGCGGCAATCCACCCCAGGCAGTCCTGGTCTGGTACTTCATCGCGCTTTCGACCCTGGTGGATCCCGGCTTTTGGCAGCGCGCCTACGCGGCGCGCGATCCCAAGGTGGCGCAGCGTGGCGTGCTGATCTCGATCGTCTGTTGGGCGGTGTTCGACTTCCTCACCACCTTCACCGGCCTCTACGCGCGGGCCCTGTTGCCAGCGCTCGAGGATCCGGTGTTCGCCTTCCCCGAGCTGGCACGCGTGGCGCTGCCGCCGTTCGCCCTCGGCCTCTTCTACCTGGCGATGATCGCCACGGTGATGAGCACGATCGACTCGTATGGCTTCATCGCCGCCACCACCGTCGGGCGCGACGTCGTGTGGCGGATCAAGCGTGAGCGCGGCGAGGAGCGGGTCCCCGCCTATTCCAAGGCCGGGCTGTGGATCGCGGCCGCCTTCGCCACGGCGCTGGCGATGGCCAATCCGAGCGTGATCGGCTTGTGGCACGACCTGGGCTCGATCGCCACGCCAGCCCTGCTCGTTCCGGTTGCCACGGCGCTCAGCGGGCGCGGTCGCCTCACGCCGCGTTGGACGCTCGCCGCGATGGTGATTCCGTTCGCGCTTTCCTTGATCGGGGTGTTGACCAGGGCGTACACCGGTCACTACCCGGCGTCCATCGAGCCGATTTACGCCGGGCTCGCCTCCTCGCTCGCCGTATACGCGATCGGCTGGTTGTGGCGGGCGAGGCTCCGTAACCAAGTCGTCGAATCGGCGCTCGAGCCCGAGAGGAGCAAGCCTTCATGAGAGCGAAACCATGGCTGGCGATTGCCGCAACGGGCGTGGCGTGCTTGGCGGCCCCGAGCACGACTGCTGGGCCCAAGCCTGCGCCGGATCCGCTGGCGCAGGTGGAGCCCTCCGCGTCCTCGCAACCTCCCGACACGCTGGATCGCATCGTCCCGCTGCCCGAGGTGGTGGTCAGCACGGCGCGTGCGAGCGACCGCGCGCCGATCGCGCGCTCGGTACTGGGCCGTGCCGCGATCGCGCGCATCAATTGGGGCCAGGATACGCCCATGGCCCTCACCACGTTGCCGGGGGTGTATGCCTACTCCGACGCCGGCAACGGGGTCGGATACTCGTACCTCTCGATCCGCGGCTTCCCGCAGCGGCGGATCAGCGTGCTCATCAATGGCGTGCCGCTCAACGACCCCGAGTCGCACGAGGTCTATTGGATCGATCACCCGGATCTGCTCGCTTCTAGCGCCGACGTCCAGGTGCAGCGCGGAGTCGGCTCCGCGCTCTACGGGGCGGCTTCGGTGGGCGGCAGCGTCGACCTCGAGACCCCTGCCTTCGGCGAGGTCGGGCGCACCCGCGTCGCCGTCGGCTATGGCTCCTATCGCACCCGCCGCGCGATGGTCGAGATGGACTCCGGCCACCTCGCGGGGGATTGGAGTTGGTACGGCCGATACTCTCGCATCGAGACCGATGGATATCGCGACCAATCGTGGACCAAGGTGTGGTCGTACTATCTGTCGACGCGCAAGGTGCTGGGTGACCAGGTGCTGCGGCTCGACCTGTTCGGCGGCCCCGAAGAGACTCACTTGGCCTACAAGGGCGTGCCCCAATCGACGCTCGACGGCGGTCTCACCGGGAGCGTGGCGCGCGACCGGCGTTACAACCCGCTCACCTACCCGTACGAGGCCGACCATTTCTTCGAGCCTCATTACGAGATCGTCCACTCCTGGGCACCGAGCCCGTCGCTCACGCTGACCCAGACGTTGTTCTGGTTCGACGGGCGTGGCTACTACGACGAGGAGCGGCGCGGAGAGGCGCTCTCGAGCTACCGGCTCGACACCCTGTTCACCGCCGACTCGACCCGGCTGCCCCGCGGATACTATCTGCAGAACGGCGACGGTAGCCTGGTCCAGGTGGGGGGCGTCTACCGCGGCGTGCTCACCGACGTGGTGCGGCGGCGCACCGTGGCCGACCAGCACTACGGCTGGGTGCCGCGACTCAAGATCGGGCATCGCGATGGCGAGCTGATCGTGGGCGGCGAGCTACGCGCCCACGACGGCCGCCACTTCGGCGAGGTGCTGGGTGGCAACGGCCTTCCCGCGGGCACCTCGAGTGTCCATCGCTACTACGATTTCCATCCGCGCACCTTCGCCTGCGGGCTGTTCGCGCGCGAGCAATGGCGCCCCGTGCCCGCGCTGACGATGACCGCCGATCTCGCGTGGCGGCATCAGGGCTACCATCTGCGCGGCGAGCGCTTCCAAGGGCTCGCATTCGACCAGAGCTACGATTTCGCCCTGCCCCGCCTCGGGGCCACCTGGCAGCCGCGCGAGGGCTTGAGCGTCTTCGGGTCGTGGGCTCTGTCACGCCGCGAGCCGCGCTTCGTGGACCTGTACAAGGGCGAGCAGGCCACGGGGCTGCCGCTCTACAAGGAGATCGACTCGGCGCGCGGCATCTACCGGGATCCTTACGTGCGGCCGGAGCGAGTGAACGACTGGGAGCTAGGATCGAGCCTCAAGCTGGGCGGCGTGGCCGCCAGCGTGAACCTCTACCGCATGGACTTTCGGGACGAGCTGGTGGACTACCAGTTCAACTCCGATCTCTACGATTGGGTAACGACCAACGCCGCCGGGTCGGTCCATCAGGGCGCGGAGCTGGCGCTCGCGGCCGGGTCGCGGCTGGCGCGCGATCTCTCGCTGACGTTCGACGCCAACCTCACGTTGGCCGACAACCATTTCGCCAGGTTCGTGGAGTCGGTGGATGCGACGACTCGGCTCCGCCGCGACGGCAACGCGATCCCGTTCTTCCCGGCACGCTTGGCGAACGCGAGCGTGCGAGCGAGCTGGAAGAGTATCGAGCTGGGGACCGAGGTACAGTACGCGGGCCGCATCTTTCTCGACGCCAGCGAGGACCAAGCCGCGAGCATCGCGCCGCGTACCGTGGTCAACGTGAGCGGGGCCTGCCGGGCACGACTCGCAGGTGGCGCGGCGGGGCTCAAACTGCGGGTCCTGAACGTCCTCGACAAGCGTTACGTCACCGGAGGCTACTTCGACTACGACGACGCGGGAAACTACGTTCCGCTGCTGATCCCGGCCGCGACGCGCAGCATCCTCGCGGGGCTCGAGATGGAATGGTGAGGCTCCGCAACGCGATCGTGTGCGCGCCGGCGTCGAGCATGACGCTCGGGATCACGACGCGGGACGTCGGCCCGCCCGATGTCGAGCGCGCCCTCGCGCAGCACGCCCGCTACTGCAAGGCGCTCGAGCGTTGCGGCCTCCAGGTCACGAGCCTGCCGCCCGATCCCTCGTTTCCCGATTCGACCTTCGTCGAGGACACGGCGGTGCTTGCCGAGCGCTGCGCGGTCGTCACCCATCCGGGCGCCGAGAGCCGCCGCGGCGAGATCGCGGCGATTCGCGACGGGTTGCGGCGGTTCTTTCCCACGCTCGAAGCCATCTCCGCGCCGGGCACGCTCGACGGCGGCGACGTGTGCCGGGTCGGCGACCGCTTCATCATCGGCATCTCGGCACGGACGAACGAAGAGGGCGCGCGTCAGCTCGGCGGGTTCCTGGAGCGAGCCGGTTACTCGTGGACGCCGGTAGACATCCGGGGCATCGAGGGCCTACTGCACTTGAAGAGCGGCATGGCGGCCCTGGACGACGATCGGTTGCTCCTGATCGACGGGCTCGCCGAGCGTTCGGAGCTTGCCGCCCACCGCGTGGTTGGCGTGGAGCCGCGAGAATGGCGGGCCGCCAATTGCGTGCGCGTGAACCAGCACTTGCTGCTGCCCCGCGGCTACCCGGCCACGGAGCGGGCTCTGAGAAGGATGGGGTTCTCGCTCGTGGTCTTGAACGTCAGCGAGTTCGAGAAGATGGACGGCGGCCTGAGCTGCATTTCGCTCCGGTTCTGAAAACGCCCGGCCTCCAGCGAGCCGCCACGCCCGAGGAAACTCTCAGCGCCCCACGACCGTCACACGGCGCACGGCCGCTCTCCCGTCTTGGTCGAGCCGCACCCAGTAGGCGCCGCTTCTCACACGTGCTCCGGACTGATCATGCAGGTCCCAGGTGACCCGGTCGAGGACGCCATCCCCCTGTCCGCGCGCCACATCGCGGACGCGCCGGCCAGCGAGGTCCACGATCTCGATCCGCCACGGTGACCGCGCCGTGAAGGATATCTCCACGCGTCCGTGCGCAAGCGTGGGAGCGACGGCGAGATCGGACGCCGTCGTCGCAGGCGCCACGGCAACCACCGGAACGCGATACCAGGGCACGGCGGTTTCCTCGCCGCGGAAGAACGCGAGCAGGCTCTCGGCCACGATATTGCGGCCGCTCGTCGACGGATGCGTGCCATCCGATTGGAAGTCACTGCAACTCCACGTCAGCCCGTCGTTCCGCGCGTGGAGACCGTCGGCCCACAGATAGGGTCCCCAGGACAGCCACGGCGCTTCCACCGGGCCGATGGCTGGATCGTAGTTGAGAGTCGGCTCGCCGTTGATCTGCTGGTCGATCAGCCACTTCACGGCGAATCCGGATTCGTAGGCATACGGCTCTGGATTGAGGTTGCTCGAGGCGTAGCCTGCGTAGATGCGGCTCGTCAGGTAGCACAGCCGTACGTTCGGGAGCTTTTGCTTGAGGATCCGTACGATCGTGCCGAGGTAGGTCTGGAGCGTGACGGTTGCGGCGGGGAAGCCGCTGCTCGGTTGGCGCAGTGCTTCCTTGAGCCACACCACCTGAGGTTGGAGCGGGGCGGAGCCGTGACCCCTGAGACGCGTGTAAACCGTGTCCCAGTACGCGGCGTTCGGATCCGCGATGTCGCTGGCCGCCTGACCGCCCTTTGCGCAATCGATCGGAAGCACCTCCGCGCGCTTCTGAGGATCGGCCACCGCCTTGGGCACGAAGGTGGAGAACTCCTGGGTCGTGTTGCTCATCCCGATCGAGATGATCACCACCCGGCCGTGCGGATCGGAGCCGCCCAGCGTGTCGAGCGGGACGATCGAGTTGGCGATCGAAAGTCCCGCTCTCCCATGCGCCTCGGGCCTGGTGTTGGATCCGCCCGCGTAGAGGCCGCCCTGGAAACCCTGATACGAGCCAGTGCCCAGGTCGGTGAGAGGGATCATGCCGGTCGAGGTCACGCTGCAGTTGCTGGCGCGAGCCGAATCATCCGCGCAGACCAGCGCGAGGGCGAGAACGAGCGCCGAAAGGCGATGCCGGGACATGGGGGCGTTCCGAGGCTGATGGCGCGCGCGGGTTGCGAGCGAGATACGAGGATACCTCGATCTCTCATGAGCCGCCTGTCGTGATTGCCGGCGCTCTTATAAGACACAACCCACAAGCAAGTTACAGCATATTTTGACCGCGGTATAAAAATAGTTAGTAACGAATATTATACCTTGGTCATCTCAACCGCTCAGGATGCGCATGGGGGATCCAGATGAGGGCCCTCGAGCTGTCGCGACGCGAGCGCAAGAAGGACGAGACCCGTGAAAGGATCGCAGCGGTCGCCATGCGTCTGTTCCTCCAGCGGGGCTTCGAGCGCACCACCATCGATCAGATCGCGGAAGCGGCGGACGTCGCCAAGGGGACGTTCTTCAACTATTTCCCGCGCAAGGAGGCCCTGCTCGCTGCCCTCGCGGATCAGAGGCTGAGCGAGATGGAGCGCTTCGCGGAGAGCTTGCTCCAGAGCCGGCGACCGGTGCGTCGCAAGCTCCTCGACTTGGTCGCCCGCGCTGGCGCCATCCACATCCAACATCGCGACCTCTCGCGGCTGCTGCTCGCCGAGATGCTCGCTAAGCCCATGGGGCCGATGCATCAGGTGCACGTTCGGGCGCAAGCCATCATGCGCCGGCTCGTCGACCAGGGGCAGGCGGCGGGCGAGCTCAGAGGCGACGTCGACCCGGACCGTGCCGCGTCGGTGCTGCGCGGCGTGGCGTTCGGCACGGTGCTCTTCTGGCTGTGCTGCGCCCCCGGAGCGTTCGTGCTCGAAGACGAAATCCGCAAGCGCCTTTCCTTGGTCCTGGACGGCCTCGCCGCCCCGGCGGGCAAGGCGTCATGACCGGCCGTTGCCAGACCGAGCTCGGCCGCCCGCCAGGACGCTGGCTTCGAGTTGCCGGCGCGTTCGCCGCGCTCGGGATGATCGCCGCCTCGATCGGTTGTGGGCGTGACCCCGGGGTTCACGCCAGTGGGATCATCGAGATGGACGAGATCGACGTGGCCTCGCTGGTCGGAGGTCGGGTGGCCCGACTCACCGTGGGCGAAGGCGACACGGTGCGGGCCGGCGACACGCTCGCGGTTCTCGATCGCGAGGAGATCGCCGCGGAGGTTCGCGCGCAAGACGCCCAAGCCGAGCGCGCCGCCGCCCAGTCGCGCGAGGTGACGACCGGTCCGCGCCGCGAGGAGATCCGTGCCGCGCGGGCCAGCCTGGCCTCGGCCGAGGCGGCGCTGGTGCTCGCCGACCGCGAGCGTACGCGAGCCGAGAAGCTGTTCCAGGACCAGGTCCTCCCCCAGGTCGACCTGGACCGTGCGCGCGCCTCGCGCGACCAGGCGTTGGCCCGCCGCGACACCGCGCGCGAGCAGCTCCGATTGCTCGAGGCCGGCAGCCGCCGCGAGCAGATCGTGGCTGCGCGCGCGGCGGCGAGCGCGGCCCGCGCCAACCTCGGGGCCGCGCGCAGCCGGCTCGACGAGCTGATCTTGACGGCGCCGGTCTCGGGGGTGGTGCTGCTCAAGAACTTCGAAATCGGGGAGCTGGCCGCGGCGGGCCAGCCGGTGCTCACGTTGGGCAATCCCGATCGCTTGTGGATGCGGGTCTACGTCGCCGCCCCGATCCTGGCGCGCGTGCGGCTCGGCGCGCCGGTCGAGATCCGCGCCACTGGCTTGGATTCCCACCGCTTCTTGGGCCGCGTGGTCGAGATCGCCACCCACGCCGAGTTCACGCCGCGGGTCGCGCTCACCGAGGAAGAGCGCGCGAATCTGGTGTTCGGAGTCAAGATCGCCCTCGATCCCACCGGTGGCGTGCTCAAAGCGGGGCTCCCCGCCGACGTCGTGATCCAAGCCCCGTTCGAGAAGCGCCGTGGCTGACCGTCCGGCGGTGGTCGAGGTCCGGTCGCTCTCCAAGCACTTCGGGGCGGTGCGCGCCGTGGAAGACGTCACGTTCAAGATCTTCACCGGGGAGACCTTCGGCATCCTGGGGCCCAATGGCTCGGGGAAGACCACCGCGATTCGCATGCTGTGCGGTCTGCTCACCCCCACCGGCGGGTCCGCGACCGTCGCCGGTCGTGACGTGGCAACCGAACCCGACCGCGTCAAGGAGAGCATCGGCTACATGTCGCAGGCCTTCGGGCTGTATGGGGATCTCACCGCCGAGGAGAATCTGCGCTTTTACGGCGGGCTCTACGGCCTGGGCGACAAGCTCACCGAGCGCATCGCCTGGGCGCGCGAGCGCATGCGACTGGACGAGATCATCGGCCGGATCGTCTCACCGCTCTCCGGCGGCCAAAAGCAGCGGCTCGCGCTCGGCTGCGCGACGCTCCACCACCCGCCGGTGCTGTTCCTCGACGAACCCACCGCGGGGGTCGATCCCGGCGCCCGACGCCTCTTCTGGAGCATCATCCGCGGTCTCGCCGCCGACGGGATCACGATCATCGTCACCACCCACTACATGGACGAGGCCGAGCGCTTCGACCGTCTCGCGTTTCTGTCTCGCGGCCGACTCACGGCCGAGGGCACGCCGGCCGAGGTGCGCGCCAGCTTCGGCGCCGGGAAGACTCTCGAGGACATCTTCGTCGAGCTCCAGGAGCAGAACGCATGAACGCCGCGCGGCTGAGCACGATTTTCTGGAAGGAGTTCATCCAGATGCGCCGCGACCGCCACACGCTCGGACTCCTGCTCGCCGTGCCGGTGATGCAGCTCATGTTGTTCGGCTTCGCGATTCGCCAGGACGTGCGCAACCTGCCTACCGTGGTGTTCGACGCCAGCCGCACGCAGCAGAGCCGCCGGCTCGTGCAGCGGTTCGAGGCCACCGACAACTTCCGCATCCGCGGCTGGGTGGGCTCCTACACCGAGGCCCTGCGCGCCGTCGACCGCGGCCGGGCGCGGGCGGTGCTGGTGATCCCGGAGGACTACGCGCGCAGCCTCAAGCGCTCGCGGCCGGTGGCGGTGCAGGTACTGGTCGATGCCACCGATCCGACCGCGTCGCAGAGCGCGATCGGAGCCGCGCAACTGGTCGGCTTGCGCACCAACATCGAGATGACCGGGGCTCAGGTTCTGGGCCCGGCCGGAGCCGTGCAGCCGCCGCTCGACGTGCGGGTGCGGCCGCTCTACAACCCGGCGCTCAACAGCGCGCTGTTCATCGTGCCCGGGATCATCGGAATGATCCTGTCCAACATCCTCATCGTCACGACCGCGATGGCCGTGGTGCGCGAGCGCGAGCACGGCACCCTCGAGCAGCTCATCGTCACCCCTCTCACCCGCAGCGAGATCATGCTCGGCAAGATCGCGCCCTACGTGTTGGTCGGCTTGGTGCAAATCAGCGCGGTGCTGGTGATCGGCCACTTCTTGTTCCACGTGCCGATCCGCGGCAACCTCTTGATCGTCTACCTCGCCAGCCTGATCTTCATCGTCGCCAACCTGGGGCTGGGGCTCTTCATCTCGACCCTTGCCATGAACCAGGCGCAGGCCATGCAGGTGTCTTTCTTCTTCTTGCTGCCCAACGTGCTGCTCTCGGGGTTCATGTTCCCGCGCGAGGCGATGCCGGTGGGGGCGAAGTGGCTCGGCTTGGCGCTCCCGCTGACGTACTACCTCCAGGTGATCCGCGGCATCGTGCTCAAGGGCGTCGGCATGGCGGAGCTATGGCCGCAGGCGCTGGCTCTGATCGGGTTCGCGCTGCTGTTCTTCACCTTCTCGACGCTGCGCTTCCAGAAACAGCTGGGCTAGGCCTTCAGCGCCAGGACCTTCCGCGCCAGCGCGGTGAGCGCCATGGCGGGACGATCGCGATCCACCCAGCGCAGGCGAGCGCGGCGTGGCACCGGCCCGATCGTCACTCCCCGCCATAGCTCGACCTCGATCCTGCGAGTCGTGATGACGTGCCGCACCAGGTGCGGAGTGGGCATCAGCCGCGCGCACGCGCTCGGCGACCAACGCGCGCCGCGCGGATGCACCCGCCACTGATCTCCGCGCGATCCTCGAGCTCCACTCCCGGCGGCTCCCACAGACCGGTGAGCTGCGGGCCCTCGCGCCGCACCATCAGCACTCGAGCCGCGCGGGCGATCACGACGATCGCGCGCCGCACCGTGCGAACGGCGGGACGCGACACGGCGGGCGGGAACGCGTCGACCCGGCCGAGCAAGCGCGCCCGGCACCAACGAGCGAGCGGACAGATCCCGCAGCGCGGCGCGCGCGGCAGGCAAATGGTGGCGCCCAGCTCCATCAGCGCTTGATTCCAAGCGCCCGGCCGGCGAGCCGGAACCAACGTCTCCGCGAGCGTCCACAGCCGTCTCGCGCCGCGCGCAGCACGCACCGAGGCGCTCACCGCGAAGAGCCGCGCCAACACCCGGGCCACGTTGCCGTCAAGCGCGGCCATCGGACGGTCGAAAGCCAGGGAGAGCACCGCCCCCGTCGTATAGCGCCCGACCCCGGGCAGCTTGCCGAAGACGGCCGGGTCTTCGGGCACGCGCCCACCGTGGTCCTGCACGATGTGGCGGGCCGCGGCGTGCAGGTGCCGTGCGCGGCGGTAGTAGCCGAGTCCGGCCCACACCGCGAGCACCTCGGCCTCGCGAGCGCGCGCCAGCGATGCAATCGTGGGAAAGCGCGAGACGAAGGTCTGGTAGAATGGAAGAGCGGCTGCCACGCGGGTTTGCTGCAGCATGACCTCGGAGACCCAGATGCGGTAGGGATCGCGGGTGTCCCGCCAAGGCAAGTCCCTGTGACGCCTGCGGTACCAGTCGAGCAGCGGCCTCCGCCACTCGAGCTCGGCGCCTGGAACCGCGGGCCGAGCCGGTCCCCGAGGACACGCGAGGAGTTCACGCGACATGGATCATCCCGAACGGATCCGAGCCGATTTCGAGCGGCTCGTCAAGCGCCCCGAACCGGCGCTCGATCTGGCACGGGCCGCCCTGCTGGTAGCCGCCGAGTCGGACCCCAACGTGGACGTCGACGGTAGGCTCCATACCTTGGACAGCTGGGCCGCCGAGCTGCGCTCGCGGCTCGAGCCCGACTGGAACAACCTCCAGAAGCTGGCGCGGCTCAGGCGTTTCCTGTTCGAAGAGCTGGGATTCCGCGGCGACACCCACGACTACTACAACCCCAGCAACTCACTACTCCACGAGGTGATGGAGCGCCGGCGCGGGATCCCGCTCACCCTGAGCATCATCTTCATGGAGCTGGGCTGGCGGATCGGGATTCCCTTCGAAGGAGTGGGCTTCCCGGGCCACTTCCTGGTGCGGCTGACCGGCGAGCCAGGCGACCTGCTGCTCGATCCTTTCAAGCGCGGCATGACCGTGCACGAAGAGGACTGCCGCCACATGCTGCGCGAGGCGACCGGCGGGCGCATGGAGTTCGATGACGAGCTGCTGGCGTCGGTGACCAAGCGCGACATCATCGCGCGGCTGTTGCTCAACCTGAAGGGAGCCTATCTCAGGCGCAACCAGGACGAGCAGGCGCTGGCGGCCGTGGATCGCCTGCTGCTCATCCACCCTGAAGACGCCGAAGAGGTGCGCGACCGCGGGCTGTTGTTGTTCCGGCTGCAGCGCTACGGCGCCGCCTACCAGGCGCTCTCCGCCTATCTCGAGGCGCGGCCCGAGGCGTCCGATCGCGAGACGATCGAGCGCCACACGCTGACGCTGAGGCGGCTGGTCTCGAGTTTGAATTAGACCGGGGCTGCGCTTTTCCCGGCGCGGCCGCCGCCCTGGGCCAGGTCGAGGAAAACCCGGGGCGACCACAATTGCTACTCACCGAGACGGGGGTTGGATACCGAATGGCAGAGGAGACACGTTCTTAAGTCTTTGGCTTCAAAGTCGCCGAAGGCGCGTCCTTGAGATTCGGCGTCGGCGTTTGGATGCCGGTCCAGGCGCACGCCATGACGACGCCGCAACGCGGGCACTCGAGGCGTTCCTTCTCGCCCTCCTCGGGCGTCATCATCCAACGCTCGACCTTGGTGTTGCAGCCCGGCGTGTAACACA
>VBOY01000051.1 GCA_005893295.1 Candidatus Eiseniibacteriota bacterium | reverse complement strand
CACACTTCCTCGCTGGTCGCGACCAGAATCGGCGAGGCGGCTATCGCCAAGTCGTGCAGCGCGCGCCACAGCACGGTTTGCGCCGAGCGGCGCTCCGCGTGATCCGGCGGAAGCGTGTAGAGGCGGTCCTTGGCAACGTCCAGGTAGACCGCGGAGAGATCCACGGTGCAGAGGTCGAGCAGGCCATCCGCCACGCGGTGGAACAGGAACTGCTCGTAATCGGACTTGAGCCGCGCGACCCGGTGGGCGAGATGGCCCGCGAACACCCGGTCGACCGCCGTCAACCGCTGGGCTAAGACCGAGTCCAACGGAGAGAAGTCGCTCAGGTTTCCGAGCAGAAAGCGGAAGGTGTTCCGCACCTTGCGATAGGCATCCGCCACTCGCTCGATGATCTCCTCGCCGATCCGCACGTCGGCGCGCCAGTCGGTCGCCAGCGCCCACCAGCGCAGGATGTCGGCCCCATAGCGGGCGATCACCTTCTCGGGCGGGACGACGTTGCCGAGCGACTTGTGCATCGCTCGTCCATCGGCGTCCAGCACCCAGCCGTGCGTGAGCACGTCGGTATAAGGTGCCTTGCCATCCAGGCCGACGCCCACCATGAGCGAGGAGTTGAACCAGCCGCGGTGCTGGTCGGGGCCCTCGAAGTAGACGACGCGCCCCCCTTCGGCGCGGGCCCGCGCCCAAGTGGCCTCGAGGGCAGGATGCGTCACGCGCACCGCGCGATGGGTGGCCCCCGAATCGAACCACACGTCGAGGATGTCGGTTTCCTTGCGGAACGGCCCCGCGCTGCCGCAGGCGGAGCACGTGAAGCCGCTCGGCAGGAAGTCCTGGACGGGAAGCTCGTACCAGGCATCCGACCCCTGCACTCGCGTGCGCTCGGCGGCGCGCTTCATCACCTCGGGGTCCAGGAGCGGCGTGTCACACGCCTCGCAGTAGACGGCCGGGATCGCCACGCCCCAGCTGCGCTGGCGCGACAGGCACCAGTCGGGTCTCAGGCGCACCGCCTCGCGGATGCGATTCTTGGAGGTGGGCGGCTCCCAGCGCACGCGCTCCTCGATCGCCTCGAGGGCTCGCTCGCGGTGCCCGCGATGATCGATGATCATGAACCACTGCCGCGTGGCGCGGAAGATGACCGGATTGTGGCAGCGCCAGCAATGAGGGTAGGAGTGGACGATGCTGGAGGCGCCGAGCAATCGGCCCCGGGAGCCGAGCCACGCGATCACGTCGGGGTCCACCTCCAGCACGCTGCGCCCCACGAACGGCTCGGCTTCCGCCGTGAAGCGGCCGGCCTCATCGACCGGGCTCAACACCCCGAGGTGCTCGCGCGCCCCGACCGCGAAGTCCTCCTTGCCGTGGCCGGGCGCGGTGTGCACCAGGCCGGTGCCCTCGTCGAGGCTCACGTAGGGCGTGCCGTCCACGACCTTCGAAGGCCGTCCCCAGGGGCCCTCGAACAGGATCCCCAGCAGGTCTCCTCCCTTCTTCCGCAACACGATCGCGAGCCCCTTCCAGCCGAGCGCTTCCGCGACCGCGGCGAGGCGGTGGTGGGCGAGCAAGAAGCGACGCCCCCCGGTCTCCACCACCACGTACTCGGCCCCGGGGTCCACCATCAGCCCGAGGTTGGCGGGCAGGGTCCAGGGCGTGGTGGTCCACGCCACCGCCTCTACCGGCGCGGCGCCGGCCGCTGCCGCGAGCGCGCCACGGGCATCTTCGCGCAACGGAAACGCCACGTGGATCGACGGTGAGGCAATGTCGTGGTACTCGATCTCGGCCTCGGCGAGCGCGGTGCGGTCGGTCGGGCACCAATGGATCGAGCGCAGCCCGCGCTGCACGTAGCCGGCCTCGGCGAGGGAGCGGAACGCTTCCAGGATCTCGGCCTCGAACGCCGGGTCCATGGTGAGGTAGGGGTGCTCCCATTCGCCCATGACGCCGAGCCGCTCGAACTCCTTTCCCTGGAACCCAACCCATTCGGCGGCGTACGCGCGACAACGCTTGCGCAAGGAGAGGCGGTCAGGTTCTTTGCCGCCGTGGCGGAGCTCACGGCTGACCTGGATCTCGATCGGCATGCCGTGGTTGTCCCAGCCAGGCACGTAGGGCGAGTCGAAGCCGAGGATCGAGGCGCTGCGCACCAAGGCGTCCTTCCAGATCTTGTTCGACGCCGTTCCCATGTGGATGTGGGCGTTCGAGTAGGGGGGCCCGTCGTGGAGCAGCAGCACGGGTCGGCCACGTCTCTGCGCGCGCAGCTTGTCGTAGATGCGGCGCTCCTCCCACCAGGCGAGCCACTCCGGCTCGCGGCGCGGCAAGTCGGCCCTCATGGGGAAGTCCGCGCGCGGCAGGTTGAGCGTCTCGCGATAGCCGGTCATGGAGCCTCCGGGCCCTCACGCCAACGAGAACGCCCCAACCGGCGGGGTCGGGGCGACGGGGTCCAAGTGCCAGGGCGGCAGAGTGCCATCGCAGGGCCGGTCGGTCAAGCAGCGGCGCGCCCTCGGTCTTCCGGTGCCGGCTGCGGCGGCGGGACAGCCCGGCGTTCGCCCCGGGCGGCGCGCGCGGCTAGCGCTCGCGCCAGGAGAGGGTCACGTACTTGCCGCCGTTCTTGGTGAGGGCCTGGGTGATCGCATCGGAGCTGTAGAGCACGGTGGCCCCCCCGTTGGCGAACTTGACCGGGCCCCTGCCCTCGACGATCAGCCCGCCCAGGATCCAGGCGTTGCCGTTGATCTTGAGGTCGCCCTCGATGTAGATCAGGCCCCGAAAGCTGAAGCCGGCGTTGATGGTCACGTCACCGTCGACGTAGAGCAAGCCCTCGCCGGTGATCGAATCCAGGTGGTAGGAGCCCGACTTGTTCTGAGCGATGCCGTCGTTGTCGAGGTAGTAGATGCCGTTCGCCGGGTTCGGCACCGCGTTCGTGGGGGTTCCCACCCAGGCGAAGAACTCGGCTTCGGTCATCCCGACCGCCTCCCACGGCCCGCGATAGAAGCCGACCTGGTTCTCGGTCGTGGGCGGCACGCCGCTCTGCTCCGAGCTGCCGCCGTTGGTGATCCCGCCGCTGCTCCAGGCGCCCGCTAGGTCTCCGGACCCCGTCTCCCAGGCCTGGCAGCCGGTGCCGTCGCCCGGCCTACCCGAGGTCCCGTCGGGCGTGTCGAAGCGATGGTTGTAGCCGCACACCGCGGAGTTTCCCGAGAAGTCGATGCCGCGGTTGGCGACCAGCGCCCCCTTGGCCTGGGTGACGTAGGGCTTCGGCATCACTTCGGTCACGATCCTGCGCAGGTCCTCGCCGCTGCGGCCCGTGACGTTGACGACGAAAATCGGCACCCCCGAGGCGGTCTGCACCGGTGGATTCTTGGTCGGGTCGTACTTGTAGATCACGGTCCGGGCGGCATCCGTCTTGTACTGGACGGTGAGGACGTCGCTGGACCTGCTGGCGGTGCTGTAGTTGAGCCACGCGCCCATCGTCTGGCCGGTGGCCAGGGCCACCGAGTCGGCGCCCAGCACCGGCACCGTGCCGGGGGGGGTGAGGAAGATCTGGCCCACCATGCGCGGGTTCATGTTGTTCGGGATCTCGCCGCTACGGAGGCGGGCCAGCGCCTCGCCCGTGCCAGCCTCGGCCGTGTTCAGGGCCGCGGACTCGCGGACGTTGTGGGCTCCGATCTTGGTCTCGACGTTGAGCGACAGCATGAGCGTCAGGCTGAGCAGCGAGATCACGAACAGGACCAGCAGCGCCATGACGAGCGCGATGCCGCGCTCGCTGTGCCGTGGGAGGGAGAGTTCGGGCATGGCTGGGCCCCCTAACGCACGAACACGATCACCGCGCCGGTCGTGGACGAGCTCTTGATCCCGGCCGCGAAGTCGGTGAGGTACGGGGGATCGGCCGGCGGCTTCACCCCGTAGTTGAAGTTGTTGATCGTCAGCGTGGGCACCCAGTTGGCGACCGAGCCGCCCGACGGGTCCGTCCCGCTGCTGGGAATTGCACCCGAGTCCAGGTAGAAGACGCGTAGCCCACCCACGAAGCTGGTGGTGGTGGCCCGCCAGCCCATCACGAGGTCCGTGCGGCTCGACAGGCCCCCCATGTCCCCGCTCGCGAGCGCGGTCACCAGCCCGGGGGCATCCACCACCTGGGAAAGGGCCATGCTCAGCGAGCCCGCCACGCTGGTGTTGAGCCAGCACTGGAGCTTGCCCTGGTCCGCCGCGGTCTGGATCCCGATCACCACGTCCAGTAGCGTGTCGAAATCCACCCGTGCCACCGTGAGCGCGGTGACCGGCGCCGTGAGGCTGTAGCTGCGCTGGAGGGTGAAGCGCGAACTGCCCGACGTCTTGCCGTTCGAGTGGAGCAGCAGAAGCTGTCCGCCGGTCGCGCTGGTGCTGGTCGCCACCACCAGGTCCTTGAGCCCGTCGTTGTCGAGGTCGGCGAGCGCCATCGCCGTGACCTCCCCGAGGCTGTTCACCGCCATGCCCCCGGAGGGCGGGTAGACCTCCGCGCGCGTGAAGGTGGGCGTGGCGGCGTTGCTGTTCTGCCAGGTCTCGATCGAGCCCAGCCCCGCGGTGGGCGACTTGGTGCCCACCAGGATGTCGGGCTGGTTGCCCCCGATCAGGTCCCCGGTGAGGACCGTCTGAACGTCGCCGTTGTCGGTCGTCCTGAGGCTGCGCGAGGCGTTGGACGGCAGGTAACCCTCGTTGTTCTTCGAGTTCTGGTTTAACCAGACAAAGAAGTTGCCGGCCGCGCTGGAGCGCGTGCCGGTGACCAGGTCGGGGCGGGCCTTGTCCGGGGTGGAGTCCAGCGTGTCGAGCGCCATCGCGAGCACCGATTGGGCAGCGGTGCGCGTGTAGCTCGGCGCGGCGACGAACAGATTGGTGGCCTTGTACTGGTTGAACCACACCGAGATGTTGTCCGTGCCGCCGACATCGTTGCCCAGCACCAGATCGGCGTCTTTGACCGCGTCCTGGGTGTTGCCTCCGCTCCAGTCTCCCTCGATCAAGTCACCGCTCACCAGGCTCAACACGCGGCTCGCGTTGAGAGGGATCACCTGGTAGCCGCGCATTCCGAAGTTGTTGTTGTTCAGGTACTGGTTCAGCGCGACGAGCAGCGGCCCGATCGCGGTGCTCGTGGTCGGGTAGGCTCCCGTTGGAACGATGAGTTGTCGGTGTACTGGTAGGCGAGGACCGTGATCCCGAAGTCGGGACTGATGCCGACCCACACGTTCGGGACGCCGTTTTCGCCATTGTCGATGACTCCGTTGAGGTTGTTGTCCAGATAAACGCGGCCGGTGATGTGGCCCCTGCCGCTGCGGCTCATCCCGAAGGTGACGCTGGCCGAGCCACCGTTGGTCATGACGCCGGAAACCGGGTTCGCCGTGCTGGCCGCCATCGAATCGGGAGGAGTCGCGGTGACCGTGTACGCACCTGGATCCGCGAACAGGTTGACGGTGCCGGTCGCGTTCGTATACCCGGAGAGGTTCGCGGGCGTCACGGTCACCTGCACGCCCCCGAGCGCCGGCTCCCCGGCGTCGCGGATCGCGTTGTCGTTCCTGTCCTCGAAGACCGTCGCGACGACCGGGCCTCCGGTTCGTGCGGTGTCGGCGAACGAGTGCTGGGCGGCCGGGGGGACCACGACCACGTAGCTGTCCGGACTGGTGAAGTTGCCGTAGCCGATGGGCGGCGCGTGCCTGAGGGTGTAGGTGCCGGCCCGAACCAGAAAGAAGAAGTGGCCGGTCGCGTCGGTGGTGGTGGAGAATCCACCGAGCAGCGCGACCGACCCGAGAAGTCCCGGCTCGCCGGCGTCCTGCTGACGGTTGCGGTTCTGGTCGTTGTACACCCAGCCGTCCACCGCGTACTCGGTCTGGCCGATGTCGGGGACGTTGCGCATCGAACCGACCTCGGTGCGCAAAGTGGTCTGGGGATATTTGCCCTTCGAATCGGGCCGGTTGCTCGGGGCGACCACCTGGATGGTGATGCGTTCGATGTCCTGGATGCGGCTGGGCGGCACCGGGCCGGCCGCCCAGTCCCAGGTCTGGCCGCCGCGCATCTGCACCGTGAACATCGGCGGCACGCCGCCTCCCGGGGCGCGCACCAGGGCCACGCGCTCCATCTGTCCGCCGTTGTTGCCGGCCACGTTGCCGGCAGAGTCACCGTACACTTGACGCACCAGCACGTAATCGTCGGGATTCGGGGTGCGGCGCGCATCCACGCCGTTGACGTCGGCGATGTCGTTCGCGTTCACGACGCCGTCGTTGTTGACGTCGAGGGTCCAGCGGATCACCTCGGCGCCGCTGCGGTACTTGATGGGAGGCTGCCACGCCGTGCCGTTGAGCGGGAACGGCTTCGGGTTGCCGGCGGGCTGATAGGCCTGAGGGTACTGCGGTCCCGTCACCGCGATGTCGGGATAGGGCGAGAGGTTCGCGTTGATGAGCACCTGGAGCGAGTCGACGTAGGCGATCGGCTGCTGCGGAGATGCCACCCAGTCGCGGTCGGCGGCGTAGCCGGCGCTCCTCAGGTCGCGCGCCATCATGTCGACTGCGGCGCGCGCCGCCTGAGTCGCCTCGATCCCGCGCGCGGTCGAAGTCTTGCTGCGCTGCGCGGCGTACATCACCGCCATCAGCGAGATCATCACGATGGCGAGGACGGTGAGCGTGATCATCAGCTCGACCAGCGTGAAGCCGCGATCGGAGAGGCCCCGTGGGACTCGGGTGTTACGCGTGTGGGGGAGCATCGTCAGCGCCTCACGTAGGTGATGGCTTGGACCTGCCTTGATCCGGAGGGACTGTTCCAAGCCACGGTGACCGTGGCCTTGAGCGTGCCGGGGAGGGCGGCGGGCAGCGCTTCGATCAGGTAGTAGCGCTGCCAGTGGCCCTGGTTCCCCAGGGGTTCGGTCGCGGTGCCGGCCGGATGGCGGCCGAGCGTGAGGCCGGGATCGGACCAGGCGAGCACGCCGAGCTGCTCGATCTTCTCCTGCGCATAGCCGCTGGCCGCGGTCATCATGCGATCCTGGACCTGGGTGCGCTGCCCGGCGGGGAAGAGCTGCCCCACCGCGAGGACGCCGATCGCCAGCACGACGAGCGCCATCATCAGCTCGATCAGGGTGGCGCCGCGCTGGGAGTCGGACCAGCCCGGAGGCCTGGACGCTGACCGTGTCGAGACGGCTGCGCATGTCCTGGAGGATGAGCATCCCCGAGAGCGGAAACCCCGACGTGTCGTACACGCGCCCGTCGGCGTGCAGGACGTAGACGGAAACGGTGCCGGCCCCCCAGTAATAGGTGATGCCGTTGGGGAAGGCCCACTTGGCCGGGATGTAACTGCCGTTGTGGATGTGGTAGTCGGCGTCGTAGCTGTTCTCGAAGAAGTGGAAGGTCTGCTGTTGCCCGGTGGCGATCGCCTTCTCGCGCGCCATGCGAATCTGGGCCGCCATGTTCTCGACCGTGCCCTTGAGCTGCTGGGAGTTCGAGATGCTCCGAAAGGTCGGAATGCTGAACGCTAGGATCAAGCCGAGCACGAGAATCGTGACGGCGAGCTCCACCAGCGTGAAGCCGTGGTTGGAATGGCGATCTTCGAGCATAGGGGTACCAACGAATTAGCAGCGCGCGTGCCGTCGCTCGGTGAATCCGAAGGACGCGCGGGCTCACCCCAGGATCGGAAACCAAGTCCTTGGACTTGAGCCCGTTATGGGTGAGCGGAAAGGGTTTGTCGCGGGGCCGGGGGATTTGGCGCCGCAGGCGCCGTCGCTTGCAAATCGCGAGCGGGCCGAACACGCAGGACGGAAAACGCGAGGGAATGGTCCTAGAGAAGGGTCAACGGGGCGAATCCGCGAGGGCCCGTCGGGGCCGGTGGGGCGCATCTCCGGCCAGGTCCGCGAGCACCAAGCAAACCTCGGCCGACGTCGGGGGCTCGCGCCGGCAAGACAGCTCCTCGAGTCGTCGGCCGGGCGAGTCGAGTCCGAGCGCGAGGCGGCAGGCTTCATTCCGCTCTGCTACCGCGGTCGGGCTCGGCCCGATCCTCAAGCCCCGGCCTCGCGCTCGCGACAGATCCCCGGTCACCTCCCTCCAGCCGAGCACACGGTCGCCGCTCTGCTCCTTCAGGATGCCCTCGCGCTCGAGCCGGACACGCAGGCTCTCGGGCTCGGCGGTCGCGAGCCCGTCGTCGTCGCCGCAGGTCGCGGCGACGAGGATGCGCCACCACGCGTGGCGCTCGAGCGCGCGATGCGGGTCCTGATCCGGCTCGAGCAAGCCCTGCGCCTCGGCCCACAGGAGATAGGGCCTGACGCTGGTCGAATCGCTGCGCTGCCTCGGCAGGCGCGCGGCGACGAAGGCGATCGGGTCGGCCACTGGTGCCTTCTCCCAGCGCTGCTCCAAGCCCACCGGTCTACGAACTTCGAAGTGAAGATGCGGAGACGTGGCGCGGCCGGTGCGCCCGACGCGGCCCAGCAGGTCTCCCGCGGAGACCTGGAGCCCGGGCCGGACCGCCAGCGAGCCGGGGGCGAGGTGGGCATAGACCGAGTAGACGATATCGCCGTCCACCAAGCGATGCGCGAGAACCACGTGGCAGCCGTAGCCCCCTTCTTGGGAGGCTTGGGCGAGCACCACCAGGCCGTCCGCCGCCGCCCGCACCGGCCCTCCGGGGCGGCGATTCGACAAATCGGCGCCCTGGTGGGAGCCGGCGCGCAACCCCACGCCGCGATTGACGCGATATCCGGAGTCTTCGAGGGTGGTCCCTCGGGTGAAGTCCATCCGGTCACCCACGGGGTAGAACCACGCTCCGCTCAGGCGCCAGCAATCGGCCGTCTGTGGCTCGACCGGGAGCAGCCCGGCGAGCAGCAGCGGGGCCGCCAGCACGAGGCATCCGCCGTCCCACGGGCGGCGCGTGCGGCCAGGACCTAGCGCAAGACCACGAGACGCGTCAGCGCGGAGGTGGCGCGAAGCCGGACGAAATAGATGCCGCTCGCGAGCGAGCGCGTTTGCGAGGACGACAGCGCCCCGGCCCAGGTGCCGAAGTGCTTGTCGAGCGGCACCGAAGCCACGCGTCGTCCCGCGACATCGAACACGTCGGCTCGCGGCACGGATTCCGAGGTCCACGCCGCCGAGCTTACCTGAAGCGTGGCCCCGGGGCGGAGCGGGTTGGGGAAGAGCGAGAGGGCCACCGGTCGCGCCTCGGGGCTCGCCGGCACCTGAGTCACGGGCCCCGCCGACAGGTCGCGGTCGCGCGCGACGAGGGTTCCGGCTCCTCCGGGATATCCGAGGTAGAGGACCGACACGGCCCCGTTGCCCGTAGGCACGATGAAGGGTCGGCTGCAGGAGCCGTCTTGCACGCGGGTCACCTCGGTGCTCCCGACCTGCCAACCATGGCCGGGCTCCCACTCTTTGCACCGCACCTGAGCGACGCTCGAGCTCAGCGCTTCCATGACCAGCTGGAGGCCGCCGCCACGATCCACGGCGAGTACCGGATTCTTGACGCTCTGTCCCCTGCTCTCGACGACCGTGTCGGGAGAGTAGGAGATCCAGCCCGGTCGCTGCTGGTAGTGGATGTCGTTCACGCCGGCCCCGCTCACCTGCCAGACGACGTGAAGCGTCCCCGAGCTGTCCACCACCGCGTGGACTCCGGACAAGGTGACGTCGACGGCGGGCGCGATCAGCTGGCGCGGCAGGAACCCGGAGCGGGGGCGGAACTGCACGATCCATAGCCCCAGAGGCGCGAGTCGGCGTTCGGGCCACAAAACATAGGAAATGCCATCGCGCGCGGCAGCCACGGCCGGTGCGTCGGGCAACTCGCTCGCCCCGGTCAAGGGAAACGGATCGGCGAACGGCGAATAGTAGGAGAAGTACATGAACATCAGGCGGGGCGCGCCGGAGGCGGTTTGGAGCCACGCCAGATGAATCCCTCCGCGCTGGTCCGCGCTGATGCTCGGGCGGCTCGCGCTCCCCGCGAGGGTGGTGAGCCGCTGCTCGGCGGTCCACACGCCGCGGATGCGGGATCGGTAGTAGAGCTGGGCGCTGCCGAAGCGAGTATCGCACCACACCACGGCGAGATCGCCGCCGGGCAGGCCGGCCACCACCGCCTCCGTCGCCTCCCCCGAAGAGGAGGTGACTGGGACGGGTGTGCCCCAGACGTGCCCGCTCAGGGTGCGCATCACGACCTGGGCCCGTCCTCCCACCATCTCGCTGTTCACCTCGACCGCCGTCCCGTCGTCGAGCAGGGCGGCACGACCGACCGGGCCGCTGCCGGGGGCGGGTGTCTGGCCAGCCACCGAGGTCGGGACCAACCAGCCACGGGCGCGTACCTGAGCGAAGAACCGCATCCCTTCGGGGGTCGCCTCGATTCGCCTCAAGGCCAAGTTGGTGGTCGCTCCGGACCGCGAGCGCGTGTTGGGCTGACCGTCCTCGGTCCATTCCGTGACGTTGAGCGACCCTGGGAAGGGGTCCCGCGCGTCTCCGCGACTCCTGCCCGCGGTCAGGTCGTTGCCTCCATCGGCTTCGACGATCGTGTAGGCGGGGACGGGTCCGGAGTTGACCAGGTTGGACGGAGTCCGCGCCCGAAAGCCGTCCTCGTCCACCCGATAGGCGATGAGCCCCTCGGCCGGGATGTTGCGGTCGAATCCCAGGCGGCGGCGGTACTCGACCAGATAGTGCTCGGAGCTGGTCTCCCCTTGGAACCAAAAGTCGAGAATCGGTCCGCCACTCTCGATGGGCGGAAGCACCATCGAGCCGTCCTCGGTGGGGCGCACCGCTTGGGTCCAGCCGAAGTGCAGCGTGGGCCAGGCCCCGAGGTGGCTCGGGTACTCGGGTGAGTGCCCGTCGGTGCCATAGACGCCGGTGGACATGAGGCACCAGATGCCCGGGCCGACGTTGAGGCTACCGCCGCGGGGGGCCGTATCGTAGAGGTCGGGAAGTCCCAAGGTGTGCCCGAACTCGTGGCAGAAGACCCCGATCTCCGAGCGCTCTCCGGGCCGGAACACGGAAAGCTCGGGCATGATCGAGAACCGGTTGATCAGGATCTTGAGGGTGCTCGAGCCGCGCACCAGGTCGTTGGTCTCGAAGACCGTTCCGCCTCCCCAGTCGGTGAGCTGCGAGGTGATGGACCACAGATCGTCCCGCACGCCGGCCTCTCCTCCAAGGCCCGCGTGGACCACCCAGAGGGCATCGACGGTTCCATCGCCATCCACGTCGAATGGAGTCCAGTCGACCGCGGCGTCGCAGGCCTCCAGCGCATCGCGGACCAGGCCACAGTCGTTACGCGGCGTGCTGTTCAGCGACAGTCCCCAGTTGTTGCCGGCGTAGTAGTCCCGGGTGTTCGGCAAGGTCACCACCGCGACCACTTTCCCCACGACTCGCAGACGACCTCCCGAGACCCACCGGTAATAGTCGTACACGGATCCGGTTGGGGTACCGGCCGTGGTGTCGAACAGGGCGGTGTTCCAGCCATCCGGCTGGGAATAGATGAGTGGCTGGTCCGCGTAGGCGACCACGATCACCGGGACCACCCAAGTGCCCTGTTGAGCGGCGGTGCCGAGGCGCGGACTTCGCTCCGCCACGCGAAACAGCCCGTTGCGGAATCCCTCGGAAACCGCCAAGGGTAGCGGCCCCGCTCGCGGCGGCATCACGGCGCGCGCTGGCCCGGCCGCGAGTGCGGCGAGCAGGATGGCGGCGAGCAGCGGCGTCGACTGGGAACGACGGTAGGTCGACAACACGACTCCGGACCCCGGCGACAGCTCGCCCGGTTCCCATCACTATCCGCGCCGCCCGCCAATCCGGTCAAGCGGTTTGTGCCGCGTGGTTTCTGGTCTGGCCGGCGAGCCGTGTGCTAGCGTCATCCACCGTGTCGTCCGCTCCCGAAAGGCGCGTGTCGGTTCTGGCCCTCTGCGTGGGGCTCCTCGCCGCGGCTCTGAGCGTGCCGGCCGCGGTTCGTCCCGACGACCTGCCCCCGCTACGCGGTGACCAGGCCCCCGCGTTCAGCGCCGACCCGGTGATGTCGCTGGACCCCGACGGGCGGCCCGCCTTGGGTGTGACGATCTCGATCCCCTTTCAGGAGCTCCAGTGGATTCGTTTGCCCGGACCAGGGAACCAGATCCGCTTCGCCTCGCGCGCCGAGTTCACCGTGGTGTTCGAGCCGGCGCGCGGTGGTCCACTCGCCGGCGACGTCTGGGAGCGCCGCCTGGTCGTGCCGAGCTACGCGGCCACGCGCTCCCCGCGGGCCGATCTGGTGGACCATCGTTCCTTCGCCCTGTCGCCCGGCCGCTACGACCTGCGCGTGACCGTGCGTGATCTGAATGCGGAAACTCAATCGGTGGCTCGCCAGAGGATCGACGTGCCCGACTACGCCAAGGTTCCGGTCGGTTTCTCCGACCTGGAGCTGGGAGTGGTCGACTCGGCCGCCGCGTTCCGACCCGTTCCCACGCGCGTCTTCGGGCTCGAGGTGCAGCGGCTCGCGGCGCGGGTGGCCCTGTTCGACCGCCGTCCGGGGACGTGGCCCCGCCGCTACGTGTTTCGCTATCGCATTCGCGACGACGTGGGCCAGGAGCTGGTCGAGGGATCCACGAACGCCGACGTCGCACGATCCTCCCAGCCGGTGATCGTGCGGCCGAGCCAGACCGACCTGTTCCTGGGCGGTTACGTGTTCGAGGTCGAGCTGGTGGACGGGAAATCCCGCTGGCGCGTGGAGCGCTCCTTCGAGGTGGACGAGAGCGGCCCCCCGCGGGGGCGCGAGTTCGAGCGCATGCTCGAACCGCTCTCCTTCATCGCCGAAGCCTCGGAGATCGAACGCCTGCGGTCGGTTCCGGTGGACCAACAAACGGCGGCATGGGAGGAGTTCTGGCGGCGCCGCGACCCGACTCCCGACACGCCCCACAACGAAGCGCTGGTCGAGTTCATCCGGCGCGTGCGATATACGGAGCGACATTTCCAGGGTTTCGGCCCCGGATGGCGCTCCGACATGGGGCGTATCTACATCAAGTTCGGACCTCCTGACCAGGTCGAGAGCCGGCCGGGCGGGCCGCAGTCGTACCCGCTCGAGATCTGGTACTACCACGACCCGTACCGCCGCTTCATCTTCGAGGACCGCGAGGGATTCGGGCGGTTCGCCCTTCGCTTGCCGGCCATGGAGTAGCGTGGCCACGAGATCGCGCGGGATCGTCACCGTGGCGGCGCTCGATCTCAGGCGCCGACCCGATCACAGGAGCGAGCTCAGGAGCCAGCTCCTGATGGGCGAGACGGTGCGAGTGCTCGGCACCGCGGGGCGCGGCCAGTGGTGGTTGGTGCGCAACGACGTGGATGGGTACCGGGGTTGGGTGCGGTCTTGGGGGCTCACGTCCGCCACGCCAGCCGAGGCGAGACGCTGGACGGCCGCAGCCACGGCCCAGGCGAGGCTGTCCTTCGTCGAGGTGAGGGAAGGCCGCGGACGAGGCCCCCTGGTGAGCCCGCTCTTCTGGCAGGCTCGGGTGATCGTGCGTAGGAGAGCCGGGAAATGGTCGCGGGTCCAGCTTCCCGACGGGCGGCAGGGCTGGGTTCCCTCGCGCGCGCTCACTCCCGGGTCGCGGCGGCCCACGCTCGAGCGGCGTATTCAGTCCCTGCTCGGGCTGCCCTACTCATGGGGGGGACGGACACCGTCCGGGTTCGACTGCTCCGGTTTCGTGCAGCAGGTCATGGCGGAGCAAGGGATCGACCTGCCGAGGGACGCGGACGAGCAGCGCCGCGCGACCACCGAGCTCGGGCCAGGAGACCGGCCGCGGCGCGGCGACCTGGTGTTCTTCGGCCCCAAGAGGGGGCGGCTGACCCATGTGGGAATCCTGTTGGGCGGCGGGCGCTTCGCCCACGCACAGGGCCAGGTCGCTATCGGCACCTTGGACGACAGCAACCCATTGTACAACAAGCGCTTGCATGACATCTTGCGGGGCTTCGGGCGCCCCCTTTGGCCCCCCCGGGGAGGGGGGGCACATTCCTGTTGACACCTTCTTCGAGGCGACTCTACCCTGCCGTGGGCGTTTGCCAGGTGCCTGCCTGATGGAAGGAGGTAGGAACCCTGGTTCTCGATCGTGCTCCATCTCATGGATGTGATGGAGCCTTTGTCATGTTCTGGAATACGTCCGAGACGACTTTGAGAAAGGGGGTGGGGCTCCGACAGAACCGCGTTGTAGTCCGCAGGCCACGCTTTCTCGGCTTGATTCTGCATCGTGGCTTCGTAGCTGCTCTACTTACTCGAGGAGGCAGTCTCCTATGACGAGTCGTCGCATGTTCAAGTGTTTCGCGCTCTTTTGCCTGATTCTCGCGTTGCCGGTCGCGGCCCAGGCCCAAACTTCGCGCGTCGAGGGAATGGCGATCCAGGGCGATTACATCAAGGATTACACGGGGATGTACACGTATACGTCCTCGGTGAACAACGTCGGCAACCTGGTCTATGGCGAGCTCGGCATCAACACCGTCGCCGGTCCGCTCGATCGCGCCGTCGGGGCGGTCATTGGGGACCTGTGGGAGGGCAAGTACGGCACCTGGGCGATCCACATGCGGGAGTTCACCCCGCAGCTCGGCCAGGGCGACGTCACCAGCTCGCCTTCACCGGGAGCGTTTGGCGGCGACCCCAATTCCAACACCAACGAGTCGTTCGACCTCATGTGGGGTAGGAAGTTCGGCACCACGAGCTTGGGCCTCAGGCTCAATCGCTCCTACGCGAGGTCTGAGTCGGATGTCGGTATCGCAGCCCCAGGCCCGCTGCTTCTCAGCGATATCAAGTGGGACTTCGAGCAGGGACTCGGAACCGACCCCAATTTCGCTCGCAACATCCTCGGGTTCGGTGGCGGTCTGGGCTTCGAGATGAGCCCGACCACCAACTTCGAGTTGTCGGTTCTCTACCAGAGCCGCACCTACACGACCCGGACGGAAACCGGTGGCACGCTCGAAGACGGCGGCCCGGCGACCTATCAGCTCGCCGCGCGCGCCTTCTGGCAGTGGCAGCCGAACATCATGGTGATCCCGGCCTTCAAGTGGTCCTCGTTCGACCTCTCGACCAAGGACTCGACGGGAACCACGAACGACAACTCGCTCAAGAGCTGGCAAGTCGGAGCCTCCGGTGACTGGACCCTCGGCTCCAACGACCTGTTCATCCTGGGCGCCACCGTGGCCCAGAACAAGGTGGACCAGCAGGAAGACATCACCTCGTCGGGCTTCGCGAACGGCACGATCACGGAGACGTTCACGCCGCAGATCTTCGCCGCGCTCGAGACCCACGTGAACAACTGGCTCACGCTGCGTTTCGGCGCCAACAAGGGCGCGTGGCACTCGATCAAGACCGAGAACAACTCCGCCACCCCTGCTGAGAGCGAACGGATCAAGGACTCGCCCTTCAACATGTCGCTCGGGGCCGGTGTCAAGGTGGGCAGCCTCCAGCTCGACGCGGTGCTGAACGACAACCTGCCGCAGAACGGGCTCTACCTGTTCTCCGGTGCCGTAACCGACCCAATGTTCAGCAAGGTCACAGCGACGTATTCGTTCTAGTTCCAATCGGTTGCAGCGAGTCGTGGGGGGCCGTGAAGGCCCCCCACGATCCTTTTGTGCGACTCGGTCGATCCCCGCGGCACCCCCGACCCCCCTCTTGCCCCCTTGCCCGAGCATCTGAAATTTCCAACCTTCACGTTGATTTTGCATTGACACTTGCCGATCTCTGATCCTACGGTCAACGCGGTTGACCCGGTTTGCTCCGTGCCAATGGACGGCGTCCCCTCTGGTCGCTCGAGGGGAAGGAGAGGGATCTTGACGTGATTCCATCCCCACGAATCACCATGCTCAGCCACACCCCCCCTTCATGGCTTGGTCGTACCCTGTCCGCTTTCGCGGGCAGAGCAGACGTGCTTGGCCGCACCAGAAAGGAGAAGCGCCCATGCGTCGCATAGCTCCCCAGGCCGTGATCCTGATCGCTCTGGCCGTGATCTGGGTCACCTTCGTGCCACTCGCCACGGCCGGCACGACCGGCAAACTGTCCGGGAAAGTGGTGAGCGACAAGAAGGAGCCGCTCGCCGGCGTCAGCATCCGGGTGGAAGGCGCCCGGGTTGCCGTCGTCACCGACGAAAACGGCACCTATTTCATCCTCGGGTTGCCCGCCGGGACATACACGGTGCGGGCGAACCTGATGGGCTACGCGGCGTTTGCGGCCGAGAACGTCGCGATCGCCCCCGATTTCACCACCGAGCTCAACATCGAGCTCAAGACCGAAGCGGTGCAGATGGGCGAGGTCAAGGTCGAGGCGGAGCGTCCGCTGCTGCAGAAGGACGCGACCAGCACCACTCGCTTCATCTCCGGTGATCAGATCCAGCGGCTGCCTACACGAGGCTACAAGGACGCCGCCGCCCAGCAGGCCGGGATCGTGAACTTCCAGCGCCAGATCGACCGCGAGTCCCAGAACGGATCGACACTGATCGTGCGCGGCGGGCGGCCCAACGAGACTGCGTTCTACGTCGACGGGTTCTCCCAACAGGACCCGCTCACCGGCAACTCGACCACCTCGATCAACAGCAGTGCGATCCAGGAAGTCGTGGTGCTCAACGGTGGATTCAACGCCGAGTACGGCCGGATCATGTCGGGCGTGGTGAACGTGATCACCAAGGAGGGCGGCGAGAAGTACTCGGGCGGCGCGGAAGCGCTCACCGACAACCTGGGGGGCAACCCCCCGGGGGCGCAGAGCTACGACTGGAACCTCTACGACGTGAACTTCGGTGGCCCGCTGAACCCCACGGCCGACTGGGGATCCTTCTACCTGTCCGGCCAGCGGCGGTGGTGGGGCGATCGGGCCCCCAACGGCAGCTTCGATGGGGCGCTTCCGAACAACTCACTCGGCGGCTGGACCGGCCAAGGAAAGCTGACCCTTCCGATTGGCCAGAAGATGAACGTCAAGCTCGGGGCGGTGGGCTCACAGGACAACTGGCGTGAGTACCTGAATCAATACCGCTTCGACCTCGCCCACACGCCGCGCGTCGAGGACGACAATCGCTCGATCACCGGCCAGCTGAGCCACACCCTCAGCACCAAGGCGTTCTACACCCTGGCGGGATCCTGGTTCTTCACCGAGCGCAAGCGCGGCGACGGGCAGTATTTCGACAATCTGGCTGCCTACGGGCCCACCAATGCCGACATCTTCGGCGACATTCCTTGGTTCTGGCCGGGGACATCGGACACCCTGGATCCCCTAGGCAAGGTGCTGGGTCACCAGGCCAACATCAACAATGGTGGGCGCGGGCACATCTTCGGCACCTACCTGAGGCGGCAGTCCTCCTACTGGGCGACCAAGGGCGAGTACACGCACCAGGTCAACCCGTACCACCAGCTCAAGGCGGGGGCCCAGTTCGATCGTCACACGCTGCGCTTCTATCAGAATCTCGACCCGCTTCATTTCCCTGCCAAGACCGCCGACATTTCCCGCTACGGCTTCGCCGCCGATGGCAAGGGCACGGAGAACTCGGGCCGGGACGGACCGCGCCATCCCTACACGGCATCGGTCTACGCGCAGGACAAGTATGAGCGCGGAGGCCTGGTGGTGAACGCAGGGCTGCGTTGGGACTACATCAACACGAATGTCCCGGCGCTCAAGAGCGAGGACCTGCCGCTCGGAAGCGATGGAGTCCTCGAGGACGCGGATCTCGTCGACAATCGGACCTACAGCCGTGTCTCTCCGCGGCTCGGCGTCGGATTCCCGATCTCGGAGAAGACCGTCCTGCACGCGAACTGGGGCTTCTTCGTCCAGCAGCCCAACCTCCAGGATCTCTACGCGTCCTATCGGTTCCTCGAGCGGGTGGTGAGTCGCGGCGGGTACTTCGTCACCTTCGGCAACCCGAACCTCAAGCCGGAGCAAACCACCGCCTACGAATTCGGCATCGCCCATCAGATGGGCGAGTACGCCAAAGTGGACGTGACGACGTACTACAAGGATGTGAAGGATCTGGTACAGGTGGCGAACATACAATCGTCGCCGTACGCGTTCGCGTCGTATCGCAACAAGGACTTCGCGACGATCAAGGGCGTGGACGTCGGCTTCACGTTGCGGCGGATCAACAACGTCGCGGCGAACCTCAACTACAGCCTGTCGTTCGCCGAGGGCACGGGTTCGGTTTCCGACACGGACCGGAATCAGGCGTGGACGAACTCGCGCACGCCCAAACAGACCGCGCCGCTCGACTTCGATCAGCGCCACAAGCTATCGGTGGACCTCGATTACGGGCTCGGGAAGGACGAGGGTCCGCAGTGGAACGGGATCCACTGGTTCGGGAACCTGGACGTCAACGTGCTCTACAACGTGGCGAGCGGGACCCCCTATACCGCGACGCAGCTGTTCGATGAAGTCTCGTTGGCCGCGCTGGCCAACATCGCCAAGGGTCCGTTGAATGCGCGCTATGGGCCGTGGACACAGAGCGTCGACGTCAAGGCGACCAAGTCGTTCGGCTTCCATGGATTCGATGCCGCGGCATTCGTCTGGGTGTTGAACGCGCTCGACACCAAGAACGCCATCCAGGTCTTCACCTCGTCCGGATCGCCGAACAACACCGGCTATCTCGACACCGACGAAGGACAGCAGATTGCCGACAAGATCAGAACACAGTATGGGCTAGACCCGAACAACGTCTATGGACAGGCGTTGCAGAACCAGTCGCTGTTCTCGAACCCGCGCTTGGTGCGTTTCGGCGTGCGGGTCGGTTTCTGAGCGGCCCGGTGGTGCACGACAGGGGGATGGCGGACATGAAAGGACTCCGACTCTCGGTGGTGGCCCTAGCGGCGCTCGTCCTGCTTCCTGCCAGCAGCTGGGGGAAACCGTGGGACGGCGCGTCGACGCGCCACAGGCCGCTACGGACACAGGGTGTGGACCAGTCACAGACGCTCGACGTCAACCGCATCAACATGGTCGTCACGAACATCGGCTCGTTCGCTTACGACATCGGAGGCAACAACGCGGGACTGGAGTTCCCCAAGGGAACCGGAAAGACCTGCGTCTTCGCGGCCGGGATCTGGATGGGTGGCCAAGTGGGCGGCGAGACGCGTGTCGCGGTGATGGACTACCTGAGCGAGTACGGCCCGGGGGCGATCTTGCCGAGCGGGCTCCCGGACAATCCAGACAAGCCCGAGTACAAGGTGTACAAGCTCGAGCGCACGTACGATACGACCGCGGAGCGTGACGCCGCGCTCGCGGACTACGAGTCGGGCGCCGAGTCCCACGGGGCTCCGAACGTGAGCGCGGTGGGTGACGTCGGGCTGGACATTCTCGGCGATCAGATGCTGTGGTCGGTGTTCAACGACGCGGACGCCGCCAATCACATCAACCAGGCCGGAGGCACCGCGCCGCTCGGCATCGAAGTGCAGCAGACGATCTTCGCCTTCAAGGGTACGGGGGCGCTCGGCCAGACGGCGTTCATGAAGTACAAGCTGATCAACAAGGGTGGCAACACGATCGAGAACATGTACGTCTCGCAGTGGTCCGATCCCGACCTCGGAGGCTTCACGGACGACCTGGTGGGTTGCGACGTGCCGCCGGTCAGCTTGGGCTTCTGCTACAACTCCAACAACAACGACGCGACCTATGGCTCCGCTCCGCCGTCGGTCGGGTACGACTTCTTCAAGGGTCCAATCGACTCCGCCGGGATCGAGCTAGGGATGTCGTCGTTCAACAAGTACATCAACGGCACCGACCCGGATAACTTCACCAAGACCTACAACTTCATGAAGGGGCTCAACGCGGACGGTTCTCCGCTGGTGAACCCGGTCAACGGACAGATAACGACCTATTCGGTATCGGGCGACCCGGTCGCGGCCAGTGGGTGGCTCGACACCAGCCCCGCGGACCGCCGCCTCATGCTCTCGAGCGGCCCATTCCGCATGGCTCCCGGGGACCAGCAAGAAGTCGTGGTGGGGCTGATCATCGGCGATGCCGACGATCGACTGGGGAGCATTTCTCTCTTGCGATTCTATGATCTCCAGGCGCAGAGCGCCTTCGATCTGAACTTCATCTTGCCGAGCCCTCCGGAGCCTCCCATCACCGCCACGTCGTCGCGACCGGGAGCGGTGGTGCTTTCATGGGACAACAGCTCGGAAAACTACAACGAGCCTCCGTATCAATGGGAAGGCTACGTGGTCTACCAGGGTGCATCGCGGTCCGGTCCGTACAAGCGCATCGCCACGTTCGATATCAACGACGGGATCACGTCGGTGCTCGATCCGGACTACGATCCGGAGTCGCGCTTGATTCTGCCCAAGGTGAAGGCCCTGGGGAACGATAAGGGCCTCCAGTACCAGACCACGCTCACCAGCGACGCGATTCGCGGAGGACCGCTACGCGTCGGGACCCCCTACTACTACGCGGTGACGGCCTATTCGGTGGGGATCCTGAAGGTGCCGCAAGTGCTCGAGTCGCCGATCGACGTCAACACCAACGTGTACACGGTCACGCCGCAGACGCCGCCGGCCGGCGTGGACTTGGGGACCGGGGGAGTGGTCTCCGGGCCGACCAAGTCGCAGATCGATCCGAATGCCGCCCTGCCGACCAGCGATTCGGTCAAAGTGACGATCGTGCACCCCGAGGAGATCGTCCCCGCAAGCTATCGGATCGGTTACAAGCTCGATGTGAACAGCAACCTGGTCTGGTATCTCGATCGCACGATCGGGGCCACCACGGTGAGGCTGCTCGACAATCAGAAGGATTTCAGCGGCGACGCGGCGTATCCGGTGGTGGACGGGTTCCAGGTAAAGGTGGAAGGCGCGCCGTACGGTGCGCCAAACGGGGCGCTGCTCCGCGTCGACTACCTCGACGGCGCACCCAACCCACCGGGGCTCGTGGGGTGGGGGGGCGCCTTGGGGTTCCCGTTCTTCGACGGTTCGGCCGACTACGTGTTCAACATGGGGGCCACTCTGGCCGGCCTGAGCTCGATGCTCAATCCATCGGATCCGAGCCAGTTCACCGGAGCGGAAATCCGATTCACCGGCGGTGCGGCAGGCCAGAAAGCCTACCGCTACGTGCAGAGCGGGACCGCGCCGCGATCGTACCCGTTCACCGACTACGTGGACGTCCCCTTCACGGTGTGGGACACCGACGTCGTCCCCAACCGCCAGCTCAACTGCGGTCTCTTCGAGTTCGCGTCCGCCGCACCCAACTCGATGTGGGATCCCGATACGTTGGCGGTCGAACCGGCGGATAGGAATCCGTTCGCGAAGCGTGAATGGATGTACGTGTTCAAGAGCAGCTACAGCGGCGATCTCAACCCGGATCCGAACTACACCACCACCTATCCGAACGCGCGCTATGACTCGGCCAACCTGGACTTCCAGTACGTGCTGTGGCCAGCCACCGCGCTCGATGCGAACCACGCGCCGATTGCAGTCGATGCGGGGGACAGGATCGTATTCACGCGTCACTCGCGCACGCTGAACGACTTCTTCGCGTTCACCACGGCGCCGGTGAACCGGTTCAATGCCGCGCTCGCGAAAGGCGAGCTGTCACAAGTGCGCGCGGTGCCCAATCCGTACTTCGCCCACTCGCGCTACGAGCTGAACCAATTCGACAAGGTCGTCAAGTTCACGCATCTCCCGGAACGGTGCACCCTGAGGATCTTCACGCTCGCGGGAGACCAGATCCGCACGATCCAGAAGAACGACTCGTCCTCCCAGCTCACATGGGATCTGCTCACCGACAATCAGCTCCCGGTCTCGAGCGGCATCTACATCTTCAACGTCGATGCGCCGGGCGCGGGCCACACCACGGGCAAGGTGGCGATCTTCATGGAGAAGGAACGGCTCAACAACTTCTAGCCGCCGATTCTGGATCGCGGCTCATGGCGAACGAAGGGAGCGAATGGTCATGGTGACCCAACGACGCGAAAGCCTGCTCGCGCTACTGCTGATCGTGATGGCGGCGCCGGCGTGGGCCGGAACGGAGACGCGGGTAGGAACAGGTGGCGCCACCGAGCTGCGCTTACCGGTGGACGCTCGCTGCATCGCCTTGGGAAGCTCGACCATGGCGAGCGTCAGCGGAGTGGAGGCGCTGTTCTTCAACCCTGCGGGAGTGGCGGCGACCGACGCCAAGACGGAGGTGGTGTTCACCCACACCAAGTACATCGCCGACATCGACCTGAACTATTTCGGCGTCGCGCAAAGCTTCGGCGACTGGGGATCGCTCGGCTTCAGCGCCAAGGTGCTCAGCATCGGCGAAATGCTGCGAACCACCGAGGACTCGCCCGATGGGACGGGGGAGACATTCAATCCCACGTTCAGCACCCTCGGCCTGACCTACTCGCGACGCATGACGGATCGCGTGAACTTCGGCGGCACCGTCTACTACGTGGCGGAGCGCGTCCTCCAGGAGACCGCAGCCGGAGTGGCATTCGATTTCGGCTTCCAGTACGAGACCGGGTTCGGGGGCTCATCGATCGGGCTGGCGATGAAGAACGTGGGCGGAAGCCTCGAGTTCACGGGCAGCGACTTCGAGGTCAACCTGATCCGTCCCGGTGATGATCCGACCGCCACACCGCGAACCCTCTCGAACAGCTCGGCGGGCTTCGAGCTACCGGCCTATTTCCAGATCGGGGCGGCCAGGGCGCAAATCAGGCCGCCGCGTACGCCGTCTATCAGAACAACAGCTTCATGAGGGACGAGTACCGCGGGGGCCTGGAATGGCTGTATCGGAAGGATTTCGCGCTGCGGATGGGCTTCACGGGCTCGGGCAGTAACAACGACATCTTCGGCCTCGCCTACGGCTTGGGGTTCGGCCTTCCGTTCGGGACCACCCGACTGCACGTGGACTACGCGGGGCAGACGGTGAGCGACTTCTTCGACGACGTGCAGACGTTCTCGCTCAAGTTCCTGTTCTAGCGGCCGACCTCCTGGCCCGACGCGGGGCCCCTCACGAGAGATGCCCCGCGTCCCGGTTTGCGCCGCGTCGCTAGGCGTACAGACCACGCAGCATGATCACCTTGACGACGCGCTCGATCGCCACCATGAAGGCGGCCACGCGCAGGCTCACGCCATGCTCCACCGCCTTCGCCAGCACGTCCTTGGACGCCTGGACCATGTATTGCTCGAGCCTCGCGTTCACCTCGTCCTCGGGCCAGTACAGGCCCATCCGGTTCTGGACCCATTCGAAATAGGAAACCGTCACCCCGCCCGAGTTGCACAGGATGTCCGGAATCACCATCGCTCCCTTGGCGGCGAGGATCTTGTCGGCCTCGGGCGTGGTCGGCCCGTTCGCCCCCTCGGCGATCACCCGAGCCCGAACGCGATCCGCGTTCTCGTGGGTGATCTGGTTCTCGAGCGCGGCCGGGACCAGGATGTCACAGTCGTATTCGATGATCGGGGTCTTGAGCGGCTGCGAGCCCGGGAACCCCTGGACGCCGCGGCGGTCGGCGGCGTAGCGAAGCAGGGCGGTCACGTCGAGCCCCTTGGGATCGTGGATGGCTCCGCTCACGTCCGCCACCGCCACGATCTTGGCCCCGGAGCGCGCCATCAGGTCGGCGGACACCGAGCCGACGTTGCCAAAGCCCTGCACCGCCACGCGGGCCCCGGCGAGCGGCATCCCGATGTGCCGGCACACCTCGCGGGTGCAGAAGAGGACGCCGCGTCCGGTCGCTTCGCGGCGGCCGGCCGAGCCGCCCACTTCGAGCGGCTTGCCGGTGACGACGGCGTACTCGGTGCGCCGCTCGTGCATGGAGTACGTGTCCACGATCCACGCCATGATCTGGGCGTTCGTGTTGACGTCGGGCGCCGGAACGTCGCTCTCGGGGCCGAACAGGTCGGACAGATCGGCTGCGTAGCGCCGCGTCAGGCGCTCCAGCTCGCCCTTGGACAGGCGATCGGGGTCGCACGCGATCCCTCCCTTGCCGCCGCCGAAGGGGATGTTCACGACCGCGCACTTCCAGGTCATCCAGGCGGCGAGCGCCTCGACCTCGTCCAGGCTGACGTCGGGGTGGTAGCGGATCCCGCCCTTGGCGGGGCCGCGCACGATCGAATGCTGGACGCGGTAGCCGGTGAAGACGCGCACCGATCCGTCGTCCATCACCACCGGGAGCGAGACGATCGTCGCCCGGCGCGGTCGCTTGATCACCTCGCGGATCCCCTGCGGGAGGTTCAGGCGTTCGGCTGCCTCGTCGAACTGCCGTTCCGCGTTGGCGAGCGGATTCAGATCTTTCTGAATGTTCGTGCCTTCGGCAGGCATGAGCCCTCCATCGCGTCGCGCGGGCGATCGCCCGGTGAGACCAGGAACGGCCACCCGAGGATGAAGTGACGAGAGCGAGCGAGTATAGACCCGGCTCTCCGCGGCGAACAAGGTTCACCGACCTCAGGGATTCGCCGGCCTCGGCAACTCACCGGCGCCCTCGGCCGACGCCATCGGACGCGCCCCGCACGGCAGGTGATGCGCGGCTCAGGGCGCGCGGTAGAGCACCTTGAGCGCGCCCCAGCTGAGGGTGCGGGCCGCCACCTCCCACGCCGGCGTTGCAGCGGGCGCGGTGCGAGTCAGCCTCGCGAGGGCCGCCGCACGTTCCGGCCTCGCCAAGACTGTGGGCGCCGGGGTTGCGGTCGATCCGCCGACTCCTCCCGAGGGCGTGGTCTCATCTTCCCACAGCTGGATGTACCAGCGATTCGAATCGGGAAGGAATCCGCGATCGAGGAGCTCCTGCGGGATCTTTGCCGAGTCGCCGCGCA
>VBOY01000141.1 GCA_005893295.1 Candidatus Eiseniibacteriota bacterium | reverse complement strand
GAAAACGTGCTCCAGCCGTGGTAAGGAAGCGTTGTTCGAAGACGTTTCCCGTTCCAAGGAAGGAGCACTCGTCAGGTGAAGATTCCACGCCGCTTCCGCCGCGTCAAGTTCCACCCCGCCGCTCAGCACACCACCTCGTTCGCCGGCCTGCGATTCGTATTCGACCTCGCCGCCAAGCTCGGGGTGATCCGCGATCTCAAGACTCTGACCGTCAAGAAGCGGCGGCGCGGCATTCCGATCGAGGATTTCGTGATGGGAGTGGCGGCCAACTTCGTGGTGGGTGGGGACAGTCTCAGCGATCTTCAGGTGCTGCGCGACGAGACGGTCACGCGGGAGCTGTGCTACGGCGTCGAGGTTCCCGCGGCGACCACCGCGGGGGAGCGGCTGCGCACCTTCGCGCTCGGCCATCTCTACCAGCTCGAGCGCATCAACCGCCGCGCGACGCGGGCCGTGCTCGATCGGATCGGCGGCTCGGGGCCGATGACGGTCGACCTCGACAGCTCGATCTTCGAGGTGTACGGGTATCTCAAGGAAGGAGCGCGCTACGGCTACACCGGTGAGCGTGGCCTCCATCCCCTACTGGCGTTCGTGCACGCCGAACGTCTGCTGCTCGGTGCGCGACTGCGTGCCGGCAACCGCGCCTCGGCCGACGGCGTAGCCAGCTTCTTGCCCCAGGTGCTCAAGGCGCTTCCCGACCACCGCACGGTGCGCTTGCGCATGGACGCCGGCTTCTACGCTCAGGGAGTCGAGCGTCTCTGCGTCGCGCGTGGTCTCGGCTTCAGCATCAGCGCCAAGCTGACCAGTCGGCTGCAAGCCGCGATTGGCGCGCTCCCCGCGAGTTCCTGGCAGTCGTATCCCTGGGAAGAGGGCGCCGAGTGGGCCGAGTTTCGCTACCGGCCCAACGGCTGGTCGCGCGAGTACCGGCTGCTGGTCAAGCGCGCCGCGTGGTTCGAGAAGGACCAGCGCGTGATCGGTGAGCACTTCCATACGGCGGTGCTCACCAACTTGTCGGGTGCCGGCAGCAGCCTGATCCGCTATCACCTGGCGCGCGGCGGGATGGAGAACTACATCGAAGAGTTCAAGCATGGAGTCGGTGCCGCCCATCTGCCCTCGCAGAACTTCCACGCCAACTGGGCCTGGCTCCTGATCGCGGCGCTCGCCTACAACCTGGCCCAGGGGTTCAAGCTCCTGCTGTTGAACCGCGCCCAACACGCCGACCAGCTCAAGAAGCTTCGTCTCCACTGGTTCAACGTCGGGGCACGTTGGATCCGTACCGGGCGGCGGTGGATCCTAGCGCTCGCCCGCGGGCCCGATACCGTCGCCGCCTTCAGCCGCGTGCAGTCGCTGCTCGCGGCGCTCTGAAACTCCTCGATACGCCCAATCGCACGACCGACTCGGAGGAGTGCGCCATCTGACCAGCTGCGTAGATCTCAAGCCTCTTTCTATCACTGATATTGTTCATCGCCGATCGTCACGGCTCGCCGCCCGATGACCTTCGTGATCGTTCGGCCGTCCGCAAGACGGCCGCTCGCGTGCTACGATCCGGTTTCGAGGCTTACCCCGTGGATCTGGGCTAAGCTCCGGTAAGTGATCGCAGCCGACGATCAGATCATCCGCTTGATCATGTCGCGAGTGAGCGTGTGCAGTGCCTCCACTCCGAGAAGGCCCCAGCGGTTGTGATCCCCATCCGACCACAGGACTTCACCGTTCCGAAAGTCGATCACGGCGAGTTTCATCCCGAGTCCCGAATACGCGTCGAAGTCCACACTGGGCGGGAAGCGGACCTTCTCCCACGAGTCAAAGCTCAGCTTCATGGCGCTCTTCTTGCCGAAGAGCGTCTTGCCCAGAGGTAGACCCGAAAGGGCATCTCCGGCGAGGGCCTTCCCGAGGGTGGCCTTGGTGGCCACGACCACGACCACGAGCGCGTAATCCGTGCCGATCGCGGTCCGGAGGCTCGGGGCCGACTCGAGGCTGTGCCCGGGCTCCTTCTTCGTCTTCCTGAAGGACCACACGTCGCTCAACAGCCCATGCCAAGCGGCGCGAGTCGAATCCGACGTGCAGAGCACCGAGTCACGGTAGAAGGGTGACGATTGCAGCGGGAACTGCGGTGTGTCTTCTTCTCGCTGCTCCCAGTGCTCCAGCACCCGGCACTGCTTCTTGTCGTTCACCACGTCGCCCACGGATACGAGCGTCCGGCTGGAGAACGAATAACCCTTGTTTCCGAGTGCAAGGGCTAGCGTGTCCAAGAGACTCCGGCCGAGGACCTTCGAATCCTCCCGATACACCTTGTCGATTTCGCCCGGCACGTCCTCGACCACGACGAAATCGCCAACCAGCGCGAGGGGGCCCATGGCGTTCTTGCGATTCTCGAACGCGGGAAACAGCTCCTTAAGTTTCTTGATCTGGTGCTTGATCTCCCCAGGACGGGTTTGCGATAGCACTGGCCTCGTGACCAGCACGAGGAATGCGAGCGCAGCAACCCCCGCGGAACCGCGGGGCCAGGATTTGTGGCCACACATGGACGATCTCCCTCTGCTGAAACTCGGTCGCCTACCTCGTCTCCGTCGAGTCGCGGTCACGGTTCGTGATCAGCGCGTCGATCGAGGCCTTGATCCGGTCCGGAACCCGAATATCCGCGCCGAGCGCCGCAGTCTCGAAGCCGATCCTCTTGACGGAGCCCTCCTCCTCGTAGTCCACGATCGTGATCAGCGAACCCAGCCGCCGCTGCACGGACACGCCGCGCAACTGAGCGGCAGAGAGCGTCACCGTGCGCGACCGCGTCCTGTATTCCAGACCCTCGGGCTTCACCACGAGGGTCCCACCGATCCACTTCCCTCCGAACAGCCGGTTGGTCAGTCCGAACTTCTCCTTCAAGACCACCTTCTCGTAGGTCTGCGGCAGAATACGCGGGTCCGGCTCGGGTTCGAGCGCGCGCCGTTCAGATCGATTGGACTCTTCGAGCATCTTCACGCGGGTCTCGCCGAAACGCAGCACCGCGGATCTCCGTTCCACCGTGTCGGCGAACCCGGTGTCGGCGAAGAGCGTGATCTCCATAGGGTAGTCCATGTCGGCGAAGAGCGTGTCCTGAGGGAAGGTGAACCTCCCCTGTTCTTGCGGCGCCAGGGCCCCGATCTTGGTCGCAATCTCCGTGGGGCGACAGGGCCCGCAGTGCACCTCGAACCACAACGTGCGGTCCGTCTTGTTGCGGAGCTTCAACCCCAACGCGGGACGGACGTCACTCGACCGCTGCCCAGGTCCCCCGATTCCCCGATTCACGTCGAAGAAGCTCGTGACGGTCGAGGTGTAGCGATCCGTGATCTCGAAGGTCTGCGCCTTCGAGTCGCCGCGATCCGTCGCGTCGCAGGCGGGATGCTCGACGGCAGTCAGCAAGCAGGCGAGCGCCACTGATGTGAGCAGACGACGCATGAGCCACTCGATTCGGGACAAACGAAGGCCACGAGCCTCAGAGATGGTTCAGCAACGCGATCAGCGGCGAGTCCGGGACCGGTGGCGAGCACGAAGAGGAATCGTCACGAGCAGCCGAGATCCGTGCACGGGCGACCGACTCTTTCGCGTGAATCTCGGCCGAGCACACGAAGTGCAGGAGGTGGGTGCAGCCGGATGTCGAAGCGCACCTCGGTCAGATTGCCAGAGATCCTTCCTGCAAGCGGAAATGATGGCCCTGCCTGGTCACGCTGTCCACAACAATTCTCGAGTTCTGAGATCCCGCGTGAGGCGCGCGGGTCGCCAGGCAGAGTGGAGGATCTGGCTTCTCGAAGCCGACCAAGCGATCAGCGCGCCGAGCTCGGCGCCCCCATGTCGTCCATGTCGGCGAGATCCACCGCGAGGCCGTGCACGTGGCCGCGCGCGAACAGCGCTCCTTGGGCGAGCGAGTTCACGCCGCCGGCGCGCAGCTCCTTCGCGATCACCGGGATGCGCGTCCGCCCGAGCTCGTCCAGCACCTCGCGCGCGCTCGGCTTCATCAGCAGGCCGCACGGGTTGATCGGACCCACGACGAAATCAGGCGCCACGTTCCATTCGGCGAGCCAGGGATAAAGGTCATGGCGACCTTCTCCGACACGCCCGCACGCACGAGGTTCCGCACCGCCGTACGCCGGAGGTCGTGGATCCGCTTGCCGGGAAGCCCTGCCGCAACGTAGGCATTCTTCCATGCCGTCTTGAAGTCCCCGAGGCGTTCGCCGTCGCGGTGGAAGACCCACGGGATGATCTTGCCGCGCTCGCGTTGGACCGCCTGCATGCGCTCGATCCGGACATTGCGAACTGCGCTTCTCGGGGTGTTGCGCCGGGTGTAGCCTCCGTCTCGCGCGCATGAACGTTCCCTCCCTGCCTTAGTACACCGTTTCGAAAGGTCGGTGACGTATTTTACGCGGCAGCGAGCCGGGTGTCACCGTCGTGTAACTTGGCAATGAGCTGCTCGAGGTCGCGGCGCGTGAACTTCCATTCGAATGGCTTGGCGACCTGCTCATAGTGGTTCTCGAAGCGCAGCAAGCGATGCTTGAGTGAGCTCAGCGAGGCAAAATCATTCGGCGTGAGCACCTTGCGCTGGACCACGGAGAAGTAGATCTCGATCTGATTGAGCCAGCTGGCATGAACCGGGGTGTGAACCACGATCAGGCGTGGCCAGCGGCGTTGGAGCCGTGCGACACACCGAGG
>VBOY01000050.1:7091-23055 GCA_005893295.1 Candidatus Eiseniibacteriota bacterium | reverse complement strand
CGACGAAGAGCGCCGCAACGCGGTGCAGACCGAGGCAAAGGCCGCGGCCCAAGAAGTCATTCCGTGGCTGCGAGCGCTCGGCTTCGGCGCCGACGAGGCGCGCCGGCCGGCGGCACGCTGCGAGACCGCTGCCGATGCCTCGCTCGAGCAGCGCGTGCGCCGAGCGCTCTCCTACTTCGGACCACGAAACCCGGTCCGAATCGCGCCGGCGCTGATAGGGGTTGGGCCTTGATCCCGAGTCACGCCCGTGCTGAGAGGTCGCGGTAGGTCGCCACGCTCCCGCCCTGACGACCCAGACCTCACTCCCAGGCGGCGCGGAGCCCGGACGGGCTAGCGCACGATGACGATCCTGCGCTGCATCGTCTGGCGGCCGGCGTCGACCTGCAGGAAATAGACGCCAGCAGGAGTCTCGGCGCCGTTCGAGCCGCGCCCGTCCCAATGGATCGAGTGGCGGCCGGCGGGGAACACGGTGCCGGTGGTCAGGCGCTGGACCGCGCGCCCCTGAATGTCGCGCACCATGGCCGTGACCGCCGTCGGCCGCGGCAGATCCAGGAGCACCGTCGCCCCGCGCGAGGTCGGATTGGGCGATGGAGCCGAAAGGCGCAGCCCCGAGTCCCGTGCGCCTGGAAGAACCGCGACCGTCTGGTTGTTGTTGATCCGAGCGATCCCTTGCTGCGGGAGGCCGCTCATCGCGGTAAAGCTGCCCACCGCGTACAGCAGCGGCCCGCTCGCGGCCAGGGCGGCCACCGAGGCGTTTGCGCTCGGATGCCACTCGGACACCGTCCCGGTCGTCGCATCGATCGCCGCGAGGTTGGCGCGCGGCTGCCCGCCCATGCTCGCGAACGCGCCGCCCGCAAAGAGAACGTTTCCGTCCAGCACCAGCGCGTTGACCGTGCTGCCGGCGCCCGGGTTCCAGGTCTTCACGGCACCCGTTTCGGCGTCCAGGGCAGCGATGCGGCTCCGAGCCTGGCCGCCGACGGTGGTGAAGTTGCCACCCGCGTACACCGTGGCGCCATTCACCGCCAGGGCGTTCACCGAGCTGTTCGCGTTCGCGGTCCACGCCGTGACGTTGCCCGTCGCGATTTCGACCGCCGCGATGCTGTTGCGCGTCTGGCCCCCGACCGCGGTGAAGCTGCCGCCCACGTAGAGCACCGATCCGCTCGCCGCCAGCGTGACCACGGTGCCGTTGGCACCCGGATCCCACGCGGTCGCGCCGCCGGTCACCAGATCGAGCGCGGCGAGCTTGCTGCGCGGCTGCCCGCCGGCGTTCGTGAACAGGCCGCCCACGTAGAGCGTCGAGCCGTCGAGCACCATGGTGTTCACGGTCAGGTCCGCGCCTGGATTCCACGGCAGAACCGCGCCGCTCGTGTCGAGCGCGGCGATGTAGTTCCGGATCGCGCCGCCCACGCTCGTGAACGCGCCTCCCGCGTAGATCGTGGCGCCGCTCCCCGCCAGCGCGTTCACCGCGCTGGTGGCGTTCGGGTTCCAGGCCAGCACCTCTCCGGTTCCGGCGTGTAGGGCGGCGAGACCGTTGCGCGCCTGAGCCCCCACGCTGGTAAACGAGCCTCCCGCATAGATGGTCGTCGGGCTCACGGCGAGGGCGGCGACCGTGCTGTTGACGTTGGGATTCCAGGCAGTGAGTGCTCCCGACGTCGCATCGAACGCCGCGAGATGGTTCCGGGTCTGCCCGCCGATCGTGGTGAAGGCGCCACCCACGTAGACCTTGATTCCGTCCGTCGCCACGACGCTCACGCCGCTGCTCGCGTCGGGATTCCACGCCAGCGGGCCCCCGGTCGCGAGGTCGATCGCGGCGACCCGGTTGCGCAGGGACCCGCCGATCATCGTGAACAGGCCCCCGGCGTAGATCTGCGTTCCGCGCACCGCGAGCGTGTTGACGCTGTTGTTCGCGTTGGGATCCCACGCCGTGGGGGATCCGGTCGCTACGTCCAGCGCCGCGATGCGGTGGCGCGCCTGACCACCGACGGTGGTGAAGCTGCCGGCGACGTAGATCGTGGGGCCATCGATCGCAATCGCGTTCACCTCGCTGCCCGGGTTCGGATCCCAGGCGGTGGCGGACCCGGTTCCGGCATCGAGTGCGGCGAGGAAGCGCCGAGTCTGGCCACCGATGGCCGTGAAGAGGCCGCCCGCGTAAACGGTGCTTCCATTCAACGCGATCGCCCCGACCCTCCCGTTGGCGTTGGGATTCCAAGCGGTCGCCAGACCGGTCGTCCGGTCGACGGCCGCGATTCCGGACCGCGGCTGGCCGCCGATGGTCGAGAACACCCCACCCACCACCAGCGAGGACCCGTTCATGGCCAGGCAATTCACGCTGTTGTTCGGATTGGGGCCCCAGGTATCGACGCTGTTGTCCGCCCGGATGTGGGCGATGTTGGCCCGAGCGACCCCGCCGACCGACGTGAACGAGCCGCCGATGTACCAGCCACCGAGACCGTCTGGCACCGCGGCATTCACGACCCCCGCCACCCGTGGGTACGGCCCCACGGGGAGCCCGTCCCAGTTCACGGCGGTGGGGAGACCGGTGGTGGCGTCGAGGGGCACCCAGCATCCGGTTGCGGGGCCCACCTGGGTGAAACTACCCGCGATGTAGACGGCGTTACCCAGCGGCAGCACCGCTTGTACCGGTGCGTCGGCCACGTACATCTCGGGGTCGACGGTCTGGGCGAGCGCTGGCCGGCCGCAAGTCACGACAGCACCGAACACCAGGGCCGCCAGCACCACGCTTGGCCGGGCGGGTGGCCCGGTGCGAAACGCGCGATGGGGCGTTCTGGGGACGAAGGTCGGGCAATACCGGACGTAGGACATGGAGGCGACTCATGGAGACGCAAAAGGTAGGCCTATCCGTGAGCCCACGAGCGGAGGGCGAGATTCGTCTCGCAAGAGGTCATCGATCGAGCGTGCCGGAGACGGGAGTTGCGACCCGGCGCGAGATCGGCGCGGGCCTCCGCTACGTCGCCTCGACCGCCTCGCGCAGCTGCGCGCACGCCGCCGCCTCCCCGTCGAGGGAGACCACATCGCCCTGCGGGGTCACGGCCAGCTCCGCCGCGCACGCACCTGCATCGAGCCGGAACGTCACCCGGAAACGATACGAGCGCGTGGCAAGCCTGCGCGCTCCGGCCTCCGAGCGTGGCGTGAGAAAGCTGAGGGCGGGATCGCGCACCAGGCGAGCGAGGATTCGGTTCACTGGCGTGGCGGGTGGCGGGGTCGGCCCCGGGGCACCAAAGCGCCGAGCGAAGCTGTCGTAGTCGAGCACGATCCCATCCCCGCCGGCAAAGTAGTCGGCTTCGCTCGCGGCGGGGTAGCAGGCGCGGCAGTAGGCGCGCACCGCCGCGGTGTCGTGCAGGAACACGGCGACCACCCGGTAATCCTCGATGCGGCTCTGGCAGCGATTGCACGCCGCCACGGATCCAAAGGCGCGTTCGAACGCCTCGGCGCTCGCCGAGGTCTTGGAGGTGGCTTCCCCGCTCACGCTCGCTTCCCTCCGGTTAAGGGGGCCGGCCGCGGCCGCGGCGGGCGGCCGGTTCGCCCACGATCCTAGCAGGTTGCGGCCACGTTGCTCCGGTTGCGCCCCTCTCCGCGCGCGGCTACTCTGCGCCCATGGCTGCATTTCTGTTCAAGACCGAGCCGTCCGAGTACTCCTTCGCGGACCTCGAGCGCGACCGCCGGGCGACCTGGGATGGCGTCTCGAACGCCTTGGCGCTCATTCACCTGCGCCGGGTATCCAAGGGCGACACGGTGGTCATCTATCACACCGGAAACGAGAAGCAGGCGGTGGGATTGGCGGTGGCCGTCTCCGATGCCTTCCCCGATCCCAAGCTGCGCGATCCGCGGCGCGTGGTGGTCGACCTCAAGCCCGAGCGACCGCTGGCGAAGCCCGTCTCGCTCGCCACCTTTCGCGCCGACCCGGTGCTGCGGACCGTGGAGTTGACGCGGCTGCCGCGGCTCTCGGTGATGCCACTCACGGCCGCTCATCTGAGGCAGCTCCTCCGGCTCGCCGCGGGCTGAGAACGGGTGACGCGGGGCGAAGCCCAAAAGCGCATCCGGGAGCTGTCGCTCGAGATCCGCGAGCATGACGTTCGCTATTACGCGCACGACCGACCCTCGATCTCGGACGCCGCCTACGATCGCCTGGTTCACGAGCTCAAGGATCTCGAGGAGCAGTTCCCCGACCTGAGGCTGCCCGACTCCCCCACGCAGCGCGTCGGCAGCGCGATGCGCACCGCGTTCCAGAAGCGCGCGCACGCCGCCCCCATGCTGTCGCTCGAGTCACTCATGGAAGTCGACGAGGTGCGCGAGTTCGACGAGCGCGTGCGGCGCGGGCTCGGCGTCGAGCGCGTCCAATACCACGCGGAGCCCAAGTTCGATGGCTTGTCGGTCGAGCTGGTCTACGAGGATGGGTTGTTCGTGCGCGGCGCGACGCGGGGCAACGGCGAGGTCGGCGAAGACGTGACCGAGAACCTGCGCACCATCCGTTCCCTGCCGCTACGTTTGTCGAGCGATGGCCCGGCCGAAGGCGGGCGCGGGTTGACGGCGGTGCGCGGCGAGGCGCTCATGCCACTGGCCGAGTTCGCGGCCTTGAACCGCCGCCTGATCGAGCGCAGCGAGGAACCGTTCGCCAACGCGCGCAACGCCGCGGCGGGCGCGGTGCGGCAACTCGACCCCACGATCACCGCCTCGCGCAAGCTGGATCTCTACGCCTACGACGTGATGCACGCCGACCACGCGACGTTCGAGACGCAGAGCGCGATGCTTGCCACCCTGCGAGATTGGGGGTTTCACGTCGAGTCGAACGTGCGCCTGTGCGACGGCATCGACGAGGTGGTCGAGTACCACGAGCGCCTGGCCGAGCGACGCGACAGCCTCGGTTACGAGATCGATGGCGCCGTGGTCAAGGTGGAGCAGCGCGGCTGGCAGAAGCGTCTCGGGGTTCGCTCGCACAGCCCGCGCTGGGCGGTGGCGTTCAAGTTCCCTCCGCGCCAGGAAGTGACGCGCGTGGTGGACATCGTCGTCCAGGTCGGTCGCACCGGGAAGCTGACCCCGGTCGCCCAGCTCGAGCCGGTCGATGTGTCGGGCGTGACGGTGAGCCGAGCGACCCTCCACAACCAGGACGAGGTGGAGCGCAAGGACGTGCGGATCGGCGACACCGTGCGCGTGCGGCGCGCCGGCGACGTGATTCCCGAGGTGGTCGAGGTGCTGCGCGCTCATCGTCCGCGCGGCGCGGAACCCTTCGCGATGCCCCGCAGCTGCCCGGTGTGCGGGGCGCGCGTCAATCGCGTCGGCGCCTACCACCTCTGCACGAACGGGCTGGCCTGTCCCGCCCAGCTCGCCGGGCACCTCGAGCACTTCGCCTCGCGCGGCGCGATGGACATCGTGGGATTGGGTGGCAAGACCGTCCAGCAGCTCCTGAACGCGGGCCTGGTGAAGGACCTCGCCGATCTCTACAAGCTCACGCCGATCGATCTGGCCAGCCTCGAGGGCTTCGCCGAAAAATCGATCGAGAACCTGATGAACGCGATCGAGAAGAGCAAGCGGCCGCGCCTCGACCGCTTCCTGTTCGCGCTGGGCATCGAGCACGTCGGGGACACGGTGGCCCGCTTGCTCGCGGACCACTACGGGGCCCTCGAGCCGCTGTTCGAGGCGAGCGAAGCGGAGCTGCAGGAGATCCGCGGCATCGGCCCGGAGGTTGCCGAGGCGGTGCGGAATTTCTTCTCGAGCGCCCGCAACCGCCGCGTGCTGGACCGTTTGACGCAGGCCGGCGTGCGCCCGATGCATGCGGCCCGCCGCCGGGGTCCGCAGCCGCTCGCCGGCGAGACCGTCGTGTTCACGGGCGGCCTCGAGCGCTGCACGCGGCCCGAGGCTGCGCGCAAGGCCGAAGCAGCCGGGGCGCGCATTGCCTCGGGCATCAGCCGCAAGGTGACCCTCGTGGTGGCGGGGCCGGGAGCCGGTTCGAAGCTGGGCGAGGCGAAGAAGCTCGGCATTCCGGTGATCGACGAGGACGCGTTTCTCGCCCGCATCGGCGAGGGCTGACGCCATGACGAATCTGGACCTGGCGCGGCTCTTCCAGCGTCTCGCCACCATGCTCGAGATCGACGGCGCGAATCCATTCCGGGTGCGCGCGTATCGCGAGGCGGCGCGCGTCGTCGAATCGCAGGCCGAGCCGATCGAGGCGCTGGCCGGCGAGCCCAAGCGCCTCGAGGAGCTGCCGGGGATCGGCAAGGACCTGGCGCAGAAGATCCGCGACGTGGTGGCGACGGGCTCGACGGCCCTCTACGACGAGATGAAAGCCAAGGTGCCCGAGGAGATCGTCGCGCTCACCGAGCTGCAGGGGCTGGGGCCCAAACGCGTGAAGACCCTGATGGAGCGACTCCAGATCCACAGCCGACAGGACCTCGAGGCGGCGGGAAAGACCGGCCGGCTGCGCGAGCTGCCGGGGTTCGGCGAGGTGCTCGAGCAGAAGATTCTCAAGGCGCTGGCGGCGACCCGCGAGGCGAGTGGCAGGAGACTCCTGGCCGAGGTTTGGGCGGTGGCGCATGGGCTCGCCGAGCACGTGGCGAAGACCCGAGGCGTGCAGCAGGTGGAGATCGCGGGCTCGTTCCGCCGTCGCCGGGAGACCGTCGGAGACCTCGACTTGCTGGCCGCGGGCGGCGACCCAGAGGCGGTGATGAAAGCCTTCACCACCCATCCCGAGGTGGCCGACATCCTGGGGCTCGGCGACACCAAGTCCTCGGTGCGGCTCGCGAGCGGGCTCCAAGTGGATCTGCGGCTCATCCCGCCGGAATCCTTCGGTGCGGCCCTGCTCTATTTCACCGGCAGCAAGCAGCACAACATCCAGCTCCGCAGGATCGCGATCGAGAAGGGCATGAGTCTGAGCGAGTACGGGCTCGCCCGCGGCGCCAAGCAGGTGGCGGGACGAACCGAGGAGGAGGTCTACCGGGCCCTCGGGATGTCGTGGGTGCCACCCGAGCTGCGCGAAGCTCGAGACGAGATCGAACGGGCGATCGAAGGCCGGCTGCCATCCCTGGTGGATCTCTCGGACCTCCGGGCGGACCTCCACATGCACAGCGATCGCACGGACGGGCGCGAGTCACTGGAGACCATGGTGCGGGCGGCCAAGGCCCGCGGCCACGGCTACTGCGCGATCACCGAGCACTCGAAGGCGCTGCCGATGCTCAAGGGCTTCGACGAGGCTCGGGTCCGGCGCTCGGTCGACGAGGTCGCGGCGGTGCGCCAGAGAGTTCCGGGGATCAGGGTCCTGCACGGGCTGGAGGTGGACATCCTGGCCGACGGGGCCCTGGACCTCGACGACGACACGCTCGCGCTGCTCGACTGGGTGGTGATCTCCCTTCATACGCGGCTCGGGCAGCCAGGACCCGAGATCACCGCACGCGTGCTCCGCGCGCTCGCGCACCCGCGGGTCTCGGTGATGGGACATCCGACGGCGCGGATGATCGGCGGCCGCGAACCGGCTGCGTTCGACATGGAGCGGGCGCTGGAGGAAGCAGCGGCGCGCGGCGTCTTGATGGAGATCAACGCGCAGCCCGATCGGCTCGATCTGAACGACATCAACGCACGGATGGCTCACACGAAGGGCGTGAAGATGGTGATCAGCACCGATGCCCATAGCGTGGCTCAGCTCGACAACCAGCGCTACGGCGTGTTCGTGGCTCGGCGGGCCGGCCTCGAGAAGGGGGACATCGCCAACACCCTGCCCTACGAGCAATTCATGGAGGCTCTACGGCGCGCGCGACCTGGGGGTGCGAGCGCGGGTGGTGCTCGCGGCGCGACGACCACCGCGGCGAAGGAGACTCCCGCCGCTGCCCGCGCGCGGGGCAAGGCCGCGCGTGGCAAGGCCGCGCGAGGCGCCAAAGCGCGTCCGGCGCGCCGCAAGAGCCGATGAGCACTCCTCGCGCACGGGGGGCGGGGCGCATCCCGTGGGCCCTGCCCGTGTTCGCGATCGCCATGGGGTGGCTCGAAGGCGTCGTGGTGGTCTACATCCGCGGCCTGGTGGGTCTCGCCCATTCGGCCGCCACGCCGCCCCCGGCCGAGGTCATGGCGCGACTCACGGCGTTGCCGTGGCTGGTCCGCACGGAACAGACGCGCGAGGTCGCCACGATCGTGATGCTGCTCGCCGCGGCATGGCTCGCCGCCCGCTCGGCGCCGAGCCGCGCCGGCGCGTTCTTGATCGCCTTCGGCATTTGGGACATCGCGTACTACGCCGCCCTGTACGTGCTCCTCGGTTGGCCCTCCAGCTTGACCGCGAGGGACGTGTTGTTCCTGATCCCGCCCCACCCCTGGTGGTACCAGCCGGTGTGGGTGCCGCTCGCCATCTCGTGTGGCATGGTGGGCGCGGGCGCGTGGCTCATGCGCACGACGCGGATCGAGGTCGCCGCGGAGATCGTGCGCCGATGAGCCGGGGCGCGCCCCTCCCCGAGCGACGCGACCGCGGCCGCACGTTCGAGCAGTTCGCGGTCGGCCAGCGTTTCGACCACCATTGGGGGCGCACGCTCACCGAAGCCGAGTCGATCGCGTTCGCCACCACGACGATGAACGCGAGCCCGCTCTACTTCAACGCGCAGTTCGCCGCCGCCCACGGCCACGATCGAATCCCGGTGGACCCCCTGCTCGCCTGGAACATCGTCTTCGGCATGACGGTCGAGGACTTGTCGTTCCAGTTGGCGGGAGCCGGCAACTTGGGCTACCCGGTGATCCGTTTCCTGCGTGCGGTCTATCCGGGAGACACGCTGTACGCGGAGTCCGAGGTGCTGGCGATCGGTCCGTGGAAGGGAGCCGACGACGGCGGGCTCGTGCACGTGCGAACCCTGGGCAGGAACCAACGAGGCCAGCTGGTGCTCGAGTACGAGCGCAAGATCCTGGTCCGCAAGGGGCGCCGATGAAGCATCTGACCGGCAGCGACAACTACTTCGAGGACTTCACCCCCGGCCAGCGCATCCGCCACACGCTCGGGCGCACTGTGGGGCCCGAGCACGTGACGTTCACGCTCCAGTGCATGAACGGCGTGCCGCTCCACGTCAACGCGGACTTCTGCGCCACCGACCCTGTCGCCACGGAGCGCTTCGGCGGCCGCGCCGTGGTCTACGGCGGCTACGTGCTGGCATTGGTGCGAGGCCTGGCGAGCCGGGACACGAGCGAGAACGCCATGGCCGAGCCGGGCTTCGCGAACGGCCGGCATCTGAAGCCGGTCTTCGAGGGCGACACCCTGTACGCCGAGTCGGACGTGATCGAGGTCTCGCCGGGCCACGACCCGACCCACGGCCTGGTGCGCTTCCTGCTGCGCGGCATCAACCAGCGCGACGAGGTCGTGCTCGAGATCGAGCGCGACGTGGTGGTGAGGCGGCGTCCGGCCTGAAGGTTTGCGGGCCCTCCTTCGCGGCGAAGGCCGAGCAGGCTATGATGTCGTTGCGTCGAGCTCCTCGGATCCAATCCGCTGGCTCGGCTCGGCAACACGCTTGGGGCCACCGCTCACCCGAATCAGGAGCTCGACCGTGACCGTGCTGACCGCCGTTCGCCCCGCCGCCGACGAGCATGTTCCCTACTACGCCAAGTACATCGCCCTGGTCCCCGAAGCCGACGCCGTCACGGCGCTCGAAGGGCAGCTCTCGGACATGCTGCCTCTCCTTCGTAGCCTGAGCGAAGCACAGGGAGCGCTGCGTTACGCGCCCGGCAAATGGAGCGTCAAGGAGGTGATCGGACACCTGATCGACAGCGAGCGCGTGTTCGCCTACCGGGCCTTGCGCTTCGCGCGCGCCGACCGTGCGCCGCTCGCCGGCTTCGACGAGAACGCCTACGTGCCGGCGGCGCGCTTCGATCGCGTGGCGCTTCAGGCGTTGGTGGACGAGCTGGAATGGGTGCGACGCGCGAACCTCGCCATGTTCCGCGCGCTCGACGACGAGGCGTGGCCGCGCCGTGGGACCGCCAACGAGACCGAGGTGAGCGTGCGGGCGCTGGCGTTCATCATCGCCGGGCACGGCCGGCACCACGTCGCGATCGTGCGCGAGAGGTACCTGCCCACGCCGTGAGCGACGATCGTTCGGCCGAGGCCTGCGAAGCACCAGGCCGAGCCGTTCCTACCCTTTCGCCTGAGCTTCCGGATACATGCGGTCGAACTCGGGATCGCCGTGTAGAAGGTCCAGGTCGGGGTCGCGGCGGGCCCAGTCGGCTTCACGGAACCCTGCGTTCCATGCCTTCTTGAGCGCGTCCAGGGCCTCCGTCTTCTTGTTCATCTTGCAGTACACGCACGAGAGGTTGTAGAGCACGGTGGCCTCGTTGGGACGTAGCGCCATCGCCAGGCCTGCCTCGCGCACCGCGTCTTCCGAGCGCCCCAGGTCCATGTAGTCTCCGGCCAGCAGCACGCGGGCGCGTGCGTCTTCGGGTACCGGCTTCAGGTGGTTCTCGAGCGCCGCAATGCGACGCTGGCGCATGTTGTTGAGCATCTCCTGCTTGCCCAGCGCACCGAGAGAGTTGGTGATCGGCACGAAGACGTTGTAGTCGTCGCCGCTGGCTTCCAGGGCCGCCTCGGCGATGTCCGCGACCTCCTGGTAGCGCCCCGACGCGAACATCGCGCGGCACAGCAGGTAGTAGGCGCCGTCGCAGTCGCGCTTGCGCTCGATCGCCTGCCGGGCCCGGTTCACGGCCTCGTCGTACTGGTTGCCGGCGTACAGCACCCAGGCGTTGGCGATCTGCACCTCGGGAAGCTCGGGCTGGAGCGCCACCGCGCGCTGCGAGGCCGCCATCGCGCGGCCGATCCAGGTGGCGTCGCGCTGGAAGTTGTAGTGGTATTCGGCGCACACCTTGGCGATCGCGGCGTGCGCGAGGGCGAAGCGGGGGTCCATCGCCACAGCGTTCTCGAACATCTGGAGCGCAAATTCCAAGTCTTGGCGGGTGAGCCGGCGCGCATAGCTCTTGCCGCGCAAGTAGAGGTCGTAGGCCTGGAGATTGTCGGTCGGCTTGGCCGCCAGCGCCTCCTGCTCCTGGGGCGAGAGGGTCACGCGCAGCGCCTCGGCGATCTTGCGCGCAATCTCGTCCTGGACCTCGAACACGTCCTTCATCTCGCGGTCGTAGCGCTCCGACCACAAGGGGAAGTCGGTGTGGGTATCCACGAGCTGCGCGTTGATCCGAAGGCGGCTGCCGGCGCGGCGCAGGCTGCCGGCGAGCACGTGCGTGGCGGTCAGCTGCTGGCCGATCTGGGCCGGGGTGACGGCACGGTCCCGGAACGCGAGCACGGTGGGGCGCGAGAAAATGTTCAGCCCCTTGATCTTCGACAGCTCGGTGATGATGTCCTCGGTGATGCCGTCGCGCAAGTACTCGTCTTCCTTCACCCCGCTCAGGTTCTCGAAGTAGAGCACCGCGACCGACCTCTCCGCCGGCTTCGTCCCGGCGCGCGAATCGCCGCCCTCGGCCGCCCGCTTGCGGCCCGAGTCGAGATCGCGCTTGAGCCGGATCAGATCGGTCTTGAGGTCGGTGGCGCTCTGATAGCGGAGATTCCGATCCTTCTCCAGCGCCTTGTCGATGATGCGGGCCAGCTCCGCGGGAAGCGTAGCGTTCCTCTGCAACGCCGGGACCGGGTCGCGATTGAGGATCGCCTCGTACACCACGGCTGTGGTCTCGCCTTCGAACGGCCGCGCTCCGGTAGCCATCTCGTAGAGCACGCTACCGAGCGAGAACAGGTCGCTGCGCGCGTCGGTGAGCTGCCCGCGCGCCTGCTCCGGCGACATGTAGGAGGCGGTCCCCATGGCGGTGCCGGGCATCGTGAGCGCATTGCGCACCGCCATCGTCTCGAGCTCGGAGACCATCGGGCCCGTTTGCCTGCGCAGACCGTCGACCTTGGCGAGGCCAAAATCGAGGATCTTCACCTGGCCGCGCGCGTTGACGAAGAGGTTGGCCGGCTTGATGTCGCGATGGACGATCCCCTTGGCGTGCGCCGATTCGAGTGCGTCTGCGATCTGGATCCCCAGCTCGAGCAGCAGCGGCACGTCGAGCGTCCCGGCGCCGATCCGCTGGGCCAAGGTCTGCCCCTCGAGCAGCTCCATGACGATGAAATTCCCGCCCTCGTGCTGCTCGATCGCGAACACCGTGCAGATGTTCGGATGGTTGAGCGCCGAGGCGGCCCGAGCCTCGCGCTGGAACCGCTCCAGCGACTGTGCGTCCTGAGCGAGAGCCGCCGGCAGGAACTTGAGGGCCACGCGCCGTCCGAGGCTCGTGTCCTCCGCCTCGTAGACGACCCCCATCCCGCCACTCCCGAGCTTCCGAAGGACGGTGTAGTGCGAGACGCTCTTACCGTCGATGGGATCCGCGATGGACAGGGGCCCCTCCTTGCGTGCCGTGGGCCAAAGGACGCCGTTGCGACCGTTCTAGTCTAGCAGATCGTTTGGGGCGCGAGGCCTCGTAAGAGCGCTCACGTCGACGTTCGGCCGGAGCCTAGCTCACCTTTTCCGCCACGCTCTTGGCCTGAAGAAACAGCAGCAAGTAGTCACGTCCGCCGGCCTTGGAATCGGTGCCGCTCATGTTGAAGCCGCCGAACGGGTGCACGCCCACGATTGCGCCGGTGCATTTGCGGTTGATGTACAGGTTGCCGACGAAGAACTCGCGCTTGGCGCGCTCGATCTTCTCGCGATTCCGCGTGTACACGGCGCCGGTGAGGCCGTACTCGGTGTTGTTCGCGATCGCCAGCGACTCGTCGAAGCTCGCGGCGGGGATCACCGCCAGCACCGGGCCGAAGATCTCCTCCTGCGCGATCGGGGCTCCGGGCTTCACGTCGGCGATCACCGTGGGCTGGATGAAATAGCCGTCCTTGCCAGCCACGGCGGCGCCACCGGTCACGAGTCGACCTTCCTTTGAGCCTTTTTCGATGTACGAGAGGATCTTGTCCCGCGCCGCCGCGTTGATCACCGGACCCATCGCGACACCTGCCTGGTCCGGCTCGCCCACCGTGATCTTCTCGACCTGAGCCTTGAGCTTCTCGAGGAACGGTTCGTAGACCTGTCGGCTGACGATCACTCGCGAGCACGCCGAGCACTTCTGCCCCTGGAAGCCAAACGCCGAGGCCGCCACCCCTTGCGCCGCTGCGTCGAGGTCGGCCTCCTCGTCGACGATGATCGCGTCCTTCCCCCCCATCTCGGCCACCACTCGCTTGAGCCAGATCTGGCTCGGCTGCACTTCGGCCGCCAGCCGATTGATGCCGACGCCGACTTCCCGCGAGCCGGTGAACGAGACGAAGCGGGTCTTGGGGTGGCGCACCAGGGCGTCGCCGACCGTGCCGCCCCCGCCGGTGACGAAGTTGAAGACGCCGGGGGGCAATCCCACCTCCTCCATCAAGGCGTAGAACTGCCAGGCGATCGCGGGCGAGTCACTCGACGGCTTCACGACGACGGTGTTGCCGGTCACGATCGCCGCCGACGTCATGCCGGCGCAGATCGCGAGCGGGAAGTTCCACGGTGGGATGATCGCACCGACGCCGAGCGGCAGATAGACGAGGCTGTCTCGCTCGCCCGGAAGCTGCAGCAGCGGCTGTGGGGCCTCGTAGCGCAGCATCTCGCGTGCGTACCATTCGAGAAAATCGATCGCTTCGGCGGTGTCGCCATCGGCCTCGGCCCAACTCTTTCCGACCTCGTAGACCATCCACGCCGAGAACGTGTGACGCCTCTCCCGCATCCGGCGCCCGGCCTCGAGCAGGAATGCGGCTCGCTCCGCGGCCGGAACGCGGCTCCATTCCTGGAACGCGCGGTGAGCGACCTCGACCGCGCGGCGCGCCTGCTCCTGGCTCGCCGACTGAAAGCGCCCCAGGACTTCGGCCGGCCGGGCAGGATTGCGGGACTCGAACGTCCGCTCCCCCTTCACTCGCTCGCCACCGATGACGAGGGGCTGCTCCTGCCCGAACGATGCCCGCACCTCGGCAAGGGCCTTCTCGAACGCCGCGCGGCTCTCGGGGCGGCCGAAATCGGTGTAGGCGGTGGGAGCGTACTCGGGCAACGAGCGCGCGTCGGCGGGCGCGGGTCCGCGGGAGCTCGTGACGGGCATATCGACCTCCGAGGAAGACGCGGGGGGTCGGGGCGCCGGGGCCGCAACGATCCCCGCAATGGCGGGTGAAAGCGACGCAGTTTACCAGAGTTGCGAAGCGCCCGGCGACGCTGCGTACGCCGCTCACCGGCATCGGTCGAAGCCTGCGACTTCGCTTGTCGTGAGATTTCCTCGAGCCCCTGGGCTGTGAACCCGTCGAGCTGGATCGCCTTCGCCTGCCCCAGCACCGGCTCGGCCCTCAAGCCCTTGTGCCGGATGGTCGATATCCCCCAGGGACGCTCTCCCTTTGGAGGCCGTCCCTTTTCCCGATCCCAGGTCGCTTTCGACGCGAGGTGCCATGCGAGAGAAGCCGCCGGTCGCCCTCGGCACGCCCATCGGGCTGCGAGAGCTCCTGGAAGCGGCGCCCGATGCCCTGTTCTGTTGCGACTCGCAGGGCCGTTTCCAGTGGCTCAACTCCGCGATCGAGCCGTTGACCGGCTACCCGCTCGTGGAGCTGCTCGGGCATTCGTTCGGCGACCTGGTCGATGATTCGAGTCACCGGTCGATGGCGCGCTTCTACCTGAGACAGCAGCGGCGCCGCCTTCCGGTCACCGAGCACCGTTGGGTGCTGTGCGCGCGCGATGGGGCCGGAGTGCCAGTCTCCGCGCGCGTACGGCGCTACGAGCGACTGGACGGAGAGATCGCCTTCGTGGGCTGCCTCCGGGGTCAGCCGCACCCGGCCGCGCCGGAGCGCGAACGGAGCCCGCAGCCCGCCGCCTCACCCGCGCCGCGAGCGCCCGACCATTCGCGTCATGAAGAGACCGGCGATGCCGAAGCCCGCCTGAGGCGGCTGGCGGAAGATCTCGAGGCGGCCCGCGCGGAGGCGCGTGTCAAGGACGAGCTGCTGCGCATGCTGGTGCACGAGATCCGTACGCCGGTGAACGGCGTTCTGGCGAGGACGCATCTGCTGCTGGAAGGGAACCAGGACGCCGGCCAGCGCGACCTGTTGCAGAGCATCCACGAGTCGAGCCAGGCCCTCGTCACCATGGCGAACGACGCCGCGGACTTCTCGCTGTTGCAGACCGGAACCTGCGTGATCGACACCATCGACTTCGACTTGCGGGTCACGGTCGGCGAAGCAGCCACGATGCTGGCTCCGTTCGCCCTCGACAAGGGCCTGCGGCTCGAGAGCCACGTGAGCCACGAAGCTCCATCGCGTCTGCGCGGCGATCCAGGGCGACTGCGTCAGGTGTTGTTCAACCTCGCGGCCGCGGCGATTCGGCTCGGTGGGCCGGGAGTCCTGCGCATCGCAGTCGAGCGCGACAAGGAAGAGGGACAGCGGGTCGAGCTCGGGTTCTCCGTGGCGTGCTCGAATGCGAGGCGGGCCAGCTCGACGGCGGCGCGCTCGGGCTCTCGATCGCGCGCAACCTGGTGAATCGGATGGGTGGAGAGGTCGGTGTCGCCGCGCTCGCCGATGCCACTCTGCGCCTGTGGTTCCGAGTCCCGCTCGACAAGCAGCCGCCCGCCGAGGCCCCCGCCGAGGCCCCCGAGGTGCAGCTGCGCGGTCTGCACATGCTGGTCGTGGATCCCGCTCAGAACGCGCGCCAGTCCTCCATGGAGGTGCTGCTCGCGTGGGGCTGTCGCGCCGAGCAAGTCGGCGCGGGAGAGCCCGCCCTCGAGCGGCTGCGCGAGGCGGCCGCGGCGGGCGATGCCTATCGTCTGACACTGGTGGAGATGCAGCTGCCCGACATGGATGGTCTGGAGCTCGCCGAGCGAGTGCGCGTCGAGCGCACGCTCGACGATACGAGCCTGGTCTTGGTGGCCACCGTGGGAAGCCGTGGCGACGCCGCGCGGGCGCAGGCGGCGGGCGTCTCGGCCTACCTACCCAAGCCGGTGGGCTGGTCCGAGCTCCATGATGCCCTGAACGAGGTCG
>VBOY01000050.1:0-7076 GCA_005893295.1 Candidatus Eiseniibacteriota bacterium | reverse complement strand
TCACGCGCCATTCGCTCGCCGACGCGCGACGCGCCCGGGTCAGGATCCTGCTCGCGGACGACGACCTCGTGAACCAGTTGGTCGCCAAGTCGGTCCTGAGCCGCAGCGGGTTCCACGTCGACGTCGCCGGCTCGGGAGCCGAAGCGATCGAGGCCTGCGAGCGGCAACGCTACGATCTGATCCTGATGGATTCGCAGATGTCCGACCTCGACGGCTATCAGACGGCGACCGCCTTGCGGGCCCGGGAGCGCGGGCAACACACCCCGATCGTCGGCATGGGCGGCGGCGCGCGCGAGCGCAGCATCGAGGCCGGCATGGACGATCACTTGGTAAAGCCGATCGATCTTGCGGAGCTGTGCACCCTGGTCGAGGGATGGACGGTGGGCGCGGCGAACTGGGAACCGGTGGCGAAAGCTCCGGACGCCGAGGTCGCCCGCGGCAAGCCGGAGATCACGGCCGTGATCGCCTCGTCGGATCCTCTGCCGGCGCTCGACGTGGCGCGGCTCGAGGAATCGTGCATGGGCATGGAGGATCTTCGCGAGTCGTTGCTCGACGCCTTCCTCAACGACGTGCGGCCGCGGGTCGACCGCCTGGCCGAAGCCATTCAAGCCGGCGACGGTCGCCGGCTCCGCTTCGAGTCCCATGGCCTGCGCGGCATGTGTCTGACGATCGGCACGGCGGCCTGCGCGCGGGTGTTCGCCGAGCTGGAGACCATGGGACGCGAGGGGCGTCTCTTCGAAGCCAGGGCGATGCTGCAGCGCGCCCAGACCGAGGTCGAACGCGCGCAGCGAAGAATCGAAGCGTACCGCGAAGAGCTGCGATCGGCGCCCGAGCCTCGCGCCGCGCACGATCCGGAGTCGTTCGGCATCCGCGCGTTGCCCACCGAGGACGACGAACCGGACGACCAGGTCGCCCGCGCGGCCTAGCAGGCTGCTGAAAGACCCGATCATCGCGTTGGCTCGGTCGCTCCCTCGTCGCCTTGTCCTCAGCTTTTTCAGCAAAGCCTGTTAGGAGCCTCCCCGAGTCAGGCGGGCACGCGGGCCAGCAGCAGTGACAGCAACTCGCGACAGAAAGCCGGCAGGTCGGCGGGCGTCCGGCTCGACACCAGGTTGCCGTCCACCACCGCGCTCTGATCCAGGAACGTGGCACCCGCGTTCTCGAGATCGTCCCGGATCGCCGAGACTCCGGTGACCTTGCGCCCCTTGAGGATCTTGGCGCTGATCGGCACCCATCCGGCATGGCAGATCATGCCAATCGGTTTTCCCGCCCGATCGAACTCGCGTACCAGGTCCAAGACCACCGGAAGGCGACGTAGCTTGTCGGGCGCCCACCCACCCGGGATGACCAACCCGTCGAAATCCGCCGACCGGACCTCGTTGAACGTGCGATCGGCACGGCACGGGTAGCCGTGTTTTCCGCTGTAGGTCGTCTTCTCTGGCCCGGCGACCACGACCTCGATGCCATCCTCTTCCAGACGGATCTTGGGGTACCACAGCTCGAGGTCTTCGTATCCCTGCTCGACCAGGATCAGAACGCGGCGATGAGCGTTCGGTGCCGTCATCTTCCACCTCCAGGTTCGCGTCTTGGCGCGTCCCGTAGTGTGCCTGGTCGTCTGCTCGAGAGCAACGGCTTCGGGGCGCACGCGGCCTCGGGGCGCTCTGCCTCGTGGCGCTCAGCACGCGTCAAGTGCGGCCACTTTGTCGTCTCCACGACACGGCCTCTCGATTGCGCCGGCGTGACGCGATCCACATACTGCCCGCGTATGCTCCACGACCTCCCCGCGCGAATGCTGTGGTGATCCCGCTCGTTTCCGCCCTGGCCATGGGCGGGGCGGGCCTCGCTGGGCGGCGCGCCTTCATCGGTTCTTCACAGCTCTAAGCCACGATCGATCTGGACCATGCCGAAGCCTCTCGTACTGCTGGTCGATGACGAGGACAAGACCGTGGCCTCGGTGCGGCTCTATCTCGAGCACGCCGGCTTCGAGGTCGCGTCCGCCGCCGATGGCCCTACCGCCCTGGAGATGGCTCGGCGAGAACCCGTGCCCGCCCTCGTCATCCTCGATGTCCTGCTGCCGAGGCTCGACGGCTTCGAGGTGTGCCGCCGCCTGCGCGAGGGGTCGACGATCCCGATCATCATGCTCACCGCGCGGTCGTCGGAGGAGGATCGGCTCGAGGGCCTCGAGCTCGGCGCCGACGACTACGTGGTGAAACCCTTCAGCCCGCGCGAGCTGGCGGCGCGCGTCCGGGCGGTCCTACGACGCGTCCCTTTCGCGGGCATCGAGGGGCCCCCGATCCGGATCGGCGACTTGACGATCGATGCGGCGCGGCACGAGGCGACGGTGCGCGGACGCCGGGTTGCGCTCACGCCGCGCGAGTTCCGGCTGTTGGAAGTGCTGGCGCGCGCCCCGGGACGGGCGTTCACGCGCGCGGAGCTGGTCGAGCGCGCCTTCGGCTCCGAATCCGAGGCGCTCGATCGCACCATCGATGCCCATGTCGTGAACCTGCGCCGCAAGATCGAGGAGGATCCCACGCGCCCCACCCGGGTCGAAACGGTGTTCGGCGTCGGCTATCGGCTCCGCGGAGAGCGACACGATGCGTAGCCTGCGAGCCCGGCTGTTCCTGGCCGCGGTCGCGACCGTGGTCGTGGCGTTGGCGGTGGTGGGGTTGATGTCGCGGCGGGCGGCGCGCACCGAATTCCGCCGCTTCGAGCTGACCGAACACGCGGCACGTCTCCAGGGCGCGGTCGGGGAGCTCGCCCGCCGCTTGGAGCAGGAGGCCGACTCGACTCGGCGGAACGCCGCGCTTGAGGCCATGGCCAGGGCCGAATACCGCGAGCTGTTGTTGATCGCACCGGATGGTCGCGTCCTCGCGGCATCGACACCCGAGCTGCGCGCCGCGCGCGTCACTCTCGGCCCCCGCGACCACGTGCAAATCGAGCGACGCGCCCGAGAGGGGGACGTCTCCTCCAGCATGCGAGCGGTTCTCGCGGGCGGGCCACGCGCGAACGTGCACCGCGCCGATGGATCGCTGCTCGGAACGCTGGTGCTCGTGCCGGCCGCCGGCGTGGAGCGCGGTGGCGCACACCGGCCGTTCGGGATGGCGTTCGACCTGCGCCTGCTGATCGCCGCACTCGCCGCCGCCTTGGCGGCGCTCGCACTGTCATGGTGGCTGTCGCGACGCATCCTCGAGCCGGTGGAAGCGTTGAGGCTCGCGGCGCGAAGGTTGGGACGCGGGGACCTCTCGTCGCGCGTGACCGTGACCTCGGCGGACGAGATCGGCGAGCTCTCCCGGGCCTTCAACGCCATGGCCGAGGGTCTGGCGCGGCAGGAGTCGCTGCGCCGCACCCTGATGAGCGACGTCGCTCACGAGCTGCGCACGCCGCTCACCAACCTGCGCTGCCAGATCGAGGCGATCGAGGACGGACTGCTGGTTCCGACCGTGGAGACCGTGCGCTCGCTGCGCGAGGAGGTGTTGCTGCTCTCGCGCTTGGTGGAGGATCTCCAAACCGTGGCAGTGGCGGAAGCGGGACGGCTGTCGTTGGAGCGAGCCCCGGTCGCGCTGCGCGATTTGGTGGAAGGGGCGATGGAGAGTCTCACGGCCGTGGCGGCCGAGCGCGGGATCACGCTGGTGAGCACGGTCTCCGACCTCCCCGCACTGGAGGCCGACCCGACCCGCATCGGCCAGGTGCTGCGGAATCTCCTCACCAATGCGGCCACGGCGACTCCGCGCGGCGGACGAGTCGAGGTTGCGGCCGAGGTGGACGGACACAGGGTGGCGGTCACGGTGAGCGATTCCGGGGGAGGGATCGCGCCGGAGCACCTGCCCCACGTCTTCGAGCGCTTCTACCGCGTCGATCCATCTCGCGCGCGTGCCACCGGGGGCGCGGGCCTGGGGCTCGCGATCGTCAAGGGGATCGTCGAAGCCCACGGCGGGAGCGTCGAGGCGAGGAGCGAGCCCGGCCGCGGCGCCACATTCCGGTTCACGCTCCCCCTCGCGTGAGTTGGTGCCGCCTTCATCACTTCTTCATACGCCGCGAATAGGGTGGGACGCATGGCCGTTCGATCGCCTTCGATCCCATGGGAGACACCGACATGAAGCCCGCCGTCCGATCCCTGCTGCTGCTGCTCGCCCTCGCGGTTGTGCCAGGGGCGACGCCCAGCACCTTCTCGTTCCCCGCCACCGAACCCGGTCGTCGCGTGGCCGCGTACTTCACGGCGTTCAATACCGGGCGCGAGGAGGCGGTGCGAGCCTTCATCGAGGCCAACGTATCGAAGGCCGCGCTGGCTCGGCGCCCGATCCAAGAGCGCCTCGCCGTCTACCGCGACATGCGCGACGAGCATCGGCAGCTCACTCCGGTTCGCGTCGTAGCATCGGGCGATGACCACCTCGAGGTCGTCGCGCGCACGGCGAAGGGAGTGATGCTGGACATGACCTTCCTCTTCGAGGCGGCTTCTCCGCATTCCTTCACTGGCCTGCGAGTCGAGAGCGGGGATGCGGGGGACGAAGGGCGGGCCACGGCACCGGCCACTCCGCTCTCGGACGCCGCGGCGGTCAGAGCGTGGAGTGCAACCCTCGATTCGCTCTCCCGCGCCGGCGAGTTCTCGGGCGCGGTACTGTTCGCCAAGGGCGATGCCGTGCTCTTCCAGTCCGCGTACGGCTATGCCTCGCGGGAGCGCCAGACGCCGAACCGAGTCGACACCAAGTTCAACCTGGGCTCGCTCAACAAGGTCTTCACCAAGCTCGCGATCGCCCAGCTCGTCGACCAGGGCAAGGTGAAGCTCGACGACACGATCGATCACTACCTGCCCGACTACCCGAGCGCCGCCGCGACCCGGGTGACGGTCCGACAGCTCCTCGACCACCGGGGCGGCATCGGCGACATCTTCGGTGAAGCCTACGATCGGGCCGACAAGTCGAAGCTCCGCACCGTCGCCGATTGGATACCATTCTTCCGTGACCAGCCACTCGCGTTCACGCCGGGTACGCAGCAGCAGTATTCGAACGGCGGCTACGTGCTGCTCGGCGCGATCATCGAAAAGGCTTCGGGAGAGAGCTACTACGACTATATGCGGCGCCATGTCTATGAGCCGCTCGGCCTGAAGAGCACCGACCACTACGCGAAGGATGATCGGGTCGCGAACCTCGCCACGGGTTACACGCGTCGCCTGCCGGGAATGGAGAGCCGATCCGCGGGCTGGACGAGCAACGAGCCCACGCGCCCGCTGCGAGGGAGCCCGGCGGGCGGCGGGTACTCGACGCTCGGCGATCTCCTGGCGTTCACGCGCGCGCTCCGCGCCGGGAAGGTGCTGAATCCCGAGCGGCTGCGAGACGGTTTCAGCGAACTGGCGCCCGGCGCGAACGGCGAGATGGCGCTCGGCATCGGCGGCGGGGCACTGGGGCTCAACGCCGCGGTGGAGATGAGCGGACCCTATACGATCATCGCGCTCGCCAATCTCGACCCGCCGGCCGCCGAACGCGCGGCGGCGACGCTCAGGCGCTGGTTGCCGATGCCCCGCGGGGGCCAGTCGATCCGCGTGGGCGGCGGGGCGTACGGCGGCGGGCTTGGTGCCCCCATGAGCACGGGCGCGGGCGAGCGCGTCGGCGTGGGCGGCGCCGACGCTCCCGACGTGGTCGCGGTGATGTCCGGACCCGACCACGAATCTCCCGAGCGCACGCTGATCCCCGAGGCGGGCGCGCACGTGGAGATGTCGCGCAGCGATCACCTGCCGGCGGTGAGCGTGATGGTCAACGGACGCGGTCCCTATCGGTTCGCCATCGATACCGGGGGAGGCGGCCTGGCGAGCGTCGATTCCGCGCTGGCCGCAGCACTCCACTTAGAGACCATCGGCCGGGTGCGTGCCGGAGACCCCAGTGGCCGCAACGCCGTGCTCGTGGATCGCGTGCGGCTCGAGTCGTTGACGATCGGCGAAGCGCGATTCGAGGGTGTGGTGGCCGCCGTGCGGGCGGGACGACTGCGCCGACTCGGCCAACCGATCGACGGAATCCTCGGATTCGGCTTGTTCCAGGAGTGCCTGCTCACGCTCGATTACCCGGCGAACCGGGTGCGGCTCGAGCGCGGCGAGCTTCCCGCGCCGAATGGCCAGGACGTGCTCGCGCTCGAGCGTCGCCACGGGATCCCCTCGGTGCGCCTGCAAGTGGACTCTCGCGTCCGTGCCCCGGGTGGTGGGGCATGCGCGCACCATCGGCAACGAGTTCGACATCAGGGCTGCGGAGCTGAAGGGCTCGGTGCGACTCGGCCGCTACGAATTCCCGGGGGCGACGGTGGGGTTCCAACCGGTCTTTCCAATGGCGAACGTCGGGGCGCGCGTGCTGAAGGATTTCCGCGTGACGTTCGACCAGAGAAACGGACGCATGCGCCTGGTGCGAGGGACCTAGCAGCCGCACGCGCCGCGGAACCGACCGTCAGTGCGTCACCACGACCTTGGCGCTCGACCCCCGTCCCTCGGACTCCACGCGCAGGAAATACATCCCGGTCGAGACGCGGCCGCCGTCCTGGCGACCACCGTCCCACGTCGCATGCGTGGCGGTCGCGTCGCCTTCCCAGCGCCGAACCAATCGCCCGCCCACGTCGTAGACGCTGGCTCGGTAGCGGCCCCCTGGCCCCCGGCGCCCACACCTGCGGGCCCACCGGGAAGCGCGGAAGGCGAATCCGCCACCTGCCCTTGCTTCCCGCCCACCTGCCACAGAGACGCGTGGATCTCGTGCGCGGGCGTTTCGCTGAAGCCGACGACGTCTCCCTCTTCGTTGATCGCCGTGGCGATGGTCAGCCGGCCGCCCGCCGTTCCAAGGTCGGTCATTACGCCATCCTGCCACAGGTATGCATGCGTCTCGGTCGGGGTCTCACTGTAGCCCACCACCTGTCCGCGCTCGTTCATGGAATTGGCGTAGGAAGAGCCACCGCCCAGCGATCCCAGGTCGGCCATCGCCCCCCTTTGCCACACGAACACACGGGTCGCCAGGTTCGCTGCATTGCCTTCCACGAGCACTCGGCCACGCGCGTTGATGTAGCGGGCTGAGCTGAAGGGCCCGCCCGGCGTCCCCAGGTCGGTCATCACG
>VBOY01000049.1:1245-16872 GCA_005893295.1 Candidatus Eiseniibacteriota bacterium | reverse complement strand
TGGTGCCGAACACCAGCGCGCTCAACATGGCGAAGAACCGGCGGGTGGAGTTCGTGGTGAAGAACCCGTCGGTGCTGAAGCACGAGGTGGAGCGGCGGCAGCTGCTGAAGAAGGAAGCGCCGGCGCCGCGCCCGGCGCCCTCGGACACGCGCCGGATGCCAGCGCCCTCGGACACGTTGAAGACCACGCCCGCTCCGCCCGACACCACCCCCTAGCCGACCTGACGCCGCTCGGGCTCTGCCGCGCCGATCGAGTCGAAACGATCGCGGGGCGTCCTCGTGACGCCCCGCGTGGCTCTTGGGGGACGCCGGTGATGTTCTCGCCGGTCGACTTCTCCTGGGTCAGTGCGTCACGATCAGCTTGACGGCCTCCTCGCCGGCGGCGCGACGCAAGCGCACGAAATAAGACCCACGCGCCACCTGTTCCGAAGTCCGTGGCCATTCACGCCGATGGATCCCGGCGCCGAGCGTGCCCCGCTCGAGACGGGCCACCACGCGGCCCTGCAGATCGATCACGTCGAGCGAAACGTCTTCGGTCTGATCGAGTGACACCACGACCTCGGTGCGGCCCGCGGCGTTACGCACGCTGTGGAGGCGGTGAAGGGCGAGCGACGAGCCATGGATGCTGAGTTCTGCCAGACCGGCGACCGGCGCGCCATCGGTGGTGAGCGCTACGAACGCCAGGTCGTAGACGCCATCGGGGCGGCTCGCGAACGGCGTGCGCGGGAACTTGATCGCCACCTCCGTCGCGTCGAGCCGCACCGCGCCGCCCGAAGTGAGGGCGAGCGCGCTCGCCGGCACGCCGTCCAGAAGGGCAGACGAGACGTCCAGGTTTGCGATCGGCCAGTCGGCCGCCGACACGCGGGCCGCGATCCACGTTCCCTGACTGTCGGAGTTGAGCTCGTTGGGCGAGAGCCGAACGGCGACGCGTAGACTGTCCCCGGGTGGTGGCGGGGGCGGCGGCGGGGGCGGCGGCGGCGGTGGCGGCGGCGGTGGCGGCGGCGTCACGCAGCCTTCGTAGGCGAGGGCCAAGGGAAAGCCGTCAGCGCCCTGTCCGCCGGCGGCGACGAGGCAGGTGTCGAGCGATCCGGCGGCGAGAGCACCCAGCGCCGTCGGTAGCGCGGTCTCGCTCTGCCAGACGCCGTCGGGCCCTGCGCTGTAGACGCGATTGCTCGGTGCGAGCGAAGCGTCGATCCCACCCAGCACCCAGACGCGACCATCCAGCACCGCGGCTGCCGCGCGGCCGAGCGGCTCGGGCAGGCTCGGCAAAGCGCTCCAGGTGCCGGTCGCGGGGTCGTAGCCTTCGACTGCGCCCACGGGCGTGCCGGAGATCCCGCCGATCACCCACAGCCGGCCGCCGAGCAGGGCTCCCGCCACGCCGGTGCGCGGCGTGGGGAGCGACGCGATCGAGCTCCACGAGTTGGCGCCGGGGTCATAACGATAGGCTTCGCCGGTCGGACTGCCGTCCTCGCCCTCGCCGCCCGCCACGTAGATCGCGCCGTCGAGGAATCCGGCGGTCGCTCCGACGAGGGGCGCGGGAAGCCCCGCGATCGGCGACCAGGCGTCGAGGGCCGGATCGTACCGCTCGGCGCTCATCGACGGCACGCCTCCGGGACCCGCGCCGCCGATCGCGTAGACGAGCCCGCCCCCGGCTGCCGACGCGGCGAAGAGCCGGGGTTGGCTCATCGGGGACGCCTCGCTCCACGATTGCGTTGCGTCGTTCCAGACGGTGGCGTTCGCGAGCCAAACGCCCGAGCTGCCGCCGAGCACGAACACCCGGCCGGAAAGGGAAGCAGCCGTGGCCCCGTAGCGAGCTTCGGGCAGCGGTGAAAACGTGTTCCAGTCCGTGGAGCGCGCCGGGCGCACCTCCGTGAGCAGCCCGAGGATCGTCAGCGTAAGCAAAGTGCGGTTCACGGGAGTCGGACCTCCTCGGTGACTCAGATGGAATGTGGGTGGTAGGTCTAAGAAAGCAACCCGCGGACCAAGCGGCCGAGTCGTGCGCGGGCGCCCTGCGCGCGTGCAAAGTGGTGCGTGGCGCGGCGGGTTGGGGGAGAAGGCGCGGGCGGGCTGCACGCCGCGCGCTGGCGAAGCGCGCGGGCGCCGGCGGCAAGGGGACGTGATGGGGATCCGGGCCCTCTTGATGTCAGCGGCCCCGGAGCGCGGGCGGCACGCGACCTACGTGCGCTGCTTCTTCTTCTCGGCGGCCGGGAACAGCACGTTGTTGAGGATCAAGCGGTACCCGGGCGAGTGGCGGTACTTGGAGAGGTCAGTGGGCGGATCGCCGACCATGTGCTGATAGTCCTCGGGGTCGTGGCCGCCCAAGAACGTGAAGGTGCCGCGCCCGAACTGCCCGTGCAGGTACTTCACCTCGTCGGTGCCATCGACCTCACCCAGCACGATCACGTTGCTCTTGAGCTTGGAGCGCCGAAAGCCGGTGGTCTGACCGAGGAACTCGGGCACCGCGTTGACGTGGTCCTGGATCAGCATCGTCGGCACCGGGTCGTTCTTGGCCGAGAAGTCGAACAGCCCGAATACCGTGTCGGGGCCGCGGATCGAGGCCTCCTGCGTGACGTCGATGTCGGAGAACTTGTACAGGTAGGGATCCAGCTCGAGGCGGAAGTCCTTGAAGGCGAGTGTGCGAGAGAAGTCGAGCTTGCTGTTGGCGAGCGGATCGGGCGGATCGCCGTCGTACACGACGTCGGCGATGTCCACGCCGGCGGCGGCGAGCGCGATGTCGTAGGTGTCGGTCGCCGAGCACATGCCGAACATGAAGCCGCCGTGGCCCACGTACTCCTGGATTGCTTGCGCCACGGCCGCCTTTTCCTGCGTGACCTTGGCAAAGCCCAGGGCGGTGGCCATCGTCTGCTGGACCTGCTCTTCTTCGCGGTACCAGGGGAACGTGTGGTAGGCGGCGTAGAACTTGCCGTGCTGGGCGGTGAAGTCCTCGTGATGGAGATGGAGCCAGTCGAACTTCGAAAGCTCTCCCTTCAAGACCTCGGCGTCCCACACCGTGGCGTAGGGAATGTCCGCATAGCGCAGCGCCAGCGTCACCGCGTCGTCCCAGGGCGGCGTGTTGGGCGGGATGTAGACGGCCACCCGGGGCGCCTTCTCGAGCGTGACCGACTCCATGTTGTTGTCGGCGATCTGGGCGCGCATCGCGGCCTCCTGGCTGCCGCCCATCGGCTCGAACGAGACGCCGCGCACGTTCGCTTCGCGCTCGGTGGTCGGATCGTCCTGGAGCAGGAACGATCCGCCTCGGTAGTTGAGCAGCCACTCGGCCTTTTGCCCACGCGTGAGCACCCAGTAGGCCAGTCCGTAGGCCTTGAGGTGATCGGTCTGGCGGTCGTCCATCGGGATCAGGAGCTTGGCCTCGGCCGGCGCCGGATGCACGCCCTCGGCGAACGTCCCCGCCGCCATCAGCAGCGGGACCAAGAGCCAGGAGCGCAGATGTCGTGTCATCGCATCGTCACCTCAGAACCTTCGCCCACGCCTCAAGGTCTCGACCACCCGCCGGACCTCGGGGGCGTTCCATGCCTTGGGGTAGCGTGCCAAGAACTCCTCGTACTGCTCGAGCGCGCGCGCGTCGTCCTTGTACCAGGTGCGCAGCACGTCTCCGGCCCGCTGGCGCGCCAGCGGGGCTGCCTGGTCTGCCGGCAGGCTATCGGCCACCGCGAGCAGCGGCGCCAGTGCCGCCGTCCCTTGGCCCAGGGCCTCGCGCTCGCTCGCGAGTGCCAGGGCCGCCTGGGCCCACAGCGTTCCGTGCGGCAGCGCGCGGTAGAGTGAATCCGCGAGTGCCAGCGCTCGTTTGGACGCGCCGCGCCAACGCTCGTAGGCGAGGCGGCCGAAGGCGGGCAACGCCATGCTCGGCTGAGCCTCCTCGATCAGGTAGGTCCGCTCGAGGGCGGCACCCGTAAATGGGCCCTGCGGATCGTGCGCCACGTTCTGGTAGTGGACCAGCGCGGAATCGGCCCGCCCGGCGAAGAACAGCGCCTCGGCGTAACGGAAAGCCGCCTCCGGGGAAACCGGAGCCAGAGCTTCGAGCTCGGCGAGGACGTGGTCGGTGATGCCATCGCGCTGCTCGTTGAGCGCGTTCTCGAGTCGGATCTCGGGCTGCTCGCGCGCGCCCGCGTCGCCGCTGCCAATGAGCCGCCGCGCCTCGGCGGTGAGCCCGGCCTCGCGCAGCGCGCGGACCACCGGCAACAACAGATCGCCGCCCCACTGTCCTACCGGCACGCCACGCAACGCGCGGGCGAGGCGCGGCGCGCCCTCACTCTCGGCGCCGTGCATTCCATAGAGCTGCCAGACACGGCGTGCCGCGGCCAGTCGCATGCCGACCACGCTCGAATCGTCCGCGGCCAGATCGAGCAGCACCTCGATCGCCCCGGTCGAATCGCGCCCGGTGCGCGAGGCCATCAGCTCGGTGGCGAAATCCCAGCGCAACGGCGATCGCGACGGGTCGCGCTCGGCCCGGCGCAACAGCTCGAGGCCCACCATCGGATCGCCGCCGTGCCACTCGAGGCGGGCGGCGCACTGCGCCAGGTCGGGGCGCGAAGTCCGGCGCGCCGCGCGCCGCAGCGGCTCGCGCACGCCGCGCGCGTCGGTCGAGGCGAGCCGGATCAGTGTGGCCTCGGCCCACGGGCCCAAGTCCTGCTCGACCACCCAGGCCGCCACCGTTGCCTCGGCCGCCTCGCGCGGATGGTTCAGGCGCTCGAGCGCCAGGACCAGCTCGTGCGCGAGCAACAGCGTGTCGCGCGTCGCGCTTCGCTCGGTGCGCGCGAGCGACTCGAGCGACCGCCAGTCCCGTCGTTCTTGATAGACGACCGCCAGCTCGGACAGCACCAGCGGGTGGTGCGGCCTGGTCGCCAGCAGCGCCAGCAGCGCCTTGCGCGCGGCTTCGGCTTGGCCAGCCTGGCGCAGCGAACGCGCGTGCACCAGCGCATCCTGTTCCGCCGGTTCGAGCGGCGGGATCGACCGCTGGCTGAGGGTGGGGAACGTCTCGGCGGGTTCGGCCGCGAACAGCGGCCCGGGGCCTGGCCTTTGCTGCCGGATCGCGGCCGCTGCCGGCAGCGAGACCAACAGCGCCGCGACGACCACGGCGATCGTGCCCGCCCTCGGTCTCAACGAGGGCTCCCGTTCAACGATCGCAGGTACGCCTCGACGAACGCGCGATACTGGGCCGGATAGCGGTCGGCTTCGGCCTTGAGCAGGTCGTGGCGCAGCCGATCGTTCACGCGCAGCAGATCGGCCGGCAGCTCGGGCGGGCCCGATCGCGCCACGTCCTCGCCTGGCCGCGACTCGCGTTGCGGCTCGAAGTCCCGCCGGTGCACCGAGCGCTCGGCGTCGAGCAGGCGCGACAGGATCCGCTGCTGCTTCTCCTCCAGATCTGAGCCGGCGGTGCCGTTCTGCAAGGTCTCTTCGACGTCCTTCATCTCACGGGCGGTTTGATCGAGTCGGCCCAGCAGCTCGCGCCGCGACTCCTCGTCGTGCTTGATCTGTTCGAGCTGCTCGCGGATCCGCGCCTGCTCCTCGCCGAGGCGGCGCATCTGCTCGCGATCCCCCGTGGACAGCCGCATTTGCTGGCTCAGACGCTGGGCGAGGCTCCGGCTGTCGCGATTGAGTTGGCTCTGGCGCTGACCGACCTGCCCGAGCCGCTGAGGATCGAGGCGTCCGGCCATTTGACCCGCCCCCGGTTTGTTGCACATGGAGCTCTCGGTGGCCCTGAGCTCGAGCACTGCCTCGTTGAGCGACTGGCTGCCCGCGCGACCCGCTTCCTCGCCGCGCGCGCGATTCCCCGTTCCCAGCTCGCGTCCCGATCGGGACAGCTGGTTCATCGCTCGCCCGAGCGCCTCGCCGAGCCGCGGCGAGATGAACGGTGTCTCGCGGGCGAGGGCGAACAGCGAGTCGGCGACGCGCGCGGTCCCCTCGGAAAGGTCCGTCTGCTGGTCGGACTTCTCCGCCTGCGACGTGTTCGAGGCCATGTTGTCCTCGCTCGAACGCTGGAGCGAGACCAGGTCACGAGCCGCGCGCCGGAGCGCGGCGAGGTTGAGCTCGTTCTGTTTCTGCTGCGCCTGCTGCGCCGCTTGTGACAGGTGCTCCGCCGCCTTCGACAGACTCTGGCTCGCCTGCTGTCCGGCCTGCTGGGCTTGGGACTTCTGTCCCTGTGCGGCCGCGCTCGCCGCCTGGCTCTGCGACGGGGCGGCCTCATGGGAAAGCTCCTGAGCCGCCTGCTCGAGCGGCTCGCCGAGCTTGGCATCGTCATTCTGGGTCTCGGTCTGACGCACGTCCTCGGCCAATTGCTTGCTCTGCTCGGCCGCCGCGTTCTGGCGACCGGGCAGCGAGGCCTCGCGCTGTGAGTCGTCTTTGCGGGGAGTGGCGGCCGCGTGCTCTTGGTTGAGCGCCTCTTGCTGCGACTGCAGCTCACGCGCGCGTTGGGCCAAGGACTGCAGGCGCTCTTCCTGGCGCAGTTTCTTGAGCAGCTCGACCGTGCGCTCCAGGTTGGCCAGCATCTCCTGGTTCTGCTTGCGCCATTCGTTCAGGTTCTGCTCGAGCGGTTGATGGTCCATGCGGTCGAGCGCCTCTTGCATCTTCCGCATTGCCTCCTTGAAATCAGGCGACTGGATCTGGTCCATCAGCTGGCTCATCTCGTGCAGCTTGCGCATCAGCTGCTCTTCGAACGCCTGGCGCTCGGCCGCCTGCTCCACGCTCTGCTGCAGCCGTGTGCCGGCCTGCTCGATCTGTTCGGTGAGCTGTTGCTGCCGCTGAAGCGCGCTCTGCAACTCTTCGCTGCGCTCGAAGCTCTGCGGCGGATCGGTGCCCTGCCGCTGAGGCTGTCGCGCCAGCTTGTCGAGTGACTTCTGCAGCTCGCGCGCCTGCTCCGCGACCTTCTCGAGCGCCGTCTGCGCATCCGCCTGATGGTGATCGACGCGATCGTAGAGGTCCGCCAGCGACGGGAACCGCAGCTCGAAGGTCGAGCTCACGGCGCGCCCGCGACCCGACACCGCGTTGTCGTCGAACAGCACGAAGCGGAACGCGGCGGTCTCCCCAGGCAGCAGCGCCAGGGGAGCGGCGTCCCAGTGCGCGGCCACGCGGGCCTCGCGCGGGCGCTGTCCGAAGCGAGCGAGCGGCACGTCCGTCCACGGGCCAGCGGGGTCCTTGCGCACTTGGAGCGTGAGCTCCGAGAGCCCGAGATCGTCTTCGGCCAGCACGTCGAGCGGGATCTGCTGGCCGCTCGGCAGATCGACGTCGCCCGCGGGCAGGCGCACGGCGAGCACCGGCGGTTGATCGGCGAGCGGCGAGACGGAGTAGGCGAAGCGGTGCTCGCTCGGCTCGGGGCCGCCGCCCTGCCGGACGGGACGCGCGCGCAGGACGTAGCGTCCCTCGCGATCGATCGGCACGTCTCCTTCCCAGCGGCGCGGGGTCAGCGATTTCCAGCGGGCGGGCTGGCCGTCGGGGAGATCCACGGCGAGAGACGCCAGGTCGCGGTCGAACGTCACCACCAAGTGCGCACGCGTACCGCGCAGCGCGGCCAGGTCTCCCCGGGCCGCCGCTCCGCGCTGCACCGGCAGCCGGGCGTACGCCGGCGCGCGATACTCGATGTCGAAGCTCACCGGAGCGACGTCTCCGGAGAGCGCGATCCGATACCGCGGACTTTGCGCTGAAGCCACGCGCACCCGGTAGCTCTGCTCGTGGGTGAGCTGGGCAAGGTCGAAGCGCCACAAGCGTGCGCCGTCCTCGGCGCGGCCCTCGGCTACCGCCGGCAAGGCGGGCCCCGGCTCCCGCGTGAGCCGCGGGGTGCGCCCGGTGCCCCAGACGCGCGCGCGCACCGCGAGGGTGGTCCCCGGAGAGACCGTCACCGATCCGGGCTCGACCGCGAGCCTCACCTCGGGCGACGCTCGGTCGGGGCGCAGCAAGATCTCGAAGGAGCGGGTTACGCGCGCCGGCATCAAGAGTCCGAGCCCGACCACCGCCGCTCCTGCGGCCAACAGCGAGAGCAGCGGAGCGCGCGCCTCGAGCCGCGGCGTGAGCGAGCGGAGCGGGAGGTCGGCGAGGCGCCGTCGCGTTTCGTGCGCGAGCGCTTGGGCGAGGCCGGGCGAGGTGTGCGGCGCTGGATGGCGCTCGAGGTCGATCGCGTTGCGCAGCCACGAGCGCAGCTGTGGGAACCCGTGCTCGGCGCGCTCCAGGTATCCATCGAGCGTGAGGCTCGCGCGGCGCACCTGGGCCGCGCCACGCGCCAGGGCGATCGCGATCGCCGCGAGCACCAGGACGAAGCGAGTCCATGCCCCGTCCGGGCCCAAGACCCATGCGGCACCGAGCAGTACCGCGATCGTGATCACCCAGGCGCCGCCGGCCGCCGACCGCAACGCGTGGCGCAGGATCAAGGCGCGTTGGTAGGCGCCGTGCCCCCGCTCGAGAGGGTGGCCGAGAGGGGCTATGTCGGGCTCGGGGTCGATCATGGGCTCTCTACGGCGGCCCGCGGGGAGGCTCAGTGTGTCATGGCGTAGTGCACGACGTTGATCGCCATGCGCATCGCCGCTTCGCGCTTCTCGGGCGGGTCGTGATGTACTTCCTCATCCTCCAACCCGTCTCCCAGGTCGCAATCGAAGCTATAGAATACTACCAGCCTTCCTCCCTGGACAATTCCGAAGGCTTTCGCCGGGCCACCGTCGTGTTCATGAATCTTCGGCAAGCCCTGGGGAAACTCGTAAAGGCCGTGAAAAATCGGATGCGAGAAGGGCAGCTCGACCAGCGCGGCGTCGGGGAACACCCGCTTCATCTCGCGCCGGAAGGAAGGGTCGATGCCGAAATCGTCGTCGATCCAGAGGAAGCCACCGTTGGTCAGGTAGCGCCTCAGATTTGCCACCTCGGTGGTGGTGAGCTTCATGTTGCCGTGCCCGCAGGCGAACACGAAGGGGTACTGGAACAGGGCCGCCGACGCCGGCTCGACCACGGCCTCGTGATCCCCTGCCACCGGGATCGAAGTGCGCGCCCCCAACCCCCGCATCAGGTTGACGAGCGAGGTGCGGTCCTCGTACCAGTCGCCGCCGCCGCCGTACTTGAGCCGCGCCATGCCGAACGCGCGCGCCCCGGGAGGGGTGGGCTCGGCCAGGGCCGGCTTCGCCCCTGCAACGACCAACGCCAAGGCGGCCAGCAGAGCGAACGCCGTTCGGTTCACGTGAGGCTCGCGCGTCCTTTCGTTGCCGGGCTCATCGCGCGGGGTGCCGGCGGCGCAACCGACGCCTTCGCGGCGCAACCGACGCCTTGTGCGGTCATGGCGCCGCGATGCGCTCGGGATGGACGATCGCTCCTCCCACCGGAAAGACGCGGAAGAACACGCCGTCACTGTTCTCGACGCGGAACGCGCGGAGCCCCGATTGGTCTCCGGTGTAGGAGAGCATCTCACCCGAGGGGCCAATCGCCGAGATCCTGACCGTGTAATCGCGCCTGGTGGCCATCGCGTGCTGGCTCAGGATCCGACCACCCTGGGGCAAGGGGTCGCCGATGCGGTAGGAACGCCGGTTCGGCTGGCCGCCGGGGCGCTCGGTCGACGCCTCGGGGAGATAGCCGACGAAGAACTCGTGAATCAACCCGAGGTAGAGAGGAGCGGCCACTCCCGACAGGATCACCTCGTCGCCCGACTGATCGCCGAGCTGGTAGACCTGGATCCAATAGCCCGCCGCGCCCGGCACCGCCTCCCACTCCATGTAGAGGAGCGAGTCGGGGCACTGATGGCTCCTGAAGCACGCGTCCGGGTCCGGCTGCGTGCCACAGCTCTGGCAATCGAATTCCAAGCCGGTCTTGGCGGTGAATACCAGGTCGCCGGGGATCGGGCTCCCCGGTACGATCGCCACGTTGGTGAGCGGCGAGCGGCCATTCACGACGTCGCTCACCACGCCGCGCCCGACGTAGGTTCGCACCGTGGCAGGGACGGGCTGCCCGTCCGTGAAGTGGTACACCTCCCAGTGCGTCTGCTGGTAGGGCTTGGTCGAGCGGAATGCGAAGTCCCGCAGCGGCAGGAAACGGCCCTGTTCGCCGCGGAACACCTGGAAGCGGGTGGCGAAGGTCGAGTCGATGATCATCCCCTGCACCACGCCGGGGCCGGCCACATAGTGGTCCTCGGTGCCCACGAGGGGGTCGTCGCCCGTCAGCCTGCCCGCGCTGTCGGCATCCGCGGCGTTGTCCTTGTAGACTTTCACCACGCTCGGCGTGTCGAGATACACCACGAGGTAGGTGCTGTCGCGGAGCCCCTCCGGATAACGGCCCGGGTCCGGCACGTCCTCGACCCGCGTGATGCGCTTGGAGCACGACAGAGCCAGCAGGCAGGCTGCCGTCGCGACCGCGAAGCGCCCCATGCGTCGCAGCATTCTTCCTCCCCAACGCCGCATTCGACGAGGCGTGCTCATTCGGCCTGGATGCCGCGCCGCCGGTCGAGACCAATCCAGATGTCCAGCGCCAAGGCGCTCGCCACGTACACCGATGAATAGGTTCCGAAGCCCACACCCACCACCATCGCGAGCGAGAAGTCCCGCAGCACTTCGCCGCCCCAAATAAGCAACGACAAGGCCGTGAGGAAAACCGTGAGCGACGTGATCACGGTGCGCGACAACGTCTCGTTGACGGCGACGTCCATGGCGCGCGAATGCTTCTCCTTGCGCAGCGCCTTGGATCGCTCGCGGATGCGGTCGAAGACCACGATCGTGTCGTTGATGGAGTAGCCGGCGATGGTCAGCAGTGCGGCCACCACCGTGAGGGTGACCTCACGGTTGAGGAGGCACAACACGCCCAGGGTCACGAAGACATCGTGGAACAGCGCCACCACGGCGCCAAGCGCGAATTTGAACTCATAGCGAAAGCCGACGTAAAGGAGAATTCCGGCGAGGCTGCCGAGCACCGCCCAGATGGCCTTGGCCCGCAGCTCGCCGCCGACCTTGGGGCCGACTGCCTCGGAGCGGCGCAGCTCGACCGCCTCGCCCGCGAAGCGCGACTGGATCGCCCGCTGCACCGCCTGGAAGGGGTCCTTCTCCTCCGCCGAGCGCAAACGGATCATGAACTCGTTGCGGTTCTCGCCGGCCAGCTGTTGGAGCTCGAACCCGTGCAGACCGCCAACGTCGAGCGCCGATCGCACCTGGTCCGCGGGGAGCACGCGGCTGGTGCGGATCTGGATCAGCGTTCCGCCGGTGAAGTCCACGCCGTAGCGCGGACCGCCGTGCACGACCAGCCACACCGCCGTGGCGAGCGCCAGTGCGCCCGAGACCATATAGCCGATGCGGCGCTGCCGCATGAAGCCGATGTTCGTGCCGATCAGCAGCTGGAGCATGTCGAGTCCGCCTCGCGGTCCTTTCTCAGATGCTGAGCCGCTCGACCTTGCCGCGGCCCAGCATGAAATCGAAGATCATGCGCGTGAACAACACCGCCGTGAACATGTTGGCGATCAGGCCCACGCTCAGGGTGACGGCGAATCCCTTGATGGGACCGGTGCCGAACTGAAACAGGAACAGTGCGCTGATCAGCGTCGTGACGTGGGCGTCGAGAATCGTGCGGAAGGCTCGATCGTAGCCGAGCGCCACCGACTGGCGCACGCTCTTCAGGTTGCGTAGCTCCTCGCGCATGCGCTCGAAGATGAGCACGTTGGTGTCCACCGCCATCCCGGTGGTGAGCACCAGGCCTGCGATGCCTGGCAGCGTGAGCGTGGCCCCGAAGCCCGCGAGCGAGGCCGCGACGTAGAGCAAGTTGAGCCCGAGCGCGGCGATCGCGATCACGCCGGAGAGCTGGTAGTAGACGACCATGAACACGATGACGAGCGCCGTACCGACCAGCCCGGCCGTGAGCCCTTCCTGGATCGAATCCGATCCCAGCGAGGGGCCGACCGAGCGCTCCTCGATGATGCGCACCGGAGCCGGCAGGGCGCCGGCGCGCAGCACGATCGCCAGGTCCTTGGCGGACTCGAGGGCGAAACTCCCGGTGATCGAGGCGTCGCCCCCCGAGATGCGCTCGCGGATCACCGGCGCCGAGCTGACCTGGCCATCGAGCACGATCGCGAGCTGGCGCCCGACGTTGTTGCCGGTGATGCGCGCGAACTCGCCGCGGCCGCGCGGGGTCATGGTCATGCTCACGCCCCAGCCGCCAGGATTCGTCTGGTCGAGCCCGACGCGCGCCTCGGCGCTGGCGATCGAGCCCCCCGTCATCTCGGGCTCGCGCTTCACCACGTAGAGCATGCGACCGGTGACCCCCTGGTGGCTCTCGTTCTCGGTGCCCCACAGGAGCTGGGAGTCGGTGGGCAGGATCGAATCCAGGCCGGGCGTGGCGAGCAGCCGGCTGACCTCCGGCAAGTCGTCCTTGCGGATGAAGGCGCTCGAGGCGAGATCGAGGAAGTGCCCTGTGAGCGGAGCCTTGCGCAACAGGGTGTCGAGCTCGCCGCCGGCGCCTCGGGAGGCCAGGTAGCTGTCGACGCGCTGGAACAGGCTGCGCACCTCCTCGGCCGGGCGCAGCAGCTTGAATTCGAGCAGCGCGGTCTTGCCGATCAGGTCGCGTGCGCGCTGCCGGTCGGTCAGACCGGGAAGCTGGAGCGCGATGCGGTCCTCGCCTTCGCGCTGGATCAGCGGCTCGGCGACGCCGAACTGGTCGACACGGCGGCGGATCACCTCGAGCGCCCGATCCGGGGCGTCCTTGGCCTCGGCGGCGTTGAGTCTCGACCGATCGACCTCGAGCACCAAATGCATGCCACCCTGGAGGTCGAGCCCCAAGTGCACCGTCTTGCGGCGAAGCTCGGTCAGCACGGTCGGCTGCAGGCGTGCCCGCTCGGCCGGGGTCATGCCGTAGAAGCGAAACGAGGGATAGAGATACCAGAGCGAGAGCACCGTCGCGGCCACCACGCCCAACAGTTTCCACTGATCGGTGCGGGTCAATCGTCCTCCCCCGTGGGGTCCGGCGGAGCCTGGTGCGGCGGCGCAGCCAAAACGAGTGCGGCAGTCTACGAGCCGGTTCGCTAAGTGTCAACGAGTGGACCGATTGCCCGATTCGGGGCCGCCTCGTCGCCGCGCCGGATGAACCGGGACAGGGGCCGGTTGGCGGCCGGCCCCTAAGAGGCGTCATGTGAAGATCCAGGTGGGATCGGGGTGAGGAGATTCGATGCGGATTCGAGCAGGATCCCGGCTTCGAGGGTCGCCAAGCCCCATTGCAAGAGAGGTTCCAGCACGGATGGCCCGGAGAATGGGCCGGCGAGACGCCCTCGCCTGCGACCCGATGATCTCCACTCGCCACCTTTGGCGTCGAATCGACAGCGCCGCTGCCACCCTCGGACGTCGCCTTGGTCGGCGGAAGTGCTTACGGGAGGCCGTTCAAGAGGCCCTACCGTTCTTGACACTCCGGCAGCCCATTTCTATACTGCCGCGCTCTCGCACCGGGCTTTCCCTATTCTTCCCCGACGACCGACCGTTGAGGTGCTCTTCCGATCATGGCGCTCCGCGTTCCTTGGATCGGCATCGCGTGCCTGACGGCGTGGTTGGCTTCGGTGTCCGCGTCGGCCGAACCTGCGCCCACGGAAGCGCCGCCGCCGCCAGCAGCCAAGCCAGGGATTCCGTCCACCGGCACGGGAGCGACGCCGCGCCGCGGCGGCATCGGCGGCCAGATCGGCGGCTCCGCTTTCTACGGTCAAGAGGACTACGGCACGGGCGCACTGCCGCGCTTCGACTTCGAGGCGCACTTTCGCTACGTCTTCACCAACCGCTGGCGCGCCCAATTCAGCCCCGGGTTCACCTGGTCCGCTTACTCCGACAAGGAGAAGCCGCCGATGACGGACATCCACTTTCCCAGCGAGACCACCAAGAAGCGCTACCTGACGCTGCTCACGCCCATGACGCTCCAGGCTCAATTCACTTGGCACATCGGGCAGTGGCTCTACCATCTGGGCGCCGGCCCCGGGCTCTATCGGGTGATGGTCGAGAACCATCGCAAGGTGCTGCAGGATCCGATTACGTTCCGACTCCACCGCGGCGTCTACACCGGGTATTCAGCCGAGCTGGGCGCGGAGCGGTTTCTCAAGACGCTGCCCTCGACCAGCATCGAGCTGTCGATCGCCGACCACCACGCGTTCGTCACCCGCGACGACCAGTTCAAGGGCGGCTGGAACAGCAACCTGAGTGGGGCTGGCGTCCGGATGGGCGCCAACTACTATTTCGATGTCGACCGCAAGAAGCCGCCCGAGCTTCCGCTCAACCGGTAGCGGGGAGCTCGCGGTGGGCGTGGCAACCGCCGATCTCGAACAGGAGGCTTCGCTCCACGTGACGGATCGGGTCCCGTGGCACGACAAGGTGGGCCCCGAGGCCCTGACCTTCGACGACGTCCTGCTCGTTCCCCGCCTCTCGGACGTGCACCCGCGTGACGTCGACATCCGCTCGCGCTTTTCCCGCAACATCATGCTCAACGTGCCGATCGTCAGCGCCGCGATGGACACGGTGACCGAGTACGAGCTGGCGATCGCGTTGGCGCGCGACGGCGGCATCGGCGTGATCCACAAGAACCTTCCGATCGAAGAGCAGGCGGCTCAGGTGGATCGCGTGAAGCGCTCGGAGAGCGGCATGATCGTCGATCCGTTCACGCTGCCGCCGACCGCCACGCTCGCCGAAGCCCACGACCTGATGGAGCGGTTCCACATCTCGGGCGTGCCGATCACCGAGGGCGGGCGCCTGGTGGGCATCCTGACAAACCGAGACTTGCGCTTCGAGGATCGGCTGGACCGCAAGGTCTCCGAGGTGATGACCAAGGAACGTCTCATCACCACCCCGGTCGGCACGACGCTCGAGCAAGCCCGCGCGATCCTGGCCAAGCATCGCATCGAAAAGCTGCCGGTGGTGGATGGGGAGGGACGGCTCAAAGGGTTGATCACGGTCAAGGACATCGAAAAGAGGATCAAGCACCCGAGCGCCTGCAAGGATTCCCTGGGGCGCCTGCGGGTCGCCGCCGCGATCGGCGCTGCCGGCGACTACCGGGAACGGGCGCAAGAGCTGCTCAAGGCCGGCGTGGACGCGTTGGTGATCGACAGCGCGCATGCCCACTCGCGCGGCGTGCTGGCGGCGGCCGAGGCGATTCGCGCGCTCGGCACCGGCGCCGACCTCGTGGTGGGCAACGTGGGCACCGCGGAAGGGGCGGCGGCGGTCGCGGCCACGGGCGCCGATGGAATCAAGGTGGGAATGGGCCCGGGCGCGATCTGCACCACACGCGTCGTCACCGGGGCCGGCATGGCCCAGATCACGGCGGTACTCGAAGCGGCGCGCGCGCTCGAGGACACGGGCGTGCCGATCGTGGCCGACGGCGGCATCAAGTACACCGGCGACGTCGTCAAGGCGCTGGCGGCGGGCGCCGAGTCGGTGATGATCGGCAGCCTGTTCGCGGGCACCGAGGAGAGCCCGGGCGAAGTCGTGCTGCTCGAAGGGCGGTCGTACAAGGTGTACCGCGGCATGGGATCGCTCTCGGCGATGGCGGCGGCTCGCGGTAGCCGCGAGCGCTATTTCCAGGAAAGCACCGACGAGCTGTCGAAGCTGGTCCCGGAAGGCATCGAGGGCCGCGTTCCCTTCAAGGGTCCGCTCGCGACCTCTGTCTACCAAATGGTCGGGGGGCTGAGAGCGGGCATGGG
>VBOY01000049.1:0-1227 GCA_005893295.1 Candidatus Eiseniibacteriota bacterium | reverse complement strand
CGAGAGCCACCCGCACGACATCACCATCACGCAGGAAGCCCCGAACTACGAGATCCCGCGGCGCCCGTAGGGCTTCGCGATCCTGCGGCTATTGACGGCCTGGCGCGACGGGAGCTCAGCGCTTCGGCAGCTGAAACTTGAACGAGGGGTTCAAGCGACGGATCTCGCTCACCACCCGCTCGAGGCTCTCCTCGGTCTCGGGGCTGGGTTGTGACTTCCAGGCGCTGTAGAGCTCGAGCAGCTCGTCCTGCTTCACGCGCAACAGCTCCTTCTGCGAATCCTCGTCGATCGAGCGCTCCAGGTGATAGACCTCGCCCTGCGAGAAGCGCTTCATCAGATCCATGTATTCGCCCCGCATGTGAGACAGGATTCTCAGATACTTCTCGAATCCCACCGAGAGCTTCTCGAGCACGTCGGCCACTCCGGCGTTCTTGCGGTGCACCTGCTGCGCATACGAGTAGGCGAAGTGGTAGTAGGTCTTCCCGCGCCCGATGTAAGCCTCCTCGCTCGGCTGTGCCTTGCCGCGGCTGGCCGACGGCCCGAGCGGATTGTCGAAGATCCCGATCGAGATGAGCAGGAAATCCGCGTTCGTCTTGTAGATCAGGTACTTGAGCCGCGAGTCGCTCGAGTGAGCGAGGCGGCGAAACACGTCGGTGTCGTAGCGGGACAGGAACTTCTTGGACTGCTCTACGTACTCCGGGTTGATGAACGAGTGCAGGAGGTGGGCGAGGTAGACGTTCACGTCCTCGTCATAGTATTCCTGATTGGAGACCAGGCCGGTCTCCATGCGGCTGTACAGGAGGCAGTTGATCATGAAGTAATACGTGGGCTGGAGGTTGCGGCTGGTCTCCTTGAGGTCGACGTAATGACGGGGGTTCACGGTCCACCTGGCTTTCAGCCGTTCACGCTTGCAACGACTTCCGTGGTATTTCGATTCACCTCTCCGAACACCGTTTCCGCATCCTTCGTGCCACCGGGGGAAAACGCACGACAGCGATGCTTCCCCGCCCGTGGACGTGTTTTCCGGCCCACGCCGGGGGGGGCTGGAAGCGATGCGGCGGTCACCACTTCGCGCCGAATTCCTCAGCACTTGGGGGGTTTCCCCCGAGAGGCCACCCTTGAGGAGGGTGGAACGATGGTACGCGACGGCGCTCGAGTGTGTCGCGTCGAGACATCGGTTTTCGCAATGGATTTGTCACCCGCGAAAGAGTTTTGATAGTGGCGACG
>VBOY01000136.1 GCA_005893295.1 Candidatus Eiseniibacteriota bacterium | reverse complement strand
GCTAAGTACCATTTCGATGTCCGGCGCATAGCAATCGTTGGCCACAGCTTCGGGGGATGGCTTGCCCTCATGACGGCGGGACGCGAGCCGCCCTCCGTCTGTGTCGTTGGGCTCGCGGCGTGGAACGTCGGCGGCGCAGCACTGCGGTTTCCGGCGCACCCCGACGAGCGCGCATCGAATCTTGCGGACTTTCGCGCGTCGACCGACCCGGCCGGCGGTCCCGTGCGCGCAGCAGCGGCCGATCTCCTGCAGGAGATGGTCGCCCATGCGACGGCGTGGGATTATCTCTCACAAGCACGGGCGCTTGGCGACCGCGCGCTTCTCCTCGTGGCCGCGACGGACGATTCCCCCGACGAGGATGTCGCGATGCACGAAAAGATGGCGCGTGGGGTGCGTGCCGCAGGGGGGCGTCACGTTACCATGGTGCAGTACGAGGACGATCATCCGTTCTCGTCGCACCGCCTCGCGCTCGCCGATTTGATCACGCACTGGCTTGCTATGTGCCCGGCCGTCCGCTTGCCCGGCTTCCTCTTCAGATTCTGAGCAACGGATTCGCGACCGGCGTGCCTTGGGAGTCGCGCCCGATCACGGGGTTCCAGCGAGTTTTGGCGTCAGGCCGTCCATCCCGGCCCTGCAGGCGACATCGGCCTCAGCGGGAGCTTCGCCACGCCGGTAGGTTCGCAGATCTGAGGCCCGATGGGAATATACAAGGCGTCTAACTTTCGGAGGTGATTATGGGTAAATTTTCTAGATCAAGGAATGACGGTGTTAGGAGGTGTGCGGTGGCATAAGTTAAATATATATTTTGTCGATGGGTTGGACCTTTATTGATAATTGGAGGGAGTGCTGTTTATTTTACTGCGTGTACAAATAAAGACGCGGCACCTCGTGACACATTGGAACAGATCTCTAAGGAAGCGAATAAAGCCTTGCCAAAGGCCATTGATGCGGAAACCGAAATCATTTCAATCAGTGTTCCTAGCGACACGATGTTCAATTATGACTATCGGTTGGTCGATCAGAGTTTCGGTGCCATTAAGAAAGAAGAATTCGAGGCCATCGTTAGTCCGATCGCACTGAGCAACGCGTGCAAATCAGAAAAAGTAAAAGAGATGTTTCTAAGAAAGGGAGTTACTCTCCGATCATCCTACTACGACAAGGATCGAAATCTCATAACTAGCATTGACATAAAACCATCTGATTGTGGTCTTTAGTTTCAGTGAATCTCTTCGGCGACGCTAACGCCGAGGGAACAGGCGACGGCTGCGCGTCGCCGGGATCCCGCGTGACCACGGATTGAACCGCCGGGGGGGCTTGCGGTAGGCTGGCCGCCATGGCGCCGAGGGGCCGGATGCGGGGAGCCGACAGACGCGGGAAGCTGCTGCGCGAATACCGCGATCACCTCACTGTAGCGCTGCTGATCTCGCTGGGGACCCTGCCCTTCCTGCTGCGGTCGGGCCTCTGGCCCGCGCTGGCGCTCAGCACCTTCGCGACGCTCGTCTTCGGCAGCTGCTTTTTCCTCCTCAACCTGGTTCGCAACCGCATCCGGCTTTCCCTGTTCAGCCTGAACCTGATCGTCCAGACCGTCCTGATCGCCCTGACGGTCTTCGTCGGAGCGCTCCTGACGGGCTGGGCGGGCCTTGCCACCGCTGCCCGCCGGAGCCCTCTTGATGAAGAGCTCCTGCGCACCGGCGCCGGCTTCCTCACCACCCGGGTCACGCCCCTCGCGCTGGCGGGCGGCATCTTGCTGGCGGGGCTGGTGAACGCCTACTTCGCGATTGACCGCAAGCTGGGGCCGGGCGTCCTGCGCAACTGGATGACCGGCAAGTACTACAACCCGAAGGAGGAGGAGCGGATTTTCATGTTCCTCGATCTGCGCCACTCCACGACGCTGGCCGAGCGGCTCGGAAACGTCGAGTTCAGCGCCATGGTCCGTGACTTCTTCCGCGACCTCACCGACCCGCTGCTGGAATCGAGGGGCACCGTGAGCCACTACATCGGCGACGAGGCGGTCATCACCTGGACGCCGAAGCAGGGTATCAAGGACTCGAACTGCGTCCGGCTCTTCTTCAGGATGCGCGAGGTGGTGGCGGCGCGCGCCGGCTACTACACTCGGCGCTACGGTCTGGTGCCGGAGTTCAAGGCCGGCCTGCACATCGGCCCGGTGATCGCGACCGAGGTCGGCGAGGTCAAGAGCGAAATAGTGTTCCACGGCGACGTGCTGAACACGGCGGCCCGGATCCAGTCGTTGTGCGCCGAGGAAGGATGCCCGCTTCTGCTCTCCGGCGACCTCGCCGCTCGACTGCGGCTGCCGGAGCCTTACAAGGCCCGTTCCCTGGGCGCGAGACGGCTCAAGGGGAAGGCGAACGAGCTGGAGATCGTCGCCCTCGACGACCCCTAGCCTGCATTATTCATGATTTCTGGAGACAAGAAAGCCCTTACTGGTCGAAGATGTGCCCCAGCCGAACTTCCTAGCCCTGTGAGGTTAACACAATAAAAGCTATCGGACCTAAGAATTCCAGCTTGAAGCGCCTATCCGCCGCACTGCCACTCGGCAAGCGAGGAGAGCTTTTTGATCCTCGAGGGCAGCGGTGTCTGCACCCTGCGCGCCGCGCCTCATCCCTCTGGCCTACGGCACGCGCGAAACGAACTACCCGCGGTCGAGCAAGATCTTCTTCCGCGGCATAGGTCTCATCGGCCGAATCCAGCGGCTCGACCCTCACCGATCCCGACGGCGAAACGGATCCGGAGCGAAGCCCGGATTCTCGAACCCCTGCGCTCTTTCCCGCCGGGACAGTGCGTCTCCGCACGGGTCGAATGCCGGCAGGACTCCCAGGCGAATGAGACTGTCGCGATACTCGTAACGCAGCTCGAGCACGGCGGATGGTGAATCCTCCGAGTCGAAGAAGACTTCCTGGACCGGGTGGCTGGTCTTCTGCCCGATCCCGGTTGCCGCTAGGTCATCGGACTTCTTCGGAGTGATAGTGCCACTTGCCGAGCCATCCGCCTGCGCCATCGGGGCCGACGGTTCCGCGGGGGCTGCCTGGTTGCTCGATTCATTGTCCCGGGACTTGCTCTCCTCGCGCTGGGGCATCGGGCCGTGATAGATAGAGATCTGCGGCTTCTTCTCGCGGAACACGGCCGCGGCAACGATCCCGAGGTTCTGGCTCTCGCCGAGCCAACTTCCGTAGGACTTCTCCTCGGTCGTGAAGAAGAACCGCCGCGCCATCTCCGAGGATACCTGCCAGCCGTCGAGGGTGATCGTCTCGTACGGGCCGAGGACCCACTTTCTGGCATCCTTGGCGTTGGTCGTCCGGGCGTCTATCGAGTTGAGGCCATCCACCGAGAGCGCGACAGCGATCCGCTCGGCGGTCCGATTGCGCAGCCTCACGGAGTACTCGCGGTTCTTCAGGGCCTCGACGTAACTCTTTCCTCGCGCGGCATACTCGTAGACGGGTGCCCCGCCGATCAGGATCTCCATCGAGTACCCGCCGCGCTCGAGGGCGATCGTGTCGCAGGTCGAAGCGAGGGCAGTGGCGAGGAACAGCGCTGTCGCGAACAGTGTGATTGGGGACTTGCTGACGATTCGGGTCATGGTCATCCACCTCCATTGGGGCCCGATTCTCGGGTCCGATGGATTGGACAGACCCCGGCCCTGAAAGTTCCCTGGGCCCGACTATCTCAAAATTGTTATCGCCGGGCTGGATTGACAGTACGGTCCTTGCCTGGTACTCAGCAAGGCGCTTTCACCAGGACGAGCGGACGCGAGGACCAGAAGGAAGTCATCCGTCGCTGTCGCAGGCCAGAAGAGATGTGGATGGCCCAGGACCTGGAGCGGGCTATGATCAGAGAATCCGCCACTACACCTATCAATAAGGGGATCTTCCAGGAGGGGGCCCAACCCACAAATATCGGTGGACCATCGCACTTGACGCGTCGGCGCTATGGACGTACGATGGCGGCGCTTCCCATTGCCGCACCCCTCGACCCCAGGAGCCACCCTCATGCGTCACCGGGTCATCCATCTCATCAATCCGAAGACCGATTCGCTGACCACGCGTCCGTTGTATCTCAACCGGGCGCTGTACTCGCCTCTGGCGGGCTTGCTGGCCGTCGCCGCAGGCATTCCGCGCGACCGCTACGAGGTGGTGCTCACGGACGAGAACATCGAGTCCATCGACTTCGACCTGAAGGCGGACCTCATCGGCATCTCCGCCATGACCAGCTATGTGAACCGCGGCTACGAGATCGCCGATGCCTTCCGGGCGCGCGGTGTGCCGGTGGCGATGGGCGGCGTGCACCCGAGCTTCATGCCGCAGGAAGCGCTCAAGCATTGCGATGCCGTCGTGATCGGTGAAGTCGAGCTCGTTCTCGGCAAGCTCCTGGACGATCTCGAGCAGGGCCAGATGCGCGGTGCCTACAAGTCGGAGAGGCTGCATCCGATGGAAGGCCTGGCGCCGCCCCGGTATGACCTGCTCAAGCGGAACCGCTACGTGAACAGCACGTTCGTGCAGACCTCGCGCGGCTGTCACCAGGGCTGTACGTTCTGCGCTGAGCCCCTCATGAACGGGCTCAAGTTCCGCTACCGCCCGGTGGACGAGGTGGTGCGCGAGGTCGAGAGCTGCGGATCGCGTACGATCTCGATCAACGACGCCGACTTCTTCGGCACGCCGGAGCGGCCGAAGGATGTCATGCGGGCCTTCAAGGGGCGCGGCATCAACTGGCAGGCGGGCGTCACCTCGAAGCTCGCGCAGGACGATCGCATGCTCGAGCTGGCCGCCGCCAGCGGCTGCACCATGCTGAGCATCGGCTTTGAATCGATCACGCGCTCCACGCTCACGAGCGTACACAAGCATGTGAACCGCCCCGAGACCTTCGCGTCCCTCGTCGAGAAGGTGCACTCCTACGGGATCATGGTCTTCGGCCTCTTCATGTTCGGCTTCGACGGCGACGATGCCACCGTGTTCAAGGAAACGTCGCGCTTCAACATCAACGCGGACTACGATGCCTGCGCATACTCGGTCCTCACGCCCTATCCGGGTACCTTGACCTGGTACGAGCTGAAGAAGGCCGACCGCATCGTCTCCTACGACTGGGAGAAGTACGATCAGGGCAATGTCGTGTATCGGCCCGCGCGCGTGACGGGAGACCAGTTGCGGCTCGGCCAGACGGAGGCCTACGAGACGTTCTACTCGCCGGCGTCCATGGCGCGACGCTTCCCGCTTCGTGGCTCGCGCCGGAGGAT
>VBOY01000088.1 GCA_005893295.1 Candidatus Eiseniibacteriota bacterium | reverse complement strand
CCTGGCGCAGCACCCGATCCAGTTCGCCGCCCGCGAGGCGCACGCTCCCAGTGGCCCCCACGCCACACGGCACCTCGTGGTAGAGCCGGTCGGCAAGCGTCTCGACCCGCGGCTCGAGCTCGGCGCGCGTCAACCGGCTCCGCATCAAGCGTACCCCGCACCCGATGTCGTAGCCGACCGCGCCCGGCGAGACCACGCCTTCGTGCTCGTCGGTGGCGACCACTCCGCCGACCGGGAGCCCGTAGCCCCAGTGGGCGTCGGGCATCGCGATCGAGGCTTCGAGGATCCCGGGGAGGTGGGCTGCGTTCTTCACCTGCTCGGGCGTGCGGTCCGAGAGCATTTTCTCGAGCAGCGGCCGGTCGGCGAACAGAATCCCCGGCACTCGCATGCCGCCCTCGCGCGGCAGCATCCAGCGGTACTCGTCGACTTGCACCGCGCCCAAGTAGGTGGTGGCGCTCACGGCCGAAACTGTGCACCCGCGGCGTCCCAACGGCAACCGCCGTGGCAGCTACGGCGCCCGTCGCCCGCCGTTTCCCCCCGCCGCGGCGAACGCCATCGCGTCGCGCAGGAAGCGCCCGGTCCATGAATCGGTCGCGGCGATGCTCTCGGGCGACCCTTCGGCCACCAGATGGCCCCCCGCATCGCCCCCCTCCGGCCCCAGGTCCACCACCCAATCCGCGTTCCGAATCACGTCCAGGTTGTGCTCGACCACCACCACCGTGTCGCCTCGCTGTGTGAGGTCGTGCAGCACGTCGAGCAGGCGCTGGACGTCGGCCTGATGAAGCCCCACCGTGGGCTCGTCGAGCACCACCAGCGCTCGCCCGACCCCGCGGCCGGAAAGCTCGCGCGCGATCTTCAGGCGCTGGGCTTCGCCCCCCGAGAGCTGCGTCGCGGGCTGCCCGAGCTTGAGGTAGCCGAGACCGACCCGCCGCAGCGTCTGCAGGCCGCGCACGAAGCGCGGCTCGCGCCCGAAATGGGCGAAGGCCTGGTCCACCGTCAGGTCCAGTGCCTCGCGGATGTTCACGCCGCGGTAGCTCACTTCGAGCACCTCGCGCCGAAAGCGGGCACCGTTGCACTCCTCGCACGGCACCAGGAGGTCGGCGAGGAAGTACATCTCCACCGTCACCCAACCCGCTCCCTGGCACGTCTCGCATCGCCCGCCAGGGGTGTTGAAGGAGAAGGCCCCCTCCGAGAGCCGGCGCGCCAGGGCCGCCGGCTGGCGGGCGTAGACCTCGCGCAGCGCGGCGTAGGCGCCCAGGTAGGTAACCGGACAGGAGCGCGGCGTGCGGCCGATCGGGGTCTGGTCCACCTGCATCACGCGCTCGAGCGCCTCCATGCCGCGCACCGCGCGGTGCGCTCCCACCGGTTCCTCCTCGCGGCCCTCGAGCGCCCGCCGCGCGGCACGGTACAGCACCTCGTCCACCAGGCTGCTCTTGCCCGATCCGGACACGCCGGTCACCGCGGTCAAGCGCCCGAGAGGAAAGCGCGCCGTCACCTGCTTCAAGTTGTGGTGGGTGGCCCCTTCCACCGTGAGCCACGCCGTTGCCGGCGCCTCGGCGCGGGTGCGCGCCACCCGCCGCTCGCCGCGCAGGAAGCGCGCCGTCTCGGTATCCGCGGTCGCGATGTCGCGCCCGGGTCCGGCGTAGAGCAGGCGGCCGCCTTGTTCGCCCGCGCCTGGCCCGAGATCCACCAGGTGGTCGGCGGCGCGCATCAGCAGCGGCTCGTGCTCGACCACCACCAGCGTGTTGCCGCGACCGGCGAGGTCTTGGAGCAGCTCGGCGAGCCGCGCGCTGTCGCGCGGGTGGAGCCCCACCGTCGGCTCGTCGAGCACGTAGAGCGTGTCCGCCAGGTTGGCGCCCAACGCGTTGGCGAGCTCGATGCGCTGCGCCTCGCCTCCCGAAAGCGTGCGCGTCAACCGATCGAGCGTGAGGTAGCCGAGATCGACGCGCAGCAGGAAGCCGAGGCGCGACCGGATCTCGTCGAGCGGCGCTCCGACGATCTCGGCTTCGCGCGGGGTGAGCGTCAGCGTCGCGACGAAACCGGCGGCTTCGCGCACCGACAGCGCGCTCACCTCGGCGATGGTTTGCCCGCCCACGCGCACGCGCAGTGCTTCGGGCCGCAGCCTGGCTCCCCCGCACGCCTGGCAGGGCAGGGCCGTCTGGTACTTGCGGACCACGAACCGGTTGCCCACCTTGTAGGATTTCTGCTGCAGCCGAGTGAGGAATGGAATCACACCCCGGAAGCCGTCGCCGCCCTCGAGCAGGAGCCGGCGGTGCTCGGGATCGAGATCCCGCCACGGCGTGTCGAGTGGAAGGCCGCGCTCGCGCCCCAGCTTCTCGAGCCTCGGCCACGCGATCTTCCGCCACGAGCGCGCCCACGGATCGAGAGCGCCCTGCCTTAGCGTGCGATCGGGATCGGGCACGATGAGGTCGGCGGTGAAGGTGAGCACGTTGCCGAACCCCCGGCAGACCGGGCACACGCCGAGCGGGCTGTTGAACGAGAACAGCGCGGGCTCGGGGCGGAGCGCGGGCGTGCCGCAGGCGGCGCACTCCCAGCGCTCGCTCCGCTTCTCGCGGGTGCGGCCCCGCGCGATCTCGATCCGGCCCTCGCCGCGGCGGAACGCCTGCTCTAGGGACTCGACCAGACGCTGGCGCTCGCCCGGGCTCCACGCGAACCGGTCCACCACGACCAGCACCTGACGCGCGGACTTGGGAAGGCGCGGCAGCGGATCGAGCGGCGTCACCTGGTCCTTGAGCAGGATGCGGGTGAAGCCGGCCGTGAGCAGGTGACCGGCTTGCTCGGCCCACGCGTCAAGGCGCGGGACCGGCGCCAGAATCAAGAGCGGCTCGCCGGGGCTCCAGCCGGCGGCTTCGGCGGCGATGCCCTGCGGGCTGTCGGCCGAGACCGGCCGATCGCACCGTGCGCAGTGAACGGTGCCGACCCTGGCGAACAGCAGGCGCAGGTAGTCCTGGATTTCGGTCGCGGTGCCCACGGTGGAGCGGGCGCTGCGGGCGGGCGCCGCCTGCTGGATGGCGACCGCCGGCGTGAGCCCCAGGATCGCGTCGACATCGGGGCGCGGCAGCCGATCCAGGAACTGCTTCGCGTAGGTCGAGACCGACTCGACGTAGCGTCGCTGTCCTTCGGCGTAGAGCGTATCGAAGGCCAACGACGACTTGCCCGATCCGGAGACACCGGTGACCACCGTCAGGCGTCCCCGCGGGATGTCGAGATCGAGGTTCTTGAGGTTGTGCTGGCGCGCGCCCCGGATGCGGATGAACCCCGGGGGCGCCACGGTCGACGTGTTCAACGGGAGCCTCGGGCGCGGCCGGCGGGGGCCCCGCCGGCGCAGCGACGGTAGCACACGCTGGGTGCCTCGAATGCGAAACAGCTCGCCCTTCCGTGGGCGAGCCCTTTCGCCACGCACTGGAGGAAGGCGGGCCAGCCCTAGCCCTCGGCCTCCAGTCCCAGTCCCCGCGCGATCATGCGCCGATCACGGCCTACGACGGCTCGCGAGTCGGCGATGCGCTTGGGGAATTCACGACCCCGATCGAGAAGCTTCCATTCCACCCGGGCCGGCCGGAATGCCTGGGCCAGCTCGGCGAGCGCCGTCTCGACATCGAACGGCTCGCAGGAAAAGATGTCGGCGTTCACGTAGCGACGCCCCGGGAACGCGTGAACGCTGATGTGGCTCTCGGCGATCAGCACGAAGCCGGAGTAGCCATCCGCACCTTGGGCCGACTGGTGCCGGAACACGTAGGGAGGCATGATCTTCGTCATGTGGATGCGCTCGGGGAGCGTATCCAGCAGCCGATAGAGATCGCGCAGGTCCTCGAGCCCCGAGACCGGGCAACCGAACCCGTCGTAGATCAAGTGAGGGCCGAACCCGAGCGACATGCTAAGCTCGCGCCCCTGCTCGGCGCGCGCCATCCACACGTTGGGCCCCAGGCGACCCGTGCGCCCGTGGACCGACACCATGGGGCCTTGCCTCTCGGATCCGGGCTCGCGCTTGCTCACTCTCGATCGTCACCTCTGTGGCGCCCAGAAGTCGAGGATTGGCCGCCGAGTCTCGCCGACCAATCCCCCGAGGACGTGCCAGGTCCAACAAACCTGCCTACTTCTTCTTCTTCGCAGCCTTCTTCTTGGTGCCCTTCTTCTTCGCACCCTTCTTCTTGGCCATTCCCTGATCACCTCCTCATGGGTCTCATCGAAAGCGGCGTGGACTGTGTCGCCTCGCCGGGACATGTCGTGTGGCGGCCTTCCGGCAGCCCGATGGGCCATGTCACGCGTGCCCGAGCACGCGCTACTTGGCCACGTATTGACGCTTGCAAGTCGCGTGCCCGCTTCCTGACTAGATTCCAATGCGGATGGCGTATTTCATTGCAATTGAATGTATTGAATCATTGACCTGGAGGCATGCAGGGGGCGTTTCGAGGGTCGAATGCAGAGTGGATAACCATCCTAAGCGTCAACAATATTGGTGATTACAAAGAATGAGATCGGTAATCCACTGTCGAAATGAGCCTTATGAAACGATGTCCACTTCCTTGTGGTGTCAAGATACTTGACGACCAGCGCCCGGTTCCATTCCCAGACGACGCAGCTTCTCGATCAATCCCTGGCGCGAGATGCCGAGGATACGAGCGGCGCGGCTCTTGTTCCCAGAGGTGAGCCGCAGCACTTCACCGATGTGCGCGGCTTCGAGCTGCGCGAGCGTGCGCACGCCCGTCGCATCGCCGTCGAGCGGCGTCGCGGTCGCCGCGGTCGCCGCGCGCCGACCGGAGACCTCGGCCGGCAGGTGCTCGAGGGCCAGGATATCCCCCTCTTCCAGCAACACGACCCGCTCGATCAGGTTGCGCAGCTCGCGCACGTTGCCGGGCCACGGATAGACCAGCAAGCGTTGGGAGGCCTCGGGCGACAAGTCGCGAAAGCCCTTCTGGAACTTGCGCGAGAACTCCCGCAGGAAATGCCGTGCGAGCACCAGGATGTCCTCGCCGCGATCGCGCAGCGGCGGCATGTGGATGCTGACCACCTTGAGGCGGAAGAACAGATCGCTCCGGAAGCGCCCGGCCCGCACTTCCGCCTCGAGGTCCTTGTTCGTGGCGGTCACGATCCGGATGTCGACCGCGATGTCGTGTGCGCCGCCGACCCGCTTGAAGCTCCGGTGGTCGATGAAACGCAGCAGCTTGGACTGGGTGGCGAGCGGCATGTCGGCGACCTCGTCCAGGAACAGCGTGCCTCGGTCGCACAGCTCCACCAGCCCCTTCTTGGTGTCGGAGGCGTCGGTGAACGCCCCCTTCTCGTGGCCGAACAGCTCGTTCTCGAGCAGATTCTCGTGGAACGACGAGCAATTGACCTCCATGAGCGGCGCCTGGGCGCGATCGCTGCGGTAGTGGATCGCGCGCGCCACCAGCTCCTTGCCGGTGCCGCTCGCGCCGGTGATGAGGACCGAGGTCGCTTGGCTGCGCACCACCTTGTCGATCAGCTCGCGCACCTCGCGCATCGGCGCCGAGCCGCCGACGATCTCCTCGTCCGAGTAGTGACGCCACGCCTGGCGCCGATACAGGTCGAGCTCGCTGGCTTGGCGGAACGTGTGTGCGGCGCCCTCGACCGCCAGCACGATGTCCTCCATTTCGTAGGGCTTGCGCAGGAAGTCGCACGCCCCGAGCTTCATCGCTTCGACCGCCGATTGGACGTCGCCGAAGGCGGTGATGACGATCACCTGGAGCAGCGGGTCGAGTTGGCGCACCCGGCGCAGCACCGAGAGGCCGTCGGTGTCGGGCAGCCGCATGTCCAAGATCATCACGTGGGGGTGGATCTCCGACACCTTGTCGAGGCCGTCTGCGCCGGTGCTCGCCACCTCCACGGGATAGCCCTTGGCGCGCAGCACCTTGGCCAACGACTTGCGGATCAGCAGCTCGTCGTCGACCACCAGCACCTGAATGCGCACCGCTTACTCCTCGACCCGGCCCAGCGGTTCCGCCGGCACCGGGAAGGAGACGCGCAACGTGGCCCCGCCGGTGGGGTTATTCTTGGCCGTGATCACGCCGCCGACCTCACGCACGATCTGTACCGAGATCGGGAGACCGAGCCCGGTCCCCATCGAGCGGGTGGTGAAGAAGGGATCGAAGATGCGCTCCATCAGCTCCTTGGGGATCCCGAGCCCGCTGTCCCGGAACGACACGTCCACCATCGAGCGGCGCGTGCGATAGCGACGCACCCCGGTGGCGACGTGCAGCTCGCCCCCCTGCGGCATCGCCTGGACCGCGTTCAGGCACAGGTTGAGGAACACCTGTTGCGTCAAGTCGGGGTCGGCGTAGACCAGCGGCAGGGTATCGGTGTACGCCTTGCTGAGCGTCACCTGGGCGTCGCCGAGCTGTAGCTCGATCATCGCCAGCGTCTTCTCCAGCACCGAGTGCAGGTCGCAAGCCTGGGGCTGGGCCGCCGGCGGCCGCGCGAACATGAGCAGCCCGGTGATGATCTGCTCGATCCGGTCCAGCTCCTTGATCACGTCCTCGAGGTCCTCGCGGCGCGGATCGGTGGCCTTGAACTTGGAGCCGACGAACTGCACCGTGGTCCGAATTCCGGTGAGCGGATTGCGGATCTCGTGCGCCACGTACGCCGAGAGCTCTCCCAACGAGACCAGGCGGTCGATCTTCTTCTGGAACTCGCCGTCTTCGGTCTCCGAGATCGCCTCGGCGAGCACCACCGACCCCACCAGCTCGCCGTCTTCGTTGCGCAACGGCAGCGACTCGGCCTTGAGCGTGGTCTCGCGTCCCTCCGCCTCGAGCCGGAAGTCGCGCGGCTCGCGCGAGGCGCCCTTGAGCCAGCGGGCGTCGGCGCCGGGGAAGACGCGAGCGCCGGGCGTGCCGATGAGCGATCCGGGCTCGAAGCCCAGCAGCTCCTCGATCCAACGGTTCGCGTACACCACCTTGCGCTCGCGGTCCATCGCCACCACGCCTTGCTCGAGCGCGTCCAGCACCTGGGCGGGCAACGGGAACGCGTGCCCCCCCGGGGCTCCCTGGGCCGGAGCGGTTTCGGTTCGGTGGACAGGCTCGCGTGTCGTCAGGGCTCCTCCGCGCTGGCTCTCGAGACGACAGGTAGCACAGGCCCGTTCGGCCTTCAATCGACAGCCGCGTGGGGGCGCCGCGCTCACGGTGCTTGTGCCGGCATTGCACAATCCGGCCGGCCCGTCTAGCTTCGGAGTTCCGTGCGCCCGAATCCAATGTTCGAAAGACTCGCGACGGTAGCGACGCAGGGATCGAGCCTGCTCTATGGGGCGGCGTGGACCGGCCTCCTGCTGTGCGCGGCGTTCGCGGCGCACGCGCAAACGACATCCACCCAGAGTCCCTTCTTCTCCCCGAGCCCACGCAAGCCAGCGCCCCCGCCATCCTCGCCCCCGATCGCTCGCATCGACGACCGAGTGATCACACAACAGGACTTCGACCGCATCGCCCAGCCCTACTTCGAGCGCTTGAAGGAGCAGCTCAAGCAGGGGTTCACGCCCGAGCTGCAGCAGACCGCCGCGCGCAACGTGATGAACGAGCTGATACGCCGCGAGCTGCTGGTGATCGAAGCCAAGCGCCGGGCGATCCCGGTCAACGAGGCCCAGACCGATCGGCTCCTCGCCGAGGACCCGTTCTTCAAGACGAATGGCGCCTTCGACCCGCAGAAGCTGATCCAGTTCAAGATCAGCCCGGGTTCGAACTATGCCCTGGTGCTGCCCAAGGTGCGCGAGCTGGTGGCGGCGGGGACCCTCGACAGCATGCTGCGCGCCCGGTTCACGCCGTCGCCCGCGGCCCTGCGCACCGAGTGGGCGCGGCGTAACGAGCAGGTCCGGTTCCGCTGCCTGGCCCTCTCCCCGCGCGACGTCTCGCTCGAGGCCGAGGCGACCGATGCCGAGCGGGCGGCCTACTACGCAGCCCATCCCGACCGCTTCACGGGCCGCGGGCGGATCGCCTTGCGGGCGCGCCGCCTGCCGTTGCCCGCTTCCTCCGAGGCGCGACGAAAAGCCTCCGTGGACTCGACCATGCGGCGCGCCCGCGCGTGGGCCGATTCGCTACGCGCCGGGGCATCGATCGATTCGCTAGGTGGAGGACCCGGAGTCTACGAGACCGGCCAGTTCGAGCTGCCGGCGACCGTGATTCCGGGCTTCGGCCAGGCTCCGACGCTCGCGGCCGCGGTCGCGGGCGCGGACTCCGACACCACGATTCGGGTGGTAGGTCCGGTGACCACCGAGGACGAGATCGTGGTGGCCACCGTATCGGAGCGCCACCGCCACGGCCTGCAACCATTCGCCGAGGTGCTGCCCGAGGTCAGGCAGCTCGCCGACGCCGAGAAGCGCGCCAGCGCCATCGAGGCGCGCCGGCGCGCGTATTACGAGGCGCATCGGGCCGAGTACGTCACGCCCCAGGTCCAGGTGAAGCGCGTCCTGCTTCCGGAATCCGCGCTCCCGACGGCGTCGCCTTCCCCGCGCGAGATCGCGAGCTGGTACGCGGCCCACGGTCGCACCCTGTTCGCGCTTCCCGACACGTCGGGCGCCTGGATGCCGGCGCTCAGCGACTCGCTGCGCGCACGAGTGCGGACTCGTCTCCAGAGCGAGGACCGCTTGGCCAAGGCGGGGTCGGCGATGCGGCGCCTCGCCGAGCTGTGGAGCGCCGGACGCGATCTCGATGGACCCGCGCGGGCGGCGGGTGCCACGGTCGAGACGCGATCGTTGATCCGCGGCGCCGGCGACCACGTCTTCCCGACGGCGCTGGTCGACTCTCTGTTGAACACCCGCTTCGACCGGCTGCCCACGCCGATCGAGGGGCCGCACCTGTTGGCGGGTCGTTACGTGCTGTGGCGGGTCGAGGCCCGGGACAGCGCCTTCGCTCCGCCGTACGACATGGTTCGTGCCCGGGTGGAGACCGCGGTCGCCGAGGAACAGCGCAACGAAGACGAGCGGGAGGCTCGTGCGTTCTTCGAGGCGCACCGAGCCCGGTACACGACGCCGCGGCGCTACGTGATCGAGACCATCGTCTCCCGCACCGCGAGTCCCGAGTCGGTCGCGGTGTCCGAGGGCGCGGTGCGCGCGCACTACGAGGCTCACCTCGCCGAGTACCGCGAAGACGAACAAGTGCATGCGCGGCACATCCTGGTGACGCTCGATCCGGCCCAGGGAGACAAGGCCGATGCACGCGCTCGGGTCCGCGCCGATTCGCTCGCGCGCGCGATCGCGGGCGGAGCCGACTTTGGCGAGCTGGCCAAGCGTTTCTCCCAGGACCCCGGCTCGGCGAGCCAGGGAGGGGACCTCGGGTTCTTCGCCCGCGGGCGCATGGTGAAGGAGTTTCAGGACTCGGCGTTCGCCTTGGCGCCCGGGCGCGTGAGCCAACCGGTCCGCACCCGCTTCGGGTATCACCTGATCCGCGTCGACGAGCATCGCCCCGCGGGTGTGCGGCCCCTGGCCGCAGTGCACGACGAGATCCGCCGCATGCTCGGCCTCGCCCTCGCCGATTCGATCGCCCAACGGCGCGCGCGCACGTGGCGCCGCGCGATCGCCAGAGGCGCGGACCCGCGCATCTTGGCGGGCGCCTCGGGAGGGGTGGTCCGGAGCGAGCCGTTCTCGCTCGACCAGCCGGTGCCGGGCCTGGGCAGCGCTCCGGAACTCGAGCGGGCGCTCGATCGGCTCCCGATGGGCCGCTGGGCCCCGACGCCGTACCGGGTCGGCCCCTCCTACGCGCTGGTCCGGCCGGTGGAGCGCCAGCAGCCGCGGCCGGCCGAGTTCGACGAGGTGCGTGGCGAGGCGATCCGCGACGTGAAGAACGCCAAACGCGAGGAGCTATTGGCCCACAAGGTCGCGGCGATCCGAGCCGCGCTCGCCGCGGGAACGTCGCTCGATTCGGTGGCCGCGCCGTTCGGGGGGCTCAAGGACAGCGGGTTCCTGGGCACTTCCCCGGGCTTCGTCCCGTTTCTGGGTCTGGAGCCGCGGGTGATCGGCCGGGCGCTCACGCTTGCGCCCGGGACGGCGTCGGACACGATCCGAACCGCGCAAGGGGTGGCGTGGGTCCAGACCGAGGAGAAGCGCAGGTTGCCGGGCGGCTCGTTCGAGAAGGACCGCATCGCCCTCACGCAGGAGCTGATCACGCGGAACTACGCCGAGTGGGTCGAGACGAAAAAGCGGTCCGCCAAGATCGAAATCCTGCGCCCCGATCTGCGCGCGGCGCTTGCGCCTGCCCCGCAGCCATTCTCGGCCGGTCGTTGAGTGGACGGCCGCCCGGAGCATTGCTAGACTCGCCCGCTGCCCGGGCTCCAGCGGGCTCCTACGACCGCGTCTCTCGAGGAGAAGGAATGCTCAAGTACTTGCGCATGGGAAGCAAGCGCACCAAGGCCATTTGGTGGGCGCTCACCATCGTGACGGTCGGCACGTTCGTGGGGGGATTCATCTTCTTGTTCGGCGCCGGCTTCGACCGCGGCATGCAGGCCGAAATGAGCGGTGCGCTGGGAACCGTGGACGGCGAACCGATCGCGCGCGCGGACTATCAAGAGGCGGTGACCGAGCAGCGTCAGGCGTACCAGAAGAATTACAAGAGCGATCCGAGCGAGGACGACTCCCGGATGCTCGAGGCGCAGGCGTGGCGCCAGCTCATCGTGCAGCTGATGATGGACCGCACCGCGCGCCGGCTGGGGCTCACGGCCACCGACCCCGAGGTGGTGTTGGGGATGAAGACCTCGCCGCCGCCGATCCTGCTGAGCGCCCCCGATTTCCAGACCGACGGCAAGTTCGACCCCAACAAGTACACGGCGGCGCTGCGCAACCCGGGATTCAATTGGGCCCCGTTCGAGCGCATGGTGCGCACTCAGCTGCCGGTGCGCAAGCTCCAGGCCCGCCTGCTCGCTTCGCTCAAGCTGTCGCAGCCCGAGCTCCTCCAGTCATACCAAGAGCAGTTCGAGAAAATCGTGGTCACCGGGGTTCAAGTTCCGCCGTCGACCGAGACCAACGTGCCGCCGCCGTCCGCGGCCGACCTGGATCGCGCCTACGAGACGTACAAGGGTCGCTTCAGCGGCCCGGCGCGCCTCCAGCTCGAGGTGCTCGAGGTGCCCAAGAAGTACACCGACGAGGAGGTCCGCGCGGCGCGCGAGCAGGCCAAGAGCCTGGTCGAGCGGGCGCGGCGCGGAGAGGACTTCGCGGCACTGGCACGTGACTACTCGGAGGGCGCCGGTGCCGAGCGCGGCGGCGAGGTCAATCGCCTGCTGCAGCCCAACGACTTCGGGCCCCAGCTGGCGCCCACGATGGCAGCCATACCGAAGGGAAGCATCGGCGATCCGATCGCGGAGCCGGGGCGCTTCACGATCATCAAGGTGCTCGACCGCATCCAGGATCCGGTCTCCCCGGTGCCCAACCTGCGCATCGCACAGATCATGATCCGCGTCCACCCCAGCGACCTCTCGCTGCGAGACCAGCTCGACCAAGCGCGCAAGATTCGCGCCCAGGCGGTGCGCGAAGGGCTGGGCCACGTGGCGGCGGCGAAGGGCCTGAGCACCGGCCGGACCCAGTTCTTCGCCATCGGCCAGACCCCACCTCAGCTGCTCCAGGCTCCCGCCGCGGCCGACTGGGGCGTGAGCGCGAAGCTTCACGAGGTGAGTCCGGTATTCGAGGGTGCGGACGGATACTTCGTCGCTCAGGTATCCGAGCGCCGCCCGGCCGGGCCCCCGACCAAGGCCGACATGGCCGAGCAGCTCCGCCCGCTCGCCGAGGCGGAAACACGGCTCGCGGCCGCGCGGCCGCGGGCCGAAGGGGTGGCGAAGGCGGTGGCTGCCGGGAAGACCCTCGAGCAGGCCGCGGCGGCGGCTGGGCTCACGACCTTCCACATCGACGGGATGACGCGTAAGCAGCCGGATCCGCGGCTCGCCTCGTCGCCCGAAGCCGTCGGCGCGCTGTTCGCGACACCGCTCGGCCGGGTGGTGGGACCCGTGAACATGCCGACCGGGTGGCTCATCGCGCGCATCGACAACCGCGTCCCGGCCGACACCGCCGCCTTCCAGCAGCTCAAAGGTCAGGTGTCCTCGGACATCCTCGAGCGCAAGCAGCGCGAGTTCTTCTCCGCCTGGTTGGCCGAGCAGCGCGCGAAGGTCAAGGTCAAAGACCTGCGCACGCCCTAGCAGGCCGCGAAAAAAGCCTGAATGTAAGGCGCGAGGAAGCGACGAGCGAGGCGTATCGTTAGATACTCCGCAGCGAGGAGCGACCGAGCAACGCAGCAGTCGGGCTTTTTCGCAGCCTGCTAGTGCGTCGGGCAATCGCGGAAGCGGACCGTTCGGTCCACTGAGCGACGTTTACTCCACGGGCTTGGAGCCTGGCTTGTCTGCCGGTGGCTCGTCGCGCTGCACCTCGTCGCTGATCTCGCGCTGCGCCTTGCGGAACTCGCGCAACGCCTGGCCCAGGCCGCGAGCCATCTTGGGGATCTGGCTGGGGCCGAAAATGAGCAGGATGATGAGGAAGATCAGGCCGAGCTCTTGTCCTCCCAGTCCGAACACCTTGCCTCCGTTTCAGTCCTCGATGTGGAGCCGGCTCCGGTCGCTGCCCAACACCACGGTGACCTCGGCCACGTCCGAATCCCAGGATTGCAGGATTACCGGCGGCCCGCCGAGGTAGCGGGCCACGATGCGCGCGGCCGACGGATCGGCGCGGCGCGCCACCACCATGGTCGCGAAGTAATCCGGTCGATCGGCGTTCTGCACCTCGACCACGTGAAAGCCGCCCGAGCGCAGATGGGAGGCCACGCGGGCCGCGATCCCGCCCTCCGAGGTCCCGTTCCACACCTGCACCCGAATCACGCGCTGCGCCTCCCCGGTGACCGGAACTGCCGTGCGCGGGAAGAGCATCGCGTACGCCCACGATAGCACCAGCGCCGCCACCAGGACCGCCAGGATTGCAACCCCCGCGCGCGCCACCGGCTAGCTCCTCCGAACCGCTGCCGGGCCGGCCGCGGCGAGTCCGCGCAGCGCCCTGCGGAGCCGCGCCCAGGTGCTGCCCAGCGTCTCGGGAAGCACCTTGGTGGCGCCGATCACGGGCATGAAGTTCGTGTCGCCATCCCAACGCGGGACCAGATGGAGGTGCAAATGGCGCGGGAAACCTGCCCCGGCGAAGCGCCCGGCGTTGGCCCCGTAGTTCAATCCGTGCGGGCGATACTCGGCTGCCAGGGCGGACTCGGCGAGCGCCACGAGCTCGATCAGGTCGGTGCGTTCGGGCCCCGAGAGCGCCGCGAACGAGCCCGCGTGCCGGGCCACCGCCACCATGAGATGCGCCGGGTTGTAGGGGAACCGGTTCAGCATCAGCAGCGCGTGCGGGCGACGCGCGAGCACCAGGTTGCGCCGATCGTCCCGTCCGCTCCATGCGCCGCAGAACAGGCACGCCGAGGGAGACCGGGCGGTCCGGATGTATTTCATCCGCCACGGCGACCAGAGCCGCTCGAGCGCGTCCCGACGAGCCATCCTAGCGCTCCCCCGCCGCTCGCCGCGGCGCGTCGTGAAGGGCCCGGAACAGCCGCTCCGCTTCGGCGAGCTGCTCGACGGTGTTGATCCCCAGCAGCTCGCGGTAGTCGGGAGCGCACACTGCCTCCGCCTTGAGCCCGCGCTCGAGCGCCAGCTTCACGGTGTCGGTCAGGTAGTACTCCCCTTGCGCGTTGTGGGCCGTCAGGTGCACGAGCAGCTCTTGGAGCGCGGGGTAGTGAAACGCGAAGATGCCCGAGTTGATCTCGTCGATCCGCCGCACCTCGGGGCTGGCGTCGCGATGCTCGACGATCGCGGCGACCGGCCCGTCGGCTCCTCCTTGCCGCACGATGCGACCATAGCCGGTGGCATCCGGGACCCGCGTCGACAGCACGGTCACCGCGGCCCGGCTCGCGCGATGGTGCTCGAGCAGCTCGTGCAGCGTGGCCGCGCGCAGCAGCGGCGTGTCACCGCACACCACGAGCAGCGTGCCTGCGAAGCCCTCGAGCGCCGGCGCCGCCACGAGCACGGCATGGCCGGTGCCGCGCTGCTCGGCCTGGAGGACCCACTCGGCGTCGGCGTTGGGGAAGGCCGCCCGGACCCGCTCCGCCTGATGACCCACGACCACGAGCGTCCGTGCCACGCCGAGCTCGGTGAGCGCGTCGAGCACGTACTCCAACAGCGGGCGACCCAACATCGGGTGCAGCACCTTGGCGAGGTCGCTCTTCATGCGCGTCCCCTGCCCCGCCGCGAGCACCAGGTCCGTCACCTCGGGATGCTGGTAGCTCACCTTGGCCCCCACTCGAAGTTGTCGATCAGGCGCGCCGGGCCGACGCGCGCCGCCACCGCCACCAGCGCCCGCCCGCGAACGCGCGCGAGCGGAGCCAACGTGGACGCGTCCACCACCGCGACATAGTCCTCGCGCACCTTGGGATACGCGCGCCAGGTGCGCCGGATCGCCGCCCTGAGCCGCACCGCCGAGCGCTCGCCGGCATGCAGCAGCCGCGAGGCCGCTTTAAGCCCGCGCGAGAGCGCCACCGCCTGGCGCCGCTCGTCCGCGCTGAGGTAGGCATTTCGCGACGAGAGCGCGAGGCCGTCGGCTTCACGCACCGTGGGGGCGCGGCGCACCCGCACGGCCAGGCGCAAGTCCACCACCATGCGCTCGATCAGCCGCGCCTGCTGGGCGTCCTTTTGGCCGAGCCACAGCACGTCGGGCGATACCACGTGGAGCAGCGCCGTGACGACCGTGGCGACTCCTTCGAAGTGCCCGGGGCGCGACGCCCCCTCGAGCACATCGGAAAGACCCACCACCCGCACGCGCGTGCAATGGCCGGGCGGGTAGAGATCCGTCACGGCGGGCTCCCACAGCAGATCGACGCCCGCTGCCGCGAGCCGTTCCCGATCGCGCCGCCGCGGGCGTGGGTAGCTCCGGAAGTCCTCACCCGGGCCGAACTGGAGCGGGTTCACGAACAGGCTCGCCACCACGCGCTCGGCGGTGGCGCGGGCGCGACGCACCAGGCTCAGATGCCCGGCGTGGATCGCTCCCATGGTGGGCACGAAGGCGATTCGTTCGCCGCGCGCTCTCCAACGCCCGACGCTCCGCCGCACGGCGGCGATCGCGCGCACCCGCACCATGCGCGTACCGCGGCGGGTCACTGGGCCGGCGGCCTGGCGGACCGCCATCAGTAGGATTCCTCCTCGGTAGGAAAGCTGCGCGACTTGACGTCGGAGACGAACCGCCCGAAGGCATCTCGCATCGTGTCGCCGAGCGACGCGTAGCGGCGCACGAACTTGGGCCGATGCCCCTGGAACAAACCGAGCAGGTCGTTGCTCACCAGCACCTGGCCGTCGCAGCCGGGGCCGGCGCCGATTCCAATCGTGGGAATGGCCAGGGCGCGCGACACCGCCGTGCCGAGCCGCGCCGGAATGCCTTCGAGCACCAGCGAAAAGCAGCCGGTCTGCTCGAGCAGGCGCGCCTCGCGCATCAGGCGCTCCTGGTCGCCCTCGCCCCGCGCCTGCACCTTGTAGCCGCCGAACGCGAGCACCGACTGAGGCGTGAGCCCCAAGTGGCCCATGACGGGGATGCCGATCTCGATCATGCGGGCGATCGCCGGCACCACGCGCTCTCCCCCCTCGAGCTTGACCGCGTCCGCGCCGCCCTCCTTGATGAGACGCCCGGCGTTCAGCACCGCCAGCTCGACGCTCACCTGGTACGAGAGGAACGGCATGTCCGCCACCACCAGCGCGGCGGGTCGGGCGCGGCAGACCGCCTTGGTGTGGTGGAGGATGTCCTCGATCGTGACCGGCAGCGTGTTCTCTTAGCCCAGCACCACCGGGCCTACGCTGTCGCCCACCAGGAGGGTCTCGACCCCCGCGGTCACCGAGGTGATCAACTCGCCGCGGCGCTTCATCTCGACGATCGACGGCGCGGTGCGTCGCGCGCGCGGCGCTCCGGCTCCGTGGGCCGTTCGCTCCCCGCTCGTTCCTCCGCTCACGTGGCCTCCCCTTTGTCGATCGGCGTGTAGTACATCGTGCCCTGGCGGTGCACCAGGATGCGCCGACACAGGTCCTCGAAATCGTCGGGATCGTTCACGAAATCGATCGTGCTCGTGTTCACCACCAACAGCGGCGATTCGACGTAGTGAAAGAAGAAGTGGTTGTACGCCTCGTTGAGCGAGGTCAGGTAGCCGCGATCCATGTCGCGCTCGAACGGGCGCCCGCGCCGCCCGATCCGATCGAGCAGCACCTCGGTGCTCGCCTGCAGGTACACCACGATGTCCGGCTTCATCACGTCCACTTCGAGCCAGCCCAGCAAGCGTTCGTAGAGCGCCAGCTCACGCTCGGACAAGTTGAGGCTCGCGAAGATCCGGTCCTTCTGGAACAGGTAGTCGGCCACCATGCGCTCCCGGAACAGCTCGAGCTGGCGCAACGACCGCTGCTGCTGGTAGCGGCTGAACAGGAAGTGCATCTGGGTCTGGAACGCATAGTGCTCGCGGTTGCGATAGAAGTCCTTGAGGAACGGGTTCTCCTCGACCTCCTCGAGCACCAGACGAGCCTGCATCCGGTCGGCCAGCAATCGGGCCAGGCTGCTCTTGCCGACGCCGATGGCTCCTTCCACGACGACATAGCGATTCTCCGCATCCCGGCTCAGTTCCAGAGACGCGTTCCGCGCTTCACCGGAGGCCGGCTGCCGAGCCGCGACAGGTGGTGGAGCAGCGTCTCCCCGGACACCGGATGGACCAGCAACGGATCCAGCTCGACCAGCGGCACGAGCACGAACGCACGCGCGGTCAGCTCGGGATGCGGCACCTTGAGATCGGGCTCGTCGATGCTCTGGTCTCCGTACAGCAAGAGATCCAGGTCGATGGTGCGCGGTCCCCAGCGCCGCGTGCGCACCCGCCCCAGGCGGCGCTCGATCAGCAGCAGGTTCCAGAGCAGGCGCCGCGCCGAGAGCTCGGTTTCGAGCATCACGACCGCGTTCAGGAACGCGGGCTGCTCGGTATCGCCCGCGGGCTCGGTGTCGTAGAGCGAGGAAGCGCGCTCGATCCGGGTGTCGGGCAGCCGCGCCAGGTCGTCCAACGCCAGCCGAATCAGCGTCTCGCGCTCTCCCAGGTTCGAGCCCAGCCCCACGAACGCCTTCATCCCCGCTCCCGCACCACCTCGATGATGGCGCGCCCCCCGGTCGTCCAACCCAGATTCTGCTTGGCGATCCGGACCCGCACGCGGCGCACCTCGAAGCGGCTCAGGATGGTCTCCGCCGTGGTCGCCGCCAGGGCCTCCAGGAGGTGAAAGCTGCGCTGCTCCACGACTTCGCGGACGGTGCGATAGAGGTGGTCGTAGTCCACCGCGTCGGGCAGTCGATCGCTCGACTCGGCCCGCGCATCCATCGGCTCCAGCTCGAGGTCGACTTCGAGCCGCTGCCCGGCTTCCTTCTCGTAGGGCCGGGCGCCGTGGTGGCCGAACACCGAAAGGCCCTCGAGTCGAATGGTCGCCATGCCCCCCTCTGGGAATCGGGGCGGCGGCCGGTGGCCGAGGACCCGACTGCGGACGTGTCCGATGTCATCGCGCGCACGGAGTCTAGGGAGGGCCCTAGCGACGGTCAAGCGACCGGCGGCCGGCTCCCCCCATCATACCGGCACGCCGAAGGTGCGCAGTGCCTGGTTGAGCGACGTCTTGCGATCCGTCGAGGCGCTGCGCTCGCCGATCTTGAGCGCGCACGGAGTGCCGAAGGTGCCCGCCGGGAACTCCTTGGGAAGCGTTCCCGGGATCAGCACCGCGCGCGGCGGCACGCACCCGCGCGTCACCACCGGGCTCGCTCCGGTGACGTCCACGATCGGCGTCGAGGCGGTGAGCACCACGCCTGCCCCGAGGACCGCGCCTTCCTCGATCAGCACGCCCTCGACGAGCACCGCGCGCGAGCCCAGGAAGCAGTGGTCCTCGACGATGACCGGGCGGCTCTGCGGCGGCTCGAGCACGCCCCCGATCCCCACCCCTCCCGACACGTGGACTCCACGCCCCACCTGCGCGCACGAGCCCACGGTGGCCCAGGTGTCGACCAGCGTGTCGGCGCCGACCCGGGCGCCCACGTTCACGTAGGCCGGCATCAGGATCACGCCCGGCTCGAGGAAGCTGCCGTAGCGCGCCACGCCGGGCGGCACCACGCGGACGCCGGCGGCGGCCAGGTTGCGCTTGAGCGGAACCTTGTCGTGGAACTCGAACGGGCCGACCTGGTGCGTGGTCGAGACGCGCATCCTGAAGTAGAGCGTGATCGCCTGCTGGATCCATCCGTGCGTCACCCACTCGCCAGCGCTCTCCGCTTCAGGCTTTGCGCTCTTTTCGGCGACGCGCAGTCGGCCCTGATCGAGCTCCGCGATCGTGCCCTCGACGGCACCTCGCACGTTTGGATCTTCGAGCGCGCGCGCCCCCGCGTAGGCCGCCTCGACCACCGAGCGCCAGCGCCCAATCACCTCGAGATCGAGTGATTGCGCCACGGCGGGAGCGGCTCGCGGATCGGACCGCGGCGAGCCGCTCATCGCGCCACCGGATCCGTCACCGCGTCCAAGCGCGTCACCGCTTCGCGGCACTCCTCCAGGGTCGGCACCAGGGCCCAGCGCACGTAGCCGGCGCCGGCTTCGCCCAGGAACGATCCCGGCATGGCGACCAGGCCCACCCGCATCAGACGCTCGACAAACGCCACGTCGTCGCCGCCGGGCGCGCGGGCCCACAGGTAGAACGTCGCCTCGCTGCCCTCGATCCGCCAGGCGCGACGCGCGAAGTCGTCCATCAGCAGGCTCCGTTTCGCCGCGTACCGACGGCGTTGTTCTTCGGCGTGCGCATCGTCCCCCCAGGCCGCCACCGCCGCCTGCTGGACGAAGTCGGGGGTGGCGACGCCGACGCTGGGCCGAAAGCGTCGCAGCGCGTCGATCAAGCGCGGGTCACCGGCCATGAAGCCCGAGCGATAGCCGGTCATGGCCGAGCGCTTGCTCAGCGTGTGCAGCGCGAGAACGTTCTCGACGCCGAGCTCGAGCGCCGAGTGAGGTCGCTCGTCGAAGTAGATGTCGGCGTAGGCCTCGTCGGAGGCCACCCAGAAGCCGAAACGCCGCGCCACGTCGAGCACGCGCCGGTACTCCCCGGGACCGATCGTGGCGCCGGTGGGGTTGTGTGGGTAATTCCAGCCGGCGGCCGAGGTGAGCGGCGCGTGATGCACCTGGGCTCCGGCGAAGCGCGCGCCCGCTTCGTACACCGGGTAGGCGGGCGTGGGGATCACGATGGTGGAGCGATCCTGCCCGCGCTCGACCACCGCGAGCGCCAGCAGGAAGACCGCCTCCTTCGTGCCGTTGGCGGGAAGCAGGTGACGCTCGGGATCGAGCGTGACGCCGAAGCGCCGCGTGAGCCATCCGGCGCACGCGGCGCGCAGCTCGGGGCGACCCACCGCCGCCGGGTAGCTGGAGACCGCGGGCACCGCCCCGCGCAGCGTGTCGCGGATGAAGCCCGGCGTCTCTTCGCGTGGGTCCCCCATCCCGAAGTGGATCACTCGCACGCCCGGAGGCGCCAGAGCGCGCGCGCGACGCTCCAGGGTCACGAACGGGTACTCGTCGGGTCCTACGAGCAGACGATGGATCGGTCCGGGGCGGCTCACGATCCACCGTGGAGGAATGCGGCGAGGGTATCGAACGCGCTCCCCAAGTTGACGAGGGGGCAGTACTCGCCCGCCTGGTGCGCCTGCTCCGGGATTCCGGGCCCGAAGTTCATCGCCGGCACGCCCGCGGCGGTGAACTGGGCGACGTCGGTCCACCCCTGCTTGCCCGCCACGGTCGCTCCCGAGCGGTCGATGAACTCACGCACCTGGGGAGCGTCGCCGCACACCTTGCCGGGCGCCGCGCGGTCGACCACGCGCACCTCGAACTCGGCCGGAACCAAGCCCCGAACGCGGCGCTCCGCCTCCTCGAGCGTGCGATCGGGAGGAAACCGGTAGTTGAGGTTCGCCACCAACTCGTCGGGCACCACGTTCTTGGCTCGGCCCGCGCGGAGCGTCGTCACCTGGAGCGTCTCGCGGAACTCCACGCCCTGAACCGAAACCGCGGTGGTCGGAAAGCGCGTCACCTCGGCGAGCCACGGCGCGGCACGCTCGACGGCATTTAACCCCAGCCAGGGCCGCGCGCTGTGGGCACTCTTGCCGGTCACGCGCACCTCGGCGTTGAGCGAGCCCACACACCCGAGCTCGACCCGAAGATCGGTGGGCTCGAGCAGGATCGCGAGCGTCGCGCTCGCGAGCCACGGGAGCTCGCCCAGCAACCGCTTGAGACCGTTTCGCTCGAACGGTCCCTCCTCGGCATCGTAAAACACCGCCGCCAGGTCGAAGCGCAGGCGCTCGGCGTCCAGGCTCTCGAGCAGCGTGAGCAGCACCGCGTCTCCCGCCTTCATGTCGCTCGAGCCGAGCCCGTAGAGCCGGTCTTCGGTCACGCGCGCCCGGGCGTTGCCCTGGGCGGGGACGGTGTCCAGATGGCCGGCGAGCACGACCAGGGGCCGCCCGCGCGGCGGGCCGCGCCACACCAGCGAATCGCCGGAGCGCAGCAGCTGGCCGTTCCGGAGCCGCTCGAGCCGCGCCCGCACCCAGTCGGCGAGAACCGCCTCGTGGCCGGTCTCGCTCGGGATGTTGACGATCGTCTCGAGCAGGTCGGCCAACGCGTCGCGGGTCAGCATGGAATGATCCTCGAGGAACGAGACGCGCGAGCCTACCAGCCGGCTTCGAGACGCGCCAACCCGTCGGCCTCTCGCGTCGGCGGCGTGCCGCGCGAGCGATCGCGGCACGGAGCTCGAGGGGCGTGCCGGCCACCCCCTCGGCATCCCATGCCAATTCCTATACCATCGCGCCATGGCAATGAACGAAGCGCTTCCCTCCACGGGGCCGAACCCTTCGACGGTGCTGCGCCTCGAGGGCAAGGACGCGCTCGGGCTGCTCCACCGGATCTCCACGCAATTGCTCGTCGACCTCGCGCCGGGGGAGGCGCGGGCCACCCTGTTCTGCGATTTCCGCGGACGCCTGCTCCACCGCGCCGCGGTGTGCACCGCCGAGGAAGGCGCCCTGTGGCTGGTACGCGACGGTGCGCCGGGCGAATCGCTCGCCGCCTTCATCGACCGGCACGTGTTTCGGGACGACGTGCGCATCGTGGACCATTCCCATGCGTGGGCCGTGGAACCGGCCCCTGCGCCCGAGACGTCCCCCGGCACCTGGGAAGAACGTGACGGGGCTCCACGCCTCATTCACCTCGCGGGCTGGACGCTGATGCTCGGGTCGCCCCGACCGCTCGACCCGTCATGGCTCGCCGAGCACGAGCGATCCCGCATCCGCCTGGGGCGTCCCTCTCACGGCCACGAGATCGTGGAGGACTTCAACCCCTTCGAGGTCGGTCTCGGTGGCGAGGTCCATCTCGACAAGGGCTGCTTCACCGGCCAGGAAGCGCTGCTGCGCCTGATCACGCGCCGCAGCGTGCGCCGCGGCCTCGCCTTGCTCGAAGGCCGCGGGCGGCCGCGGGCGCCGTCGGAGATCCGCGTCTCCGGCCGGCGAGCGGGAAGGCTCACGAGCGCGATCGCGGATCCATCCGCGGCCGAGCCCGGTCGATGGGTCGGGCTCGCGGTGGTCGACCGAGCCGTCGAAGCGGGCCCGCTCGACATCGAAGGGTGCGAGCCGACCGGTGCCCCCCGTTTCTTCACCGCCCCTTCCCCGCTCGGCAGGCCGGCCGTCGCTTGAGTGCCGGCCGCCGTCGCTGCTCAGTCCGAATCTAGAAAGGCGCCAGCCTCCAGCACAAGAGCCATCATGCGCAGGTCGAACCACCGACGATCAGGGTGTCGAGGGCGGCGATCCCATTGCGCGTCCGGCCGCCGATGAAGTCGAACTCGCCGCCCGCGTAGACGACGCCATT
>VBOY01000087.1:33746-34294 GCA_005893295.1 Candidatus Eiseniibacteriota bacterium | reverse complement strand
CACTGGACGTGGCTGCGATCCGGAGCGTCCGACAGTGGCGATGGAAGCCCGGGGAACAGTCCGGCCGTCCCACTGCAAGTTGGGTCGTGATCCCTTTCAGATTCTCTTTTGGGGATTCAGCGCTCCCTTACTTCATGCAGCGAGTTCCCAGCATTGTCGGGCAACGTCGTCTTCGAGGTCTTTTTCAGGTACACCTGGAATCACTTCGGAGGCTTGAGTCGCGCCTGCCCTCTGCCTCCGATGCGCCACTTCGTCAGCGCATCATCCGTGAGGCGGATCATCTCGATTCGGTTCCACAAATCTTGCCCCATGTGCGTAACGGCCTGTATCTGGCTGACTCCCTCCTCAGACGCGCCTCGGAGGTCCCATCAGCTCCTGAGCGCCGGCGTTTAGCCCAACAAGCCGTTGCCGAGGCCGCCAAGGTGGTGGGATCGGCCCCCTGGCAGTATGAGGCGTATGGAACCCTCGGCAGGGCCTTCGAGCTCTTGCAACGTCGGCATGAAGCCGCCCTGAACCTCGAAATCTATAGCGCTGGTGAGTGGCGAACG
>VBOY01000087.1:0-33735 GCA_005893295.1 Candidatus Eiseniibacteriota bacterium | reverse complement strand
GGTGCCCACTAAAGACAGTCGTGCCGTCGGATGGGCACGAGCAAGTATGGCATGGCGGAACTGAAGATTTGCTCTCCGCAGCTTAGTCGGGGCGCCCCGCGCCCGCCAAACGTCGCGGCCGGCCTGGCGTCGCCTCAGGCCGTTGCCAACCCGAGCGGCGAGGCTTCGTCTTCCTCGGTATCGCCAGGTGGGGTCGGGAACGATTGTAGAAATGCGCTCACCACCCGCGGATCGAACTGCTTGCCGCTCTCGGCCTGGATGATCTCCACTGCCTCCTGGTGGCTGCGTTGGTCGCGATAGGTGCGCCGGGTCACGATCGCGTCGTAGGTGTCGGCGACCGAGATGATGCGCGCTCCGAGCGGAATGTTCTCGCCCACCAAGCCCTTGTAGCCGGCACCGTCGAATCGTTCGTGATGGTAAGCCACCATCGGAATCACGTGCCGCAGAATGCCGCCCATCGAGCGCACCAGCTGCTCGCCGTTCTCCACGTGGCGCTGCAACGCGGCGTACTCCTCGCACGACAGGCCGGCGGCCTTGGTGAGCAGCTCGGTGCTCACGTCGACCTTGCCGATGTCGTGCAGGTACGCGCCGACGCGGATGTCCTCGATTTCGACGTCGCTCAGCCCCATCGCGCGGGCGATCTTCATCGAGTACGCGGCGACGCGTCGCGAGTGGTTCTCGGTGTAGCGGTCGACCGAATCGATGAACTTGGCCATCATCTCGAGCACGCCCGCGTAGGCGTGGCGGATCTCGCGGATCTGGGCCTCCTGGAGATCGTAGAGCGAGCCGACGATGTAGGAGGTGAGCACGAGGAAGAGCCCCCAGGTGCCGAGGTCGAGCCAGCGCAGGTAGGCGGCCGTCTCATCGCCCTCGAGCGAGCCGCCCCGCACGTTGGCGATCGTGAAGACGACCGCGCACGCGAGCAGCGCTAGGTAGACACCCTTGCGGCGGCCCAGGGCATAGGCTCCGAACACCGCCGGCAGGTAGTAGAGGTTGAGGAACGTCCGCTGGCCGGCCACGAACCAATTGATGACGCCGATCAAACCGATCACCGCGAGCATCACCAACAGCGAGCCGTGATCCCGCCGGGCGACCGCCGGAGTCGGAGTCATGAAGCGCGCCTCAGGCCGCGGTTGCGGCGTCGCCGTTCGAGCCGCAGCGACTCACTCTCGTCGTCGGTGGGGCCCGGCGGGCCCACCACGGTCTCGTCGCCGCAGAACGGGCAGAACGCCCAGCTCGGATGGAGGCGGCGCTTGCAGCTCTCGCAGTGCTCGCCCACGAAGTCACCGCAGTTGGGGCAGTAGTCGTACTCCTTGGCGAGCACGGTCGCGCACGAGGGGCACACCTTGCCGGTGCTGTCCTCCAGGTAGACCACGCGCGCCACCTCTTCGAGCGTCGTGATCCCGGCGAGCACCTTCTTCAGGCCATCCTCGCCGATCGTGCGCATGCCGGCCTCGACCGCGGCGTGCCGGATCACGCTGTCGGAGGCGCCTTGGGTGATGAGCCCCCGGATCGCGTCGTCGACCTCGAGCAGCTCGAAGATGCCGATGCGTCCCTGGTAGCCGGTCATCCGGCAAAGCGGGCACCCACGCCCGCGAGCGAGCGTCACCGTGCCCTCGGTCACGCCGCGCGCCCCGAGACGGTTCAAGCTCGAGGCGCTCACCTCGTAGGTCTCGCGGCAGTGCGAGCACAAGGTGCGCACCAGCCGCATGCTCACCACGCCGTTGACGGAGGAAGCCACCATGAACGACTCGAGCCCGAGGTCGACCAATCGGGTGACGGCGCCGGCCGCGTCGTTGGTGTGGACGGTGCTGAGCACCAGATGCCCGGTGGCCGAGGCCCGGAAAGCGATCTGCGCCGTCTCCTTGTCGCGGATCTCGCCGATCATGATGACGTCCGGATCCTGCCGGAGGATCGCGCGCAGCGCGGCGGGGAACGTCTTCTTGGCCTTTTCGTCCACCTGGACCTGGTTCAACCCGGCGAGCTGGTATTCCACCGGGTCCTCGACCGTGACGATGTTGCGGGTCTCGTGCTGGATGTAGCGCAGCGACGAATAGAGCAGCGTCGACTTGCCGGAGCCGGTGGGCCCGGTCACGAGGATGATCCCCTGCGGGCGCAGCAGGTATCGCTGGAGGACCGACAGCTCCTCGCCCGCCATGCCCAGCTGCTCGATGTCCAGGGCGACCAGGGTCTGGTCGACCAGCCGGATCACGGCCTTCTCGCCGTGCGTGGTGGGCAGCGTCGAGACGCGCATTTCGAGGCGGCGTCCGTTGGCCTCGAGGGCGAGCCGGCCATCTTGTGGCTGCCGTTTCTCGGCGATGTCGAGGTTCGAGAGCACCTTGATCCGAGAGACCACGGCGCCCTGGGTCCACTTGGGCAGGCGCTGGACCTCGTGGAGCAAGCCGTCGATCCGGAAACGGATGACGAGATCCCTGTCCTGCGGCTCGACGTGGATGTCGCTCGCGCGCTCTTCGACCGCGCGCTGGAACAGCCAGTTCGTGAGCCGCACGGTCGGCCGGCCCTCGGCCTCGCGTCGTAGGTCCTCCACGCCTCTTTCCTGGTCGTCGTCGCTCACCGCGGTCACCACCACGTCGTCCGCGGGGCCGATGAGCGCGCCGAGCACCTCGTTCATCGAGCTGTCGATGTGGTAATAGCGGGCGATCGCCTCGGCGATCGCCGACGGCGGAGCGAGCACCGGCTTGATGAACATGCCGCTGTGGAAGCGCAGGTCTTCGAGCGCTGCGACATTGAGTGGGTCCGCCATCGCGACCACCAGCGTCGAGCGGCCTTCGACCTCGAGTGGCAGCGCGAAGTACTTGCGCGCCAGCTCTTCGGTGATGTGCGAGAGCACGTGCTCGTCGACCGATTTCTGCGCCAGGTCGACGAGCGCCAGCCCGAGCTGGTTCTGCAGGTGCTTGAGCATCACCGGCTCGGAGATCAGGCCGAGCCGCACCAGGGTCACGCCCAACAACTCGCCCGTCTTGCGCTGCTCGGCGATCGCGTCGCTCAGGTCCTGGGCGCTGATCAGGCGCGCCTCGATCAGCAGGTCGCCCAGTCGCTTGTGCTCTTTGGCCATGCTCGACTCCGGGGGAAACGATGCGCGGAACGCCTTCGCCTAGGTATCGGCCGGGCCATTCGGCGCGTTCACGCCGCTGTTGGCATCGAGCGCGCGCCCGAGGGCCGCTGGCAGCGGCGAGGATCGGCGTGCTAGCGTGCGCTCTTATGTCCGATCACACCGCATCGTCCTTGACACCCGTCGAACCCGCGCCCCCCGTCGACCCCATGGCCGACGAAGGAATCGGCCCGATCGAGGGCTTCCGCTCCTACCATTTGCTCGACCTGCTGCGGGCGTTGAGCCGGCACTGCCGGCGCATGCTCGATTGTGAAGTGGCGCGGATCTGGCTGGCACGGCGCGGGGGCGCCCGTCTGGTGGCGCGCGACTTCCCCGAGGGCGAGGCGCCCGCGGTCGAGCACCGCCTGGCGCGCGGCGAGGGCCTGGCCGGTTGGGTGTTCACCCACGACCGACCGCTGCGCATCGATCCGGATGGGCAACGCCCTCCCTTGATGGGGACGCTGCCGGCGTTTCGTTCCGCGCTGGTGCTGCCGCTCCACCGCCGAGGGCAGGTGTTCGCGGCGGTGGAGTGTCTCGACCGTCGCGACGGCGGTCGCTTCTCCGACGCCGATCTCGATCGGCTCGAAGTAGCGGGCGAGCAGATCGCGATGGCCTTAGACAACGCGCTGCTCTACGAGGAGGCCGACCGTCGCGCGCTCGAGAAGGAAGTGCTGCTCGAGATCACCAAGACGCTGTCGGCCCCCTTCGACCTGGACGAAGTGATCGAGGCGATGCTCAAGTCGCTACGCCAGGTGGTGCGCTACGACGCGGCGGCGCTCTACCTCGTGAACCGCAAGACCCTGGCGCTCGAGCAGGTGAGCGCCGTGGGCTACCCCGAGGGAAGCGACGAGGCCTTCGGGCTCCGAGTGGGGGTGGGACTGGTGGGGTGGGTGGCCAAGACCGGCGAGGCGGTGATCGTGCCCGACGTGAACAAGGACGCACGCTATGTGAGAGCGCGCCCCGGGACCCGCAGCGAGCTGGCGGCTCCGCTGGTGGTGCAAGGGCGCACCATCGGCGTGTTCAACCTCGAGAGCGACGTCGAGGACGCCTATCACGAAGGCCACCTCGAGCTGCTGGCGGCGTTCGCGGCCCAGGCCGCCGTGGCCGTCGAGCGGGCGCGGCTGACGCGCGAGCTGCTCGAGCGCCGCCGGCTCGAGAAGGAGCTCGCGATCGCACGCGAGATCCAGTCCTCGTTCCTGCCCAAGCGCGCGCCGGTGATCGCCGGGTTCGAGCTGGCGGGAACGGCCCGCCCGCACCGCGAGGTGGGAGGGGACTACTACGACTTCATCCACGTTTCGGACACGCGGATGGGGCTCGCGATCGCCGATGTCTCGGGCAAGGGCATCCCGGCGGCGCTGCTGATGGCCGGCTTCCGCATGAGTCTGCTGGCCGAGATCCGCAACGAGTTCGCGATCCGCGCCGTGATGCGCAAGGTGAACTCGCTGGTCTACGAGAGCACCGACCCCGACAAGTTCGTGACCGCCTTCTACGGCGTGCTCGACTGCAAGAACCGGGTGCTCATCTTCTCGAACGCCGGCCACAATCCGCCCGTCTTGGTGCGGCAGGGGAGCGTGGTGGAGAGCTTGCTCGAGGGAGGCGTGGCCTTCGGCGTGCTGCCCGACGCCCAGTACGAGGAGCGTCCGGTGGCGCTCGAGGACGACGACGTGCTGGTGCTGTACACCGACGGCGTCTCGGAAGCGCAGTCACCCACCGGGGAGCACTTCGGGCAACGCCGCCTCGAGCAATGCGCGGTCGATCTCGCCGGACGAGGCGCGGCCGAGATCGTGGAGGGGATCGTGCAGGCGGTGCTCGACTGGACCGGCGAACGCGGCCAGAACGACGACCTGACGCTGATGGTCGTGAAGGTGCTGGCGGAGTAGCGCGCGCCCAACGAGCCCCACGCGGTGTCCCTCGTCAGGGGAACGCGCCGCCTTCGGCTCCCGCCTAGGTGGCGAGCCTCGCCGAGCGAGCCGTGCGCAGCACCTCGGCCGCGTGGCCGCGGATCGAGACCTTACCCCACCACGCGGCGATGCGTCCTTCGATGTCCACCAGCAGGGTGGTGCGCCGGAACAGCTCGACGCGCCAGGTGCCGAGGCCAATCCGCCGCACGATCCCCAGCGCTTCCCCCGCTCTGCTCTCGGGGTCGGAGACCAGGGGATAGGGCAGCTTCAGGCGCGACGTCCACTTGCGGTGGCGCTCGATCGAGTCGGTGCTCACGCCGGCCAAGGCGATCCCGGAGCGCTCGAATTCGGCATGGTGTTCGCGAAACTCGCGAAGCTCGCGAATTCAGCCGGGCGTGCCGTTGCGCAGATAGAAGAACAGAACCAGCGGACGCACGCCGGCGAACCGCCGAAAACCGAACGGGCCGATGGTGGAAGGGAGGGTGAGGTCCGGCACGGGTTGATCGAGCAGCGACTCGAGGGGTGCGGCGGGCGCCATGCCGTGCATTATAGGGGGGCAGCGCGCGCGGCCGGCAACCGTCAGCGGTCCGTCGCCGCTCTTGAGACTTCACCATCGACCCGGAACCCAGCCCTCGTGCGGGTGATCGCGGCGCCGCCAAGCCGGCCATCCACAGCGTGTTGCTTGACCCAGTTCGCGCATCCTCTATAGTCAGGCCGCGCCCCTCGTTCCCCAGGCTCTGGAGCCTTTCGCGTGCGGTTCGACCCCAACCTGATTCTGGCCGTCCCGGTGTTCATCTTGAGCATCGTGATCCACGAGTGTGCCCATGGGGTGGTGGCGCTGTGGAACGGCGATACGACCGCGCGCGACCAGGGCCGGTTGACCTTGAATCCGCTGCCCCACGTGGATCCCTTCGGATCGCTGATCCTGCCCGGCCTCCTGTTCTTCTTCCATGCCCCGTTCCTGTTCGGATGGGCCAAGCCGGTGCCGATCCATTGGGCCAACCTGCGGCATCCGCGCAACGACCAGGTCAAGGTGGCACTCGCTGGTCCTGCGTCCAATTTCCTGCTCGCGATCCTGTTCGCGGGGGTGACGCGATTCGCCCCGGAGACCGGATTCTGGGCCCCGTTGCGCATCATGGGATATGCGGGCGTGCTGTGGAACTGTGCGCTCGCGCTGTTCAACCTGATTCCGATCCCGCCGCTCGATGGCTCGTGGGTGCTGATGCGCTTCCTGCCGCTGCGCCACATCATCGTGTTGCAACAGTTTCGCCTGGTGGGTTTGCTGGTGGTGGCCCTGTGCGTCAGCTCGCCGCTGGTGTCGCGCTTCATGCTCGATGGTCCGCTGCGGCTCGCCGTGCGGGCGTGTCTCGGCCTGTTCGGCGTCACGCAGGACGGGATCGCCCTGTGACGGTCGAGCGCGACGGCGTGGCGGCGCGTGCGGGCGCCGCGTTCCCACGCCGGATCCTCTCGGGGATGCGGCCCACCGGGCGGCTCCACCTCGGCAACTACGTCGGCGCGCTCGAAAACTGGGTGCGGCTACAGGAGGCGGGTTGGTCCAACTTCCACATGGTGGCCGACTGGCACATGCTGACGACCGGCCACGAGGACACTTCGGCCCTGCAGTCGGACATCCACGAGATGGTGGTGGACTGGCTCGCCGCGGGACTGGATCCGAAGCGGTGCGTGCTGTTCGTGCAGTCCGCGGTCCAAGAGCACGCCGAGCTCCATTTGTTGCTGTCGATGCTGGTGAGCAAGGCGCGACTCGAGCGCATCCCGACCCTGAAAGAGCAGATCCGCGACCTTCATCTCGACGAAGCGACGATCAGCTACGGCCACCTCGGCTACTCGGTGCTCCAGGCCGCCGACATCCTGCTCTACAAGGCGAGCCACGTGCCGGTCGGTGAGGATCAGGTGCCCCACGTCGAGCTGACGCGCGAGCTCGCGCGGCGCTTCAACTTTCTCTATTGCCAGGACCGCGAGCCGGTGTTCCCCGAGCCCGAGGCCCAGCTCACCGCGTTCCCGCGGCTGCGCGGGCTCGACGGCAGCCGGATGAGCAAGTCACTCGGCAACACGATCCTGCTCGCGGATTCGCCCGAGGAGATCGCCGCCAAGGTGAAGCAGGCGTACACCGATCCCAAGAAGATCCGAGCCAACGATCCGGGCCGACCCGACGCGGACCCCTTGGACGGGCACCCGGGCTGCGTGGTCTACGAGTACCAGCGCAAGTTCAACCCGGGAGGCGCCGCCGACGTGGCCGCGCGCTGCCGCGCCGGAACGTTGGCGTGCGTGCCCGACAAGGGCCACTTGTCCGAGGTGCTGGCCGCCGCCCTGGCGCCGGTGCGCGAGCGAAGGGCACGCTGGAGCGCCGATCCCTCCGCGGTGCGCGACGTCATCGCCGATGGCAACCGACGGGCGCGCGCCGTGGCCGAGGCGACGATGGACGAAGTGCGGAGCGCGATGGGGCTCAAGCCTCGCGCGGCCCTGGCGCGATGAGCCCGGCCGACGACACGCCGGCTCCGGTCTCCAAGGCGGCACCCTCCGCGGCGCCGGGGGAGGCTGGGTCGCTGCCCCGCGATGCGATGCGCCCGCGCGGGCTCGCGGGGCCGCCGCCGGTGATGGTCAAGCTCGAGCGCTTCGAAGGGCCGCTCGACCTGCTGCTTCATCTCATCAAGCGCGACGAGATCGACATCTACGACATCCCGATCGCCCACATCACACAACAGTACTTGGCCTACCTCGAGCTGATGCGCTCGTTCGATCTCGAAGTGGCGGGTGAGTTCCTGGTCATGGCGGCGACCCTGATGCGCATCAAGGCCAAGATGCTGCTGCCGCTGCCGGCGGTGGGCGAGGAGGAGGAGGAGGGCGATCCGCGCGAAGAGCTGGTGCAGCGGCTGGTCGAGTACCGCCAGTTCAAGGAGGCGGCCGGCACGCTCAAGCTGCGCGAGGACGAGCGCCGCCTGCTCTTCGAGCGCGGCCTGCTGCCGTCCGAGGACGAGGCGGGCCCGCTGCCACTGGCACCCGCGACGCTGTTCGACCTGCTGGACGCCCTGAATCGAGTCCTGTCGCGCACCCCGCGGGTCACCGTCTACGAGGTCCAGGGCGAGGTCTACGATCTGGACGAGAAGCTGTCGCTGATCGCCCGCACGGTCGCCGAGGAAGGCAGGGTGCGGTTCGCGACGTTGCTGGAGCGCTGCCAGACCCGCGCGGAGATGATCGTCACCTTCATCGCCTTGCTCGAGCTGGTGAAGTCGGGCACCGTGGCGGTGGTCCAGGACGAGACCTTCGGCGACATCTCGCTCGTCGCCCGCGCCCCGGAGGAAAGCGAGACACATGCCCCCGCGCAACCTTGAAGCGGCGCTCGAAGCGTTGTTGTTCTCGTCCGATCAGCCGCTGTCGCTCGCGCTGCTCGGCGAATCCCTGGAGGCGCCGCTCGACGAGGTCGCGCACGCGCTCAAGACGCTCGAGGCCGGCTACGCGAGCCGCCAGGCGGGGGTCGAGCTGCGCGAGATCGCCGGCGGCTACCTGCTGGTGACGGCCGCCGAGCATGCCGAGTGGGTGGGGCGCCTGCTACGTGGCAAGAAGAAGATGCGCTTGTCGCGCGCCGCGCTCGAAACGATGGCGATCATCGCGTACAAACAGCCGGTCACCAAGTCGGAGGTCGAGGCGATCCGCGGCGTCGATTCGAGCGCGGTGCTGGGCACGCTGCTCGAGCGCAACTTGGTGACGATCCGCGGGCGCTCGAAGGTGGTGGGCCGCCCGCTGCTCTACGGGACGACGCAGGAGTTCCTGGACTACTTCGGGCTGCGCGACCTGAGCGAGCTGCCGCGCCCGGAGGAACTGCGCGCGCTGGTGGCGGCACGCGAGCCCGAACAGCTCGAGATGCTCGAGGTGATGGCCGAGGTGGGCTCGGGGCTGCCCGTGGGGGAGAGCTCGCACGAGGTGGAGCCGCTCCCCGCCGGAACCGGGGACGGCGCCATCGCGGACGAGCCGTTCGGCGACTGAGATGGCCGCAGCGGATCCTGCCTCGCCCCCTCCTGCGGGACGCCGCCCACGGCCGGCGCGGACGACGGACGGCGGCATCCGGCTCAACAAGCTGCTCGCGTCGCGCGGCCTGGGCTCGCGACGGGCCTGCGACGCTCTGATCGAGGCCGGCTCGGTGCGCGTGAACGGCACCGTGGTGCGCGAGCCCGGCACCCGGGTCGAGCCCGGTCGCGACCGCGTCGCGGTCCACGGGCGGGCGATTCCCGGGCCGAGCGCGCTGCGGCACTACGTGCTCCACAAGCCGGCCGGCGTGCTCACGACCCTCGACGACCCGCAGGGGCGCCCCACGGTGCGCGCATTGTTCCCGCGCGGTGCGCGCTTGTTCCCGGTGGGCCGGCTCGACGCCGACACCAGCGGCCTGCTGGTGATCACGAACGACGGCGAGCTGGCTCATCATCTGATGCACCCGCGCTACGGCGTGGCGAAACTCTATCGCGCCCGCGTGGACGGGGTTCCCGACGCGACGCAGCTCAAGCGGCTGCGCGAGGGAGTCGAGCTCGAGCCTGGCGTGACGAGCGGATCGTCCGAGGTGCGCCTGCGCGCGGTGCGCGGCGGGCGCGCGATCCTGGACATCGCGGTGCGCGAGGGGCGCAATCGTCAGGTGCGGCGCATGTGCGAGGCGGTGGGCCTACCGGTGCGCACCCTGCATCGCTGGGGCTACGGCCCGCTGCGCCTGGGCGACCTGCCGCCAGGGGCATGGCGCGCTCTGTCGCCGAAGGAGCTGGCCGGGCTCAACGCGCACGGGGCCAGGGCCCTCTCGCCCGGGGTTCGAGCACCCGGCGCAGGCATGCCCCGGCGTCTTCTGGGCCAAACTGCCAGGCGGCGTGGGCGCTCGCGCCCAGTGGCCAGAAGACGAAACGGGGCGTCCCGCAAGGGCCGCCGAGCCGGCCCCCAAGGCCCAAAGAGACCACGCGGCTGAACCACTCGTCATTGTAAGTGGTTCCGCGTAGCAGTTACAATTGCACATGAGGCTGAGAATCGCCTCGGCATGGGCGGTACGCTTCGTGCCATTCCGTTCAAGAGGGTGGATCCAGGAAGAGCCCCCCGGACCCCGGACCAGCCGGCGTCCATTTCGCAGGGAGGCATCTTAGGCCGCGGCGCCTCTTAAGGAGCGTGTGCACCTGGATCCGCTGAACCTGGGCTCGGGTGAGACGAGCGAGCCCAAGGCCTCGACCCCACCGGCCCCCACAAATCCGCCCACCGGCGACCCCACATCCGGTGTAGAAGCGGAAGACCTTCGAGGAGAAGGCGTCGCGCCGAGGTCGAGACTCGCCTCTGCGCGGCGGTGGGTGGGGCTCGCGTTCACGAGCCTGGTGCTGCTCGGGCAGGGCGAGCGCTGCCACGTCGATCCTCGCTTCGTCTCGCCGAGCGCCACCCTGCGCACCTACTGGGAGGCGCTGCGGGCGGGCGACGCAGAAGGCGTGTGGGAGTGCTTCGTGGAGGGTCGCCATGACCTGCCGATGCCGGGCATGCTGTGGTACCTGCCGCCGATTCGCCAGCTCACCTTGTGCGAGTTCCGTTCGTTGCCGGTCACGGGTGGGCGCGTCATGGTGAGCTACGAAGTGCGCTACCTGCCCAGCGGCTTGACCGAGGAGCACAGCTTCCGCACCGCGGACGAGTTGGTGCGGATGCGCGGTCACTGGCGCATCGCTCGCCCGGTAAGCGACGCGGCTGCTCCACCCTGGGACATGACTCCTCGACCGGTTGACAGCTGACGCGGCGCGCCCGTAAGGTCGCGCTGGACCGGACAGGAGTCGCACGTGAACCGTATTGCGCGCTCGCGCATCGCCTTCGTTTTCCTCCTCCTGCTCGCCGGCGCGTCGCCGGCCTCGGCCACCAAGTACGCCGGAGAGTTCCTCAAGTCACAGCTCGGAGCCCGCGCCATCGGCATGGGTGGAGCCTTCGTGGCGGTCGCCGACGATGCCACGGCTCCCTACTGGAACCCCGCCGGCATGGTCTACCTGCCCTACCGCGAGGTGCTACCGCAGCACTCGGAGAAGTTCGGCAGCCTGGTGATCCAGGACTACCTCGGGGCGGTGTTTCCGCTCGGCGGCCCAACCGGCCGCAAGTCCGCTGTCGGTCTGGGGCTGATCCGTGTCGCGGTCGATGACATCCCGCTCACGCTGCGCCCGGGCGATCCCAAGCTGCAATTCGTGGACGGCGGGCTCGACAACGACATCACCACCAACGATCCCGGCAACCTGGACGGGATCTGGGAGCCCGGCGAGCGACTGCTCGACGTGGGGCTCTATCGCGCGAGCGCCAGCGACATGGCGCTGCTGGTCTCGTTCGCACGCCAACGCGGCCCCCACTGGGCCTTCGGCGGCAACGTGAAGTTCATCCGCCAGAGCCTGCCGGATATCGTGCCCGGGGATCACGTGACGTCGTTTGGCGCCGGCGTAGATCTGGGCGGGCTCTTCATGCCCACCGATGCGGTGACGATCGGCGCGGTGGTGCACGATCTCACGACCACCTACCTGGCGTGGAGCAACGGATCGCGGGAGCTGATCGTTCCCACCCTCGACACCGGCGCTTCGTTCAACTTCTATCCGGCCGAGCGCCATGCCCTGACCTGGGCGCTGGACCTGGCCTGGGGCTTCGAGAATCGCAAGCTCGACAGCCAGCTCAAGCTCGGATCCGTCACCGCCGATCTCAGAACCGGTCTCGAGTACTGGTATCGCAGCGTGCTCGCACTGCGATCGGGGGTGAACGGCAAGGACCTCGCGTTCGGGGCGGGCCTGCGCTACAAGCACGTGGGCGTCGACTACGCCGCCGCGCTGCACCGCTTCCTGGCGTCCGACGCGGAAGGCTTCTCGGGCGATCAGAATCTGGACGCCACCCAGCTGGTTTCGGCGTCCTACTCCTGGTAGGGACTCGCCGTCCTCGAAGGAGAGTGGTGTGCGACACGCGATGGCGCTGGTGCTGTCGGGCGGCAGCGGCGACCGGCTCAGCGTGCTTTCGGCCGAGCGCGCGGTGAGCGCGATTCCGTTCGGTGGCAAGTACCGGATCGTCGACTTCGTGCTCAGCAACTGTTGCCACTCCGAGATCGAGCGCGTCAGCGTCCTCACCCAGCACGCACCCACCTCGCTGCACGACCACCTCGGCTCGGGTCGGCTCTGGGATCTCGACCGGCGCGGCGGTGGGGTCGAGATCCTGCAGCCATTTCTCACCCGTGAGCACGCCGGCTGGTACCGCGGCACCGCCGACGCCCTCGCCCAGAACACCGACGCGATCATGGCCAGCCACGCCGCCCAAGTGCTGGTGCTATCGGGCGACCACGTCTACAAGATGGATTACCGGGATCTGTTTCGCGCCCACGAGGCGCGGGCGGCAGCGGTGACGCTCGCGGTCACCGCGGTGCCACCGGGCGAGCGACAGCGCTTCGGCATGGTCACCGTGGATCGCGCCGGCCGGGTGCGGCAGCTCGAGGAGAAGCCCAAGACCACCTCGGCGCGGCTCGCCTCGATGGGCATCTACCTGTTCGAGTCGGAGGTGTTGGCCGAGTGCCTGCGCGGCCATCCGGTCGATCTCGTGCTCGACGTGCTGCGCCCGTTGGTCGAAGAGGGCGAGCGCGTGTTCGCGCACGAATTCGAAGGCTACTGGGACGACGTGGGCACGCTCGAGTCCTACTACCGCGCCAACCTCGATCTCGTGGCGCCCGAGCCGCGCCTCCATCTGCACGACGCGCGCTGGCCGATCTTGACGCGCGACGAGGAACGCCCGCCGGTGCTGATGCTGACCGGCGCCGAGGTGGAAGACAGCTTGGTCGCCAACGGCTGCAGGGTGGCAGGACGCGTATGTCGCTCGATCCTGTTCCCGGGGGTGGAGGTCGAGGCCGAGGCCACGGTGGTGGACTCGGTGGTGATGCAGGACACGCGGATCCTCAGGGGAGCACGAGTGGAACGCGCGATCCTCGACAAGTTCGTGCGGGTCGGTCGTGAGGCAGTGGTGGGCTCCGGGGCGGATCCGCGCGGAGATGGTGTGGTCGCGAGCCTCACGTTGGCCGGCAAGTACGCGTTCGTGCCCGAGCGGGCGCGGGTCGGGCGGGGCGCGGTGCTGGGGGTCGGCACCGGGCCCGAGGACTTCGTCGAGAATCAGATCCGCGCCGGCGCTCGCGTCGCCGACCACCCGGCGCACGCGGACCTGCGATGAGCGGCCGCTACGCGTTCGTGCTCGCGGGTGGCCTGGGTACCCGGCTGTGCCTGCTCTCGGAGCGGCGCGCCAAGCCCGCGGTGCCGTTCGGGGGCAAGTACCGGATCATCGACTTCACGCTTTCCAACTGCGTCAACTCGGGGATCTACGACGTCGGCGTGTTGACCCAGTACCACCCGACCTCGCTCCATCGGCACATCGGCATCGGCCGGCCGTGGGATCTGGACCGTACCCGTGGAGGCGTGCAGCTGCTCCAGCCATCGCTAGGCTCGGTCACCAGCGATTGGTACCAGGGCACGGCGGACGCCATCTATCGCAACCTGGTCCACCTGCGCCCGCGCCGCGCCGAGCACGTGCTGGTGCTCTCCGGGGACCACGTCTACAAGATGAACTACAACCTGCTCTACGCCTTCCACCAAGCGAACCACGCCTCGGCCACGGTGGCGGTCACCGAGGTGCCCGAGGAGGCGGTGCAGTCGTTCGGCATCCTCGAGACCGACGCGCGTGGTCGCGTGGTCGGCTTCCAAGAGAAGCCGCGACGGGCGCAGTCACGCCTGGCGTCGATGGGCGTGTACTTGTTCGATCGCGCCGCGTTCACGCAATGGCTGGTCGAGGATGCCGAGCGATCCGACTCCCGTCACGACTTCGGCCGCGATCTGCTGCCTCGCCTCGTCGAGCGCGGCGAAGCGGTGTACGCGTACCGGTTCCAGGGCTATTGGCAGGACGTCGGAACTCTCGACTCCTACTACGACACGAACCTGGCGCTGCTCTCCGACCAACCGCCCCTCGACCTGAGGGATCCGGAGTGGGTGATCCACACCCAGAGCGCGGATCGGCCGCCGGTGCGCTTCGAGGCGGGCGGCCGCGCCGAGCGCAGCCTGATCGCCAACGGCTGCCGGGTTGCCGGCCGAGTGGTCCGCTCCGTGCTGTTCCCCGGTGTCACCGTGTTACGAGGCGCGACGGTGACCGACAGCATCCTGATGCACGACACCACGGTGGGGAAGGGGGCGGCGATCGATCGCGCGATCCTCGACAAGGAAGTGGTGGTGGGCGCGGGGGGCCGGATCGGTTGGGGCGAAGCATCCACGCCGGGGCGCGCCTGCCCGGAGCACTTGTCGAACGGCCTGCTGGTGGTCGGCAAGGGAGCGCATCTACCGGAGCAGGTGACGGTGGGTCGCAACACGCGGATTGGCGCACACGTCACGGTGGACGACTTCAGCGGCGACGTCCCGGCGGGCGGTGTCATCCACGGCCCCGACCCGGAGCACTGAGGCGCCTGCGTTCGAACCCTACGCCGGGATCTTCAGCCGCTGCCCGGTGCGGATCACGGTGCCATCCAGCCGATTCGCGCGCTTCAACGCCGTGATCGTCGTGCCATGGCGCCGCGCGATCACCCCCAGTGTCTCCCCGCGCTGAACCACGACCGTGCGCCGGCTCGAGGCCGGCCGTGCCGCCGGGAGCGCCGCGATCTGCAGGCTGTCGCTCGTGAGCACCTTGGGCGAAGCGATCGCCGCATCGCCGGTGCGGATCTTGAGGCGGGTTCCGCGTCGCAGCTTCGAGATCGACAGATGGTTCCAGCGCCGAACGTCCTCGGGCGAGACATCGTACTGCGCGGCAATCGAGGCGAGCGTCTCGCCGCGGCGCACGACGTGGGTCACGCGGCCCTCGGCGTCGGACGCCGCGTTGAGCGTCGTCCTCGGCACCCTGATGTCGCGGGTCGGCACGTAGCGCGTCGATCCGCGCGGGTCGCCTGGCTCCAAATCGGCGAGCGCCACCTTGCCAGTGAAGCTCGAGCGAACCGTGAGCACCGAGCCGCGACGCAACGGGTGCTTGCGACCGATGCCGTTTGCACGCGCCAGCCGCGCGGCGTCGACGTGGTACTGGTTCGCGATTCCCTGCAAGGTTTCGCCGCGGCGCACCCGATGCCGCACGGTCAGGTCCACGGCGGGGACCGCCACACCATCCTGGAGCTTGGTCATGATGACCTGGCCCTTGCCCTTGGGCACGCGCAACATGGTGAGGCCGTCACTCCCCGGTGCCGCATGTCGCAGCACGGCGGGGTTCAGGTCGCGCAGCTCGTCGGGGCTGCACTCGGAGAGGCGCGCGATCGCCCTCAAGTCCACCGAGCCGCGCAGCGCGATCTCGTCGAAGTTCATCGGATCGTCGAGCTCGACGTCGTCGAACCCGTACTTGCTCGGATCCCGCGAGATCGCCAGCACCGCCATGAACTGGGGAACGTAGTCCTCGGTTTGGCGCGGCAGCCTCAAATCCCAGTAGTTGGTGGTTCCCTGTCGCTTGATGGCCCTCAGGATGGTGCCCTCGCCGGCGTTGTAGGAAGCGAGCGTGAGTGGCCAGTCGTTGAAGATCGTGTAGAGGTGCTTCAGGTAGCGGGCCGCCGCCACGGTGGACTTCTCCGGATCCTTGCGCTCGTCCACCCATTGGTTGACGGTCAGGCCGAACAGACGCCCGGTCGAGCGCAAGAACTGCCACGGCCCGACCGCGGCCGACGACGAGCGCGCATGCAGGTTGAAACCGCTCTCCACGAAGACCAGGTGGACCAGGTCCGGCGGCAGTCCTTCCTTCTGGAGCACCTCACGGAACAGGGCCATGTAGCGGCCCGAGCGCCTCAGCCAGCGCTCGAACACCGAGCGACCGGCGCCGGTGAAGTACTCGATGTACCGGTAGACCTCCGCGTTGAATTGCGGCTCGAGGCCCTCGGCCGCCGGGGCGCCGCACTGGGCGCGGCGGACGGCGGCTTGGGCGAGTCGGACGTCGACTTGGGAGTGTCAGAGGGCAACCCGTGCCGGGCCGCATCGCGCAGGCCCTGGAGCCGGGACTGAAGCTCCACCAGGTCCCGCCGGGTGGAGGCGTCGAGGTCCAGCTCCAGGGCTTTCGAAATGACAGACAGGCCGTTCTCGATCGTCTGGACGGCTGTCGCGTAGTCGCCTGCCTGGCGTTGCGACCAGGCTGCTTGATGGGCGGCACGCCCGGCGGCGAGCGCCCGGGCCCCGGGAGACAGCGAGTCGGCAGCGGTGACGACGGCGACCAACCCGGGCGAGAACAACTGTGCCATGGCCGGGGCGGCGGACATCATCATCATGGAGGCGGTTACGAAAGCCGCCCGGGTAAGGGCGCGAACCGGCATATCCTTCTCCTGTCGGTAGGGCCATCCCTGAGGCGGTAGAGTCCGCGGCAACCTACAGAGAATGCATGCAAGTTGCAATCCTGTTCTGGTGTGCCCCCCACGTTGCATGGTGCTGGAGCGGGGAAGGCGGTCCAGAGACCTTTTCAGTATACCTGTGAAGGCAAGGCGCATGCCACAAGCCGGTCGTGGATTGACACTTGCGCCATCCTTAGATAGCTTGCTGCCGCCAGATGGTTGGGAGTGATTCGGGGAGGGAGCCCCATCACGATGTCGCCCGCAATCGAAGATGCCTCGGTCCACTGGGAAGTTTCGGCCCGCGACACCGGCGAACTCCTGACCGCTCACGCGTCCGTGCCGGGCCTCGAGCTCCGCGTCCTCGGTCTCCCCGAGGATTTCACGGCCGAAGAGACCGCCGGCTGGCTCAGGGACATCATCGAGGCCGCCCGCGGTGGAGCCTTCGACGACCCGGTTCTAAGGCCGATCCCCGCACTTCTGCACCACGCCCTGCTCGGCCTCCTGTTCTCCCATGCGGCGCTGTGGAATCGCGACGAAAGCCACGCACCCGGCTCGCTGGCGATCGCGAGCGCGGGGGGGGAGGTGGGCTTCGGATGGGTCGGAGACATCGAGGCTCGAGTCGAGCTGAATGGCGAGCCGATCGACATCCGCTGGGTTTCGGTGCGCGACGAAGCCGGCCGCGAGGCGCGCGCCTGGAGCGTGGAAGCTGGGCCGCGCGTGGAAGTGCGTTTCACGTTCCCCGCTCTCGCGCGTGCCGCCGGCGGGAGAGAGCCGACGCTCGAGGTTCGCTGGGCGGGAGTCGAGGCGACCACCGAGGAGGAGGTCGTCGAGATCGAGCAGCCGCACGATCCGATCGCCGAGACGCGAGCGACCGACCTGTCACCGTTCGACCTGGGCGTGGGGGCGGGGACGCTCCAGACCGGGCCGCTCGAGCTGCCGGTGGAGACCGAGACGTCCGAGGAACCGCTCGAGTCGGAAGTCGAGCACGACACGCCTGCGACACCGGCCCGCGGAGGAGAGCCGTTGATGCCCGCGCCCCAGAGATTCGAGAGCCCGTCGATCGGAGTCGCGCGCTGGCTCGAGCGCGCGCTCGGGGCTTCGCGCGCGGCGGCGCATCCGCCGTCCGAACGGGAGGCTCCTGTGCCGGCGCCTCCCGACGAAGCGCCGCCCGAGCGCGAAGCGAGCGCGCCGCTCGCGGAGGAGGCTCTCGAAGCACCCCCCCTGGTCGACGACGCTCCAGCGGGGCCGCCCTGGTGGATCGAGCTACCCCCCGGCGTTCCCGATCGAATCCCACCCACGCCCGAGCCCAGCCATCCTTCGGCGGGTGCCGCCGAGCCCGAGTCGATTCGGTGGCCATCCAGTCCGCCCGAGCCGACGCCCATCCCGCAGGACTCGTTCGAGCCGCTGGACGACCCGCGAGCCATCCGACTGCCGCCTGCGCCGGGGATCGAGCGGGTAGCGGCGGGGGCCTCCGCGGCCGAAGCCGCAAAAGAGATCGAGGCGGTCGCTCCGACCACCGAGGTGCCCACGACGCCGATCGTCGAGGGCGCCGCGTCCGCACCGGTTCCATCGTTCCTGGCGGAGGAGCTTCCGGAGCGCACCGCCGCCCCCGCGCCGAGGCGCGCCTGGCCGGTGGTCGAGGAAACTCGAAAGCCACTCCTTAAGAGGGGCACTTGGTGGGTCCTGTCGGGGCTGCTGCTGGGCCTGTTCGCGATCGGCTGGCTGCTCGGTTCCTCCCAGGGGGGTCGTCCGAATCCATTGGTGGCCACGTGGCGAGCCCTCGGGCTCGGCGGGCCCCGCTTCGATCTCGCGATCGCGAGCAAGCCGAGCGGAGCCTCGATCGCGGTCGACGGCGCGAGCCTGGGGCTTCGCACGCCGGCCGAAATCGATCTCGCGGCGGGCACCCATCAGGTGACGCTGTCCTTCTTGGACTTGGGAGCCGCGAGCTATACCGTCCACGGAACGAAGCGCGAGCGCTCGCGCCTCGAAGCGCAGCTCGATGGCTCGCTCGAGATCGTGTCGCCCGATCCCGACGCTGTGATCGCGGTCGCGGTGGACGGGGAGGCGCGCGGCTTCGCTCCGGTTCGGGTCGAAGGGCTCGCTCCGGGGGCGCACGAGGTGCGCTTCTCGGGGCCCGGCATGGCGTCGTGGGGGCAGACCGTCGAGATCAAGGTGCACGAGCAGCGGCAGATCTTCACGCGACCGCTCCAGTCGCCGGCGACCGGCTTGATCCAAATCCGCGCCACCCGGGCCGAAGACGGCGAAACGAAGCCGCTTCAGGGCGCCCGCGTGTGGTTGGACGGCCAGCCGCGCGGCGCCACACCGATCACGCTGGAGCTCCCGCGCGGACCGCACAGCGTGCGCGTCTCCTTCCAGGGCGAGGAAGCCCCGGTGCAGGTGATCGATCTCCCGGGCGGGAATCAGCGCTTCGCGACCTTCGAGTTCGGTCTCGACACGCCGACGCCCCGCCTGGTGCTGCGGGCCCCGGCGCAGATCCCCGCCGAGCAACCGGTCGTGATCTCGGCGGCGCTCGAGAACGTGGCGTCCAACGACCTGCGCGAGATGTGGCTCAACGTGCGCGCGCCCGACGGCCGGTGGCGCCGCTATCCGATGTCGCTGCTCGAGGCCGAGGGGGCGGGGGCCGCCGGCGCCATCGCCTTCCCGAGCTTGATGTTCGGCTCGAACGGGAAGACCGCGTATTACGTGAGCGCGCTGACCGGCCAGGGCGACGAGTACTTCACCGAGATCCAGAGCATGAGGGCGGAGAAGCCCAAGGCGCCGTAGGCGGCCCATGGCCGCAGGTCGTAGGGCCTCAGGATCGGGGACAGGCCGACCCCGAGGTGTCGCGCGCGTCCACGCCGTGAACACGGCTGGGTACCTGACGGCGCTCCCCGTCGATGTCGCGTGGCCGCGCGCGGGCATCGCGCCCCGGCACGACTCTCGCGATGGCCCGCCTCCATGGGTGGTCGGAGCGCGGTGCTGCTCGCGGCATCACTGTGGCTTGGAATCCTGGTGGGCCGGCGCCTCGACCCGGCCGTGGCAGCGGTGGGGGTGGTGCTTGCCGTGCCCCTCGGCGTCGTCGGAGCGCGCGCACGCGGCCGTTTCGGCATCGCTCTGCTGGTCTCCTCCATGGCGCTCGCCGGCATCGCCCGTGGAGGGGCGGGCGAAGCATGGCTCACCCGATCCGCGGCCGATCTCGACGGTGATCCCGCTCCTCGGTGGAACGCGGGACGGATCGTGGATCATCCGTGGCGCGAGGCCGACGAGCCGCTTGCCGTGGTCGAGGTCGACCGTCCCTTGGGGTCGGTGCCGCCGGGCGCCCGCGTCCGCGTGCGACTGCCGCCGGCGTGCGACGTCGAGTGGGGCGATCGCGCGGAGCTGCTCGCCACGCTCGACGAGCCCGCGCTGGCCCGCAACCCGGGTGGTGGCTCGCCGCGGCGCTCCGCACACGCCGACGGGATCGTGGCGCAGGGGCGAGCCTTGATCGTGCGCCGGCTCGCGCCTGGCTCGTTCGCCGCGCCGCGCGCCACGGCCAGCCGCTGGCGCCGCGCGATCGAACACTGCTTCGAGCGAGCGCTCACGCCCGAGGCGCGCGAGCTGGTAACGCCGCTCGTGGTGGGCGATCGTTCGCGACTCACACCGGAGCTGGGCGCCGAGCTCCAAGCCGCGGGACTCACGCACCTCCTGGCGCTTTCGGGGCTTCACGTGGCGTGGCTCGCCGAGCTGGCTCGCCGCGTGATCGCCGTCGCGGGTGGCGGCGTGCGCGCTCGCGCGGTCGCCGGGGCCGCGTGCGCGATGTTCTACGCGGCGATCGCGGGGCCACTGCCGTCGCTCATGCGAGCGGTGGCCACCGAGATCTTGTGCGGATGGGCACGCTGGCTCGAGCGCCCCCTCGATCCGCTGCAGGCGCTGGCGGTCGGCACGCTCGCACTGCTCGCCTGGGCGCCGGGGTGGGCCGACGACCTGGGATTCCAGCTCTCCTGCGCCGCGACCCTCGGCTTGATCACGGTGGGGGCAGGGCTCACCCGCGCGCTCACTCGAGGGAGACGGCCCCGGCTCGCCTGGTTCTGCGCACCCCTGGTGCCGACGCTCGCGGCCCAGCTCGCTGCGCTGCCTCTCCTAGTCGCTCGGTTCTCGTCGCTTCCCTGGACGACGCTGGCCGCGAATCTCCTCGCGGTGCCGATCAGCGGGTTGTTGCTCGCCGCGGCCTGGCTGGGGGTGGGCCTCGAGGCGCTGGCTCCGGGGCTCGGACACTGGGCGCTCGGTGCCTGCGAAGTTCTGGCATCGGCCTTGCGGGCCGTGGCCGAAGCAGCCGCACGAGCCCCCCTCGCCCTGCTCCCGGTGGGCCACGACCCGATCCTGGTGTGGCTCACGGGAGCCGGAGCTCTGTTGCTCGTGGCCACGGCCCTGGGGCCGCGCCATATCGAAGGCAAGGGCCCGTGGTCGAGGCCGCGCGTGGCCGCGCTGCTCGGCGGAGCGATCGCCGTCGCGCTCGCGGTGGCCCTGGCGATCACCGCATGCCCGCTGCGTCCACCCCCGGGCCGCTGGTGGCTGGTGGCTCTCGACGTCGGGCAGGGCGACGCGCTGGCGCTCGGCTTCGAGCGCGGATGGTGGCTGGTCGACACTGGGCCGCGCTCACCACGTTCCGACGCGGGCGTTCAAGTGGTGCTGCCGTTTCTGCGCTGGGCCGGCGTCAGGCAGCTCGAGGGACTGGTGCTCACCCACGACCACATCGACCACACCGGTGGGGCGGATGCCGTGCTGCGGGGGCTACCGGTGCGACAGCGCTTCGCTCCAGCCGCGCTGCCCGGTCTCCCGGGCCCCGGGGCGCGCTATCACGCCCGCCTCGTGGCGCGGGGCCAGGTGCTTGCCGAACGCCCGCGCATCCTGGTCGCCTGGCCCCCGCACGACACCGCGTTCGCAAACCCGAATCCCAACCTGGGCTCGCTCGTGCTCGAGGTGGGAGAGGGTGCCGCGCGAGCTCTCCTCGCCGCCGACGTCGACAGCGCGGCGGAAGCCGCGCTCGAGATCGCCCCTCATGTGGCCGTGCTCAAGGTGGCGCACCACGGCGCTCGGTCCTCGAGCGGCCGCGCGTTCCTCTTCCACATGTGCTTCCACGACGCCGTGGTTTCGTGCGGGCGCCGCAACCCGTTTGGCCACCCCGACGAGGGTGCGATCGCGAGGCTCGTCGCCAGCGGGGCCGCGGTCCATCGCACGGATCGCGAAGGAGCGGTGTGGCTCGAGCTCGGACCCGACCGCGCTCGGGTGGTCCCGTGGCAGCGAGCGTCCGCGTGGAATCGTGAGCGCGCGCCCACGCCCGAGGCGACAGGCGCGCGGGCTGCTCCAGCGCGGGCCGCTCCACTTGCCCGCCCCGAGCCTCGCTGGTAGATTGCGGTGTGGCTACGCCATCATCCATGCGTGCGCTCGCCGTGTTCGCCTCCGGGCAGGGAACCAACTTCGAGGCGCTCGTTGCGTCCTCGCGCCGCGGGGAGTTGGGTGGTCGCGTCGTCGCTCTGGTGAGTGACCGGCCCGACGCGCCCGCGCTCGCCCGCGCGCGCCGGCTCGGCATCGAAGCGCTGCCGCTCGATGCCGGCCGCAGATGGCGCACCCGCATCGAGGACGAGGGGGCCTGGGTCGAGGCGCTGCGCCAGCGCGGAGCCGAGTTCGTGCTGCTCGCGGGCTTCATGCGCCGCCTCCACGTCACCTTCCTCTCCGCGTTTCCAGACCGGATCCTGAACATCCATCCCTCGCTGTTGCCGGCGTTTCCGGGGATCGACGCCATCCGCCAAGCATGGGCGCACGGCGCGCGCGTCACCGGCTGCACGGTGCACCTGGTGGACGAGTCCCTCGATGCCGGGCCGATCATCGCCCAGTCGGCGGTCGAGGTGCGCGACGAGGACACGCTGGAGTCGCTCGAGGCGCGCATCCACGATGCCGAGCACCGGCTCTATCCTTGGGCGGTGCGACGCGTGCTGAGCGAGCCGTGGCGCCGCGAAGGGCGCCGGCTCAGCTTCGAGCCCGCCCCACTCGGGAGATCCGCGTGAGTGCCCCGCGATCGATCGGGACCCCGACCGAGCTGCCGGCGCTCGACGCCGTGCTGTTCGATGCCGGTGGCACGCTGGTGCGGCTCGATTTCGAGTGGATGGCGATGGCGATCACCCAGCTCGGGGCGCGCGTCGAGGTCGAGGCCCTGAGGCGCGGCGAGATCGAGGGACGTCGCCGATATGACCGGAGTCGCGGGCAGAAGGACGTCGTGGCGCAACCGCTCGGGGCGTCCGGCGACGTTCGCGCCTACCTCGGGGGCATGCTGAGTGCCGCCGGTCTGCCACACTACATGATCGGCCCGGCGATCGTGCGGCTGCTGGCGCGCGACCGGACCAGCGGTCTGTGGACACGCCCGGCCGAAGGAGCCAAGGAAGCGCTGGCCGCGGTGGCCGAGATGGGCCTCCGGTGCGCGGTGGTCTCGAACTCCGATGGCCGCGCCGAAGCCCTGCTCGCGCGCTGCGGGTTGCTGGGCGGCGTGGAGTTCGTGCTCGACTCGCACCTGGAGGGCGTGGAAAAGCCCGACCCGCGCATCTTCGGCACGGCCTTGGAGCGGCTCGGCGTGAGCCCGGAGCGAGCGTTGTTCGTCGGTGACATCCGCTCGGTGGACGAAGTGGGCGCTCGCATGGCCGGCATGCGGTTCGTTCTGATCGATCCCTACGGCGACTACGCGCCTCAAGGGGTCGCGACGATTCGTGGCATCGGGGCCTTGCCGGAGTTCGTATCTTCGACCTTCACGGCCCCACGCGTGGCGGCCCGGGCGGCAGGATGATACGCGTGGCGCCGCGGCGATCGGCGTTTCCGCTCGAGCCGAGGAGACCAGTATGTTGAGTGCCGTGCAAGCAATCGCGCAGATCGAGCTGCCTGGACTCAGGCCCTGGCGGCGGGGCAAGGTGCGCTCGGTGTACGAGGCCGGCCCCGACCACCTGGTGATCGTGGCGAGCGATCGGCTGTCCGCGTACGACAGCGTGCTGCCGACCCCGATCCCCGCCAAGGGGCAGGTCCTGACGCACCTCTCGAGCTTCTGGTTCCAGATCTTGGCGAGTGCCAAGCCGCACCATTTCGTGAGCGACCTGCCGCGCCACTATCCGGCTCCGTTCCCGAGCCACGCTCCGCTTCTCGAAGGGCGCAGCATGCTGGTGCGCCGCGCAAAGCGAATCGACATCGAGTGCGTGGTGCGCGGGTACCTCACCGGCTCGGGCTTCCGGGAATACCAGGAGGGAGGGTTGGTGTGCGGGATCCGGCTCAAGCCGGGGCTCACCGACGGTTCGCGGCTCGATCCGCCGATCTTCACGCCGGCCACCAAGGAAGAGTCCGGCCACGACCAGAACATCACCTTCGAGGAGCTGGTCGCGCGCATCGGGCGCGCCACCGCCGAGGCGCTGAGCGCGCGCAGCGTGGCGATCTACAATGAGGCCCGCCGCTGGGCCTGGGATCGCGGGCTGGTGCTGGCCGACACCAAGCTCGAGTTCGGCCTGGTGGACGGGACGCTGACCTTGATCGACGAGGTGTTGTCGCCCGACTCCTCGCGTTACTGGGACCGCGCCGCGTACGAGGCTGGCCGGCTGGAATCGTTCGACAAGCAGCTGGTGCGCGATTGGCTCGACCGCTCGGGCTGGAACCACGAGCCGCCGGCCCCGGCGCTTCCCGACGACGTGGTGCGCCGCACCAGCGAACGCTACCTCGAGGCGATGCGCCGGCTCACCGGAGCGGCGCGATGAAGGATCGCCGGATCACCCGCTGTGGGCGCGAGGGCCGGACCCCAGGACGCCCCGGGCCGCGCCGCCTGCCGTGAGTTGGCCTCGCGCCGCGCTGCTCTCGCTGTCGGACAAGAGCGGCGCGGTCGAGTTCGCCCGCGCGCTTTCCGAGCGCAATACGCGCATTCTCGCCTCGGGTGGGACGGCGGGCCATCTCGAGCGCGCCGGAGTGCCGGTGACGACGGTCGAGGCGTGGACCGGATTCCCGGAGTTGCTCGGTGGTCGCGTGAAGACGCTCCATCCGCACGTTCATGGGCCGATCCTGGCGCGCCGCGATGAGCCGGACGATCTCAGGGCGTTGGCCGAGCGCGGCGTCGAGCCCATCGATCTGGTGGCCGTCACCCTGTATCCGTTCGAGGAGCGGGCCGGATCGCTCGACGAACCGGGGGCGATCGAGGAGATCGACATCGGTGGGGTGGCCCTGCTGCGCGCCGCTGCCAAGAACTTCACCGACGTGATCGTCGTCCATCATCCGGCGCGCTATGCCGAGGTGCTGGCGGCCCTGCGCGAGGGTGGCCCCACGCGGGCGCAGCGTCGCGGCTGGGCGCTCGAGACCTTCGCCCGGACCGCCCGCTACGATGCCGCGATCGCCGCCGATTTGGCGCGCCGCGCCGCGAAGGGCGAGGAGGCGCTGCCAGCGATCCACGTCGAGGTGCTCGAGCGAGTGCGTGGGCTGCGCTACGGCGAGAACCCCCACCAGCCGGCCGCACTCTATGCGCGAGCTGGGGCCCGAGGCGCGCTTCATCCACAACGTGAAGGAAAGGAGCTTTCCTACAACAATCTGTTGGATCTCCACGCCGCCACCTCCATGTGCTCGGCGCTCGACGAGCCGGCCTGCGTGATCGTCAAGCACAACGAGCCGTGCGGGGCGGCTTCGGCGCCTTCATTGGCGGAGGCCTACCAGACGGCTCTGAAGGGCGACGAGCAGTCGGCCTTCGGAGGCGTGGTGGCGTTCAACCGCCCGCTCGATCCCTTGACGGCGCGCGCGCTGGCGACGCAGTTCGTGGAATGCGTGGCGGCACCCGAGTTCGCGCCAGAGGCCGAAGAGCTCCTCGAGCAGAAGAAGAACCTGCGGCTGATACGGATTGCGGGAGAGGACCTTGCGGCGCCCGTGCCCTGGGCGGTGAGGCTCGTCGGGCCTTGGGGGTTGCTCCAGCGCGAAGAGACCGAGCCAGCCCCGCCCTGGCGCTGCGTGACGCGTCGCACCCCCGAGCAGGCGGAGAGCGAGGCCCTACGCTTCGCCTGGACCGTGGTCACGTGGGCGCGCTCGAACGCGGTCGCGATCGCCCGTGGATCCGGACTGATCGGGCTGGGTTCCGGCCAGACCAGTCGGGTCGATGCCGTGGACGTGGCGTTGCTGAAGGCGAGGCGCGCCGGCCACGACGTTCGCGGGGCGGGGTTGGCCTCGGACGGATTCTTCCCGTTCGCGGACAACATCGTCCACGCCGCCGAGGCCGGCGTGACGGCGGTGGTTCAGCCCGGAGGCTCGGTGCGCGATCCCGAGGTGATCGCCGCTTGTGACGAGCGCGGAATCGCCATGATGTTCACCGACCGCCGAGTGTTTCGCCATTAGCTGGGAGCGGTAAGGGGAGAGGGAGATGACGGTGGCGATGGAGTCGGGTGCGCGACAGGCCCGCCGCCGCGGGGGTCGCACCGCCCGCGAGCGCGTGTTGATCCTCGATTTCGGCTCGCAGTACACCCAGCTCATCGCGCGCCGGGTGCGCGAGGCGGGGGTGTTCTCGGAGATCGTCCCGGGGACGACCTCGGCGTCCGAGATCGCCGCCCGTGACCCGAGCGCGCTCATCCTATCCGGCTCGCCGGCGAGCGGCTACCGCGCCGAGGCGCCGCTGCCCGACGCCGGAATCTACGCGCTCGACAAGCCGTTGCTCGGGATCTGCTATGGCTTCCAAGTCACCGCCCAACTCACCGGCGGGCAGGTCGCCAAGGCGGCAGCCGCCGAATACGGAACCGCCACGTTCGTGGTGGATCGGCCCTCGCCGCTGTTCGCCGGCGTACCGCGCCGGTTCCGGGCCTGGATGAGTCACGGCGACGAGGTGCAGGCCTTGGGCGAGGGCTGGGTCCCGGTAGCCCACACCGCGAACGCGCGCTTCGCCGCCGCCCGTCACGCACGCCGGCCGTTCCACCTGATCCAGTTCCATCCCGAGGTGGTGCATTCCACGTACGGCAAACGGGTGCTCCAGAACTTCCTGTTCCGCATCGCCGGCTTGAAGGGAGGCTGGAGCATGAAGGGCTTTCTCGAGCAGGCGGTGGCCGACATCCGCGCCCGGGTCAAGCAGGGGCACATCGTCTGCGGGCTGTCGGGCGGAGTCGACAGCACGGTGGTCGCGACCCTCTGTCACCGCGCGGTCGGGCGACGTCTGCAGTGCGTGCTGGTCGACCACGGCTTACTGCGCCTAGGCGAGGCCGAAGAGGTCGCGCGCGAGCTGGGCGAGAAGCGCCGGCTCCAGCTCACCGTGGTGGACGCGCGGGCGCGCTTCCTCGACCGGCTCGCCGGCGTGTCGGACCCCGAGCGCAAGCGGCGGATCATCGGGGCCGAGTTCATCGCGGTGTTCGAGGAGGAAGCGCGCCGGCACGGTCCGGTGGAGTTCCTGGCCCAGGGCACCCTCTATCCCGACGTGATCGAGAGCGCCTCGGCCGGGCACGGGGCGCAGGTGATCAAGACCCACCACAACGTCGGTGGCTTGCCGGAGCGAATGAACCTCAAGCTGATCGAGCCGCTGCGTCTGCTGTTCAAGGACGAGGTGCGAGCCTTGGGTCGCGCCCTCGGCTTGCCGGACCACTTGGTGGATCGTCATCCGTTCCCGGGTCCCGGGCTCGCGGTGCGCACGCTCGGGGCGGTGAACGCCGCGGACCTCGAGATCCTGCGCAAAGCGGACGCGATCTTCATCGAGGAGCTGCGCCGGTCCAATTGGTATCACCGCACCTGGCAGGCGTTCGCCGTGCTGCTCCCGGTGTCGACCGTCGGGGTCAAGGGCGACGAGCGCTCCTACGAGCGCGTGATCGCGCTGCGCGCGGTCCACAGCGAGGACGGCATGACCGCCGACTGGACGCGCCTGCCCGCCTCGCTGCTGGCGCGCGCGTCCAGCCGCATCGCCAACGAGGTGCGGGGAGTGAATCGCGTCGTGTACGACTGCACGAGCAAGCCCCCCGCCACGATCGAGTGGGAGTGAGCGTTCGGCCCGACGAGCCCCCCGGCGTGGCTCCGTCGTCGTGGCTCGACGAGGCGCGGCGCAAGGCGATCCACATCGGCTGCCTGTTGCTGCCGCTCGGCATGCTCTACGAATGGCTGCCGTGGCCACGCGGCAAGGCGGAGTGGCGCTGGTTCTCGATCGCGCTCGCCCTGACCGCTCTCCTGATCGATCTGGTGCGCATCCACGAGCGCCGAGTGCAACGGCTGTTCCGCGATTTCTTCGGCGGCATGATCCGCGAGCACGAGCGCTTCAACCTGCTCGGCTCGACCTACCTGCTGATCGCCGCATTGCTGGCGCTCGAGATGTTCCCGCAGCCGGTGGCGGCGGCCTCCCTTGGCTTCGCGGTGCTCGGCGACGGGATCGCCGGGTTGGCGGGGCGGACGTTCGGGCGCACGCGTTTCTTCGGCAAGACGCTCGAGGGCGCCGCCGCCGGGCTGGCCGCATGCCTGGCGTGGGCGGCCTTCGTGGCGTGGAGCGGACACCTGACCTGGAACGTGGCGCTGGCCGGCGCCTTGGTCGCAAGTCTGGTCGAGTTCCTGCCGATACCTCTCGATGACAACCTCGGCGTGCCCCTGGTTTCGGGCTACGTGATGAAGCTGCTCGGGATGCCCACGTGACTCCACGTCCGCTCGACGACGATTCCGCCTTCGAAGCCCCGCTGGCGCTGGCTCGTGAGGGCCGTCATGGGGAGGCGATCCACGAAGCGCTGGTGGCGCTGGAGCGAGCCCCCGCGGGGCCCCCGCGGCGCGCCATGGTGGCCAACGCGCTGGGACAGATCGCCCGCCTGGCCGAGACCGCGGGCGACCTCGAATCCGCCGAGCACGCCTTAGGCGAAGCGCTGCGCACCGCCCCGGGATACGCGGATCTCCACTATCAAATGGCGTGCGTGCTGCTGCTTCGGCAGAAGCGGGCCGAAGCGCGCCGCTCGCTGGACGCCGCGCTGCGCATCAATCCCGACTACCTGGCGGCACGCCTCGAGCGCGCGCTGCTCGATGCCCGCGAGGGCTTACTGGGAGAAGCCCTGGAGGCGCTGCGCAGGCTGGGCCACCAGCATCGGGTCGAGCGGCCCCGCGCGTTTCGCCAGGGGCTCAAGAGCCTGGAGCACGCGGACTGGGAGGAGGCAGCCATGCTGCTCAGGCAGGCGCTCCACCTGACCGAGCCCGGCAGTGAGGAAGTGGCGCACGAGTTCCAGCAGCTCATGGAGGAGGGCAAGACCGCGGCCGCGACCCGTCTCGTGCGAGACGCGTTACGGGAGCACGATGACTATGCCGACCTCCATGTCCTGCTCGGCACCGCGGAGTTGGAGGAGGGGCGTCTCGACGAAGCCCTGTCCTCGTTCGCCCGGGCGCTCGAGATCCATCCCGATTATCACGTCGCCCGCGTCCAGCTCGCCCGCGCGCTGGAGGCGCTGGGCGACGTCGTTCAGGCCGGCGAGCAGATCTCGTTGGTGCTGCAGGCCGAGCCCGATCATCCCCAGGCGCTGCAACTGAGCAAGCGTTGGGGCAGGCTGCGCGCCCGCCGCCGCCCGCCCGGATCAGGAATGCGTGCCTCCGCGTGACCATCCGGTCGCAAAAGTCTTGACCGTGGACCGGGAAGGTCGCACCCTAGCCGACGTGCCTCCGGGCTCTGTTCGGTTCTAGGCTGCCAGGGAGGATCCCCATGGCACGTGGCACAGTGAAATGGTTCAACGACCAAAAGGGCTACGGATTTATTTCCGCGGAGGGGCAGCAGGACGTGTTCGTCCACTTCTCAGCCATCGAAGGCAATGGCTTCAGGACCCTCCGTGAAGGGGAGCAGGTGGAGTTCGAGATCAAGTCCAGTGAGCGGGGCACGGAGGCCTCGAACGTGGTCAAGGTCTGAAGTCGATCGCCCGGACACCGCGCGGCCCGATGCGCTGCATTGGGCCGCGTCGCCTTTTTGCCTCCCTGGCGCTGCGGCGCGGCGGCTTAAGGCTGGGTCCGAAGACCGATCACTTGCTCGGCTCGGTCGCTCCTCGCTCCGACGCATCTTGCAGATACGACTCACTCGTCGCTCCCTCGCACGCCTCGTGCTCAGGCTTCACACGAGGCGTGAACCCGAGGGTGCCTTGACAGCGCCTCTATCCTCGGTCTGATGCTCGAAACCCTGCTGAAGTCCGTGTTCGGGTCGAAACACGACCGCGAGGTCAAGCGGGTCGGCCCGATCGTGGGCCAGATCAACCAGCTCGTGGCCTCCTTGCCGAGCCTTTCCGACGAGCGGCTCGCGGCCAAGAGCGTGGAGTTCAAGGCTCGCCTGGCCGAGGTCTTGAAGGACGTCGACGATCCCGCGGAGCGCAAGCGCGTCGAGACGCGTTCGCGGTGGTCAAGGAGACCTGCCGGCGGCTCTGTGGCCAGGCCTGGCACGTGGTGGGGATCCCGATCACCTGGGACATGGTCCCCTACGACGTCCAGCTGATCGGCGGCATCATGCTGCACGAGGGACGGATCGCCGAGATGGCCACCGGCGAAGGCAAGACCCTGGTGGCGACGATGCCCCTCTACCTCAACGCGCTCACCGGCCGCGGCGCCCACCTGGTGACGGTCAACGACTACCTGGCACGGCGCGACAGCGAATGGATGGGGGAGATCTACAAGCGGCTCGGCCTGACCGTGGGCTGCATCCAGAACCAGATGGATCCGCCGACCCGCCGGGCTCAGTACGAGTGCGACATCACCTACGGGACCAACAACGAGTTCGGCTTCGACTACCTGCGCGACAACATGGCGGTGCGTCCCGAGCACCGGGTGCTGGTCGACGAGGCGCGAACCCCCCTCATCATCTCGGGGCCGGTGGAGCACAGCGATCAGGCGTTCGACGAGCTGAAACCCCTGGTCGAGCGCGTGGTGCGAGCGCAGATGTCGCTGGTGAACGGATGGCTGAGCGAAGCGGAGCGGCTGCTCGCGGACCCCGACACGCAGCGGGAGGCCGGCATCCTGCTGCTCCAGGTGGAGCGCGCCGCACCCAAGCACAAGCGCTTCATGAAGCTGGTGAGCGAACAGCCTGCGCTCAAGAAGCTCATCACCGGGATCGAGCTGGAGTACCTGCGCGACAAGCGCATCCACGAGATCGACGACCACCTGCTGTACGCGATCGACGAGAAGGCACGCAACGTCGATCTGCTCGAGAAGGGGCGCGAGCTGATGTCGCCCCAGGATCCGGACCGCTTCGTGGTTCCCGATCTGGCGGCGCAGCTGAGCGAGCTCGAGGGACGAGCCGAGATGGCGCCCGCCGACATGGTGCAGGAGCGCGACGAGATCTACCGCGCCTACGCCGCCAAGAACGAGCGCATCCACAACATTCAGGCGCTGCTGAAGGCCTACTCCTTGTACGAGAAGGATGTCGAGTACGTGGTGCAGGACGGCAAGGTGCTGATCGTGGACGAGTTCACCGGGCGCTTGATGCCGGGGCGACGGTACTCGGAGGGCCTCCATCAGGCGATCGAAGCCAAGGAGGGGGTCAAGGTCGAAGGCGAGACCCAGACGCTGGCGACGATCACGCTCCAGAACTTCTTCCGCATGTACGAGAAGCTGGCGGGGATGACCGGAACGGCCGAGACCGAGGCGCGGGAGTTCTGGGAGATCTACAAGCTCGACGTGTCGGTGATTCCGACTCACAAGCCGGTGTGCCGCGAGGACGCCGAAGACGTCGTCTACCGCACCAAGCGCGAGAAGTACAACGCGGTGATCGAGGAGATCGCGGCGCTGCACGAGAAGGGCCAGCCGGTGTTGGTGGGCACGATCAGCGTGGAGGTGAGCGAGTTGCTGTCGCGCATGCTCAAGCGGCGCGGTATCAAGCACAACGTGCTGAACGCCAAGTACCACCAGCAGGAGGCCGAGATCGTGTCCCAGGCCGGGCAACGCCAGGCGGTCACGATCGCGACCAACATGGCCGGCCGCGGCACCGACATCAAGCTCGGGGCAGGCGTGGCGGACCTCGGCGGGCTCCACATCTTGGGCACCGAGCGGCACGAATCGCGGCGCATCGACCGCCAGCTCCGCGGGCGCGCGGGACGACAAGGCGATCCCGGCTCCTCGCGCTTCTACCTGTCGTTGGAAGACGACCTGATGCGCCTGTTCGGGAGCGAGCGCATCTCGGGCCTGATGCAGCGGATGGGAGTGCAGGAAGGCGAAGTGATCGAGCACCCGCTGGTGACGGGTGCGATCGGGCGTGCTCAGAAGCGAGTGGAGGCGCACAACTTCGACATCCGCAAGCACCTCCTCGAGTACGATAACGTGATGAACCAGCAGCGCACCCTGGTCTACGACCTGCGCAACCAGGCGCTGCTGAGCACGGACATGAGCGAGACCGTGCTCGACTCGATCGAGGAAGCTGTGCGGACCCGGGCCGCCAAGAGCAGTGGCGGAGAGGCCGCGCCTCGCGACGAGTGGAACCTGAAGGGGCTCGCCGACGACCTCTCGTACCTGCTCATGGCCCCGGCGCGCGCGGCCGACCTCGAGGCGCACGACTACTCGGACCTCGAGGAGCGCGCGGTCGAGCTGGGAGTCCGGGCCTACCGGATCCGCGAAGCGGAGTTCACGGCCCCGGTGCTGCGCGACCTGGAGCGTCACCTCTACCTCTATACCCTGGACGAGCACTGGCGGGATCACCTCTACGAGTTGGACCATCTCAAAGGGGGTATCGGTCTGCGCGCCTACGGGCAGCGCGACCCGCTGATCGAGTACAAGAAGGAGGCGTTCACGTTGTTCGAGACCCTGCTCGCCGAGGTGAACGAGGACTTCGTCCAGCGTCTGTTCCGCGTCCAGCTCGTGCCCGAGGCGATGCGGGCGATCGAGTCGCGGCCACGCGCCCGCCCGATGGTGACTCAGCACGAAGCCGCGGCAGCGTTTGGCGGGAGCGTGCAGGCGCCTTCGGAGGAGGAGGAGACGGCCGGCGCGGGCCGTGGCCAGGGAACGCGCCCGCCGCGGATCGCGCCGGTGCGCAGCGGTCCGCGTGTCGGACGCAACGATCCCTGCCCGTGTGGGAGCGGCAAGAAGTACAAGAAGTGTCACATGCTGATCGACGAGGGCGTGGGGAGCGGCACATGAGCGAGGAGCGAGACCGCGAAGTCGTGCAGCGGCTGCTGTCGACCCTGGCGGATCGTCTCGAGGACTTCCTCGAAGGCGACGAGCTGGCGCTCGAGACCTTGGCCGAAGTGATCGAGGAGGGCGGCTTCAACGCCGAGGACCTGCAGGCGGCGATCCTCGCCCTGCGCAGTCTCTCCGGGGCCGGTCCGGGCGTCGGTCTGGTGACGGTGGACGATCCGCCGGGACCGGGCGCGCAGCGCATCCTGAGCGCCGAGGAACGAGACTCGTTGAGCCCCGAGGCGTGGGGCTTCCTGCTCGATCTCAGGCGGCGTGGCTCGCTCGATGCGGAGCAGTTCGAGCGCGTGCTCGATCGGCTAACCGCGAGCGGCGTGCGGCCGGTGAGTGTGGATCTGGCGCGCGAAGTGGCCGTCCGGGTGGCGTTGCGCGCCAACGATGGAGAACTCGAATCGGGTCATGGCGATGGCGATGTGGCGCACTGAGGCCCAGGTGGAGGGCCGGTCATGCCGGTGAAGGCGGCGAAGGTGACGATCCGGCGCAAGACCGGGACCTCCAAGGCGAGCCCGGCCAAGTCCGCGGGAGCTCTACGCCCGGCACGGAAGTCGGCCCCCCAGAAGGCGGCCGGGGCATCCCGGGGCCGGGCGTCCAAGACGACGACCGTCGCCACCCGAGGGACCGCCCGAAAGGACGGTGGCGGCGCGACGCGCTCGCTCGTCATCGTCGAGTCCCCGACCAAATCGCGCACCCTGACCAAGTTCCTCGGGCGCGGGTTCTCGGTGCTGGCTTCGAACGGTCACATCATGGACCTGCCCAAGAGCGAGCTCGGCGTGGATCTCGAGAACAGCTTCGAGCCCAAATACGTTCCGATCCGCGGCAAGACCCAGGCGGTGTCGCGCATCAAGACCGCGGCACGGACCGCGGATCGGATCTTCCTCGCCCCCGACCCAGACCGCGAGGGTGAAGCGATCGCTTGGCACTTGCGCAGCGTCCTCAAGGGGGTGCGTCGTCCGATTCAACGTCTCACCTTCAACGAGATCACTCAGCGCGCGGTGCAGCAGGCGCTCACGCAACCCCGTGAGCTGGACATGAACCTGGTCAACGCCCAGCAAGCGCGGCGAGTGCTCGACCGCTTGGTCGGCTACAAGGTGAGCCCATTCGTGTGGCGCACGGTGCGCTACGGGCTCTCGGCCGGGCGCGTGCAGAGCGTGGCGCTGCGTCTCATCTGCGAGCGCGAAGACGCGATCCGGGCGTTCGTCGCCGAGGAGTACTGGACCCTCGAGGTGGACTACGAGACCGTG